>JBLIML010000267.1:0-5349 GCA_047638675.1 Planctomycetota bacterium | reverse complement strand
GTTTCGGCATCGACACCCGGATAGATATCTGGTATTTGCATAAAAAACTCACCGCCGTTTTTTTCAATGGCGGCGGCTGTCTTCGCTTTGTCCTCTACGACAAAACCAAAATGATGTAAACCACACCAATCCTCTCCATTGATAGCGCCTTTAGTACCTTCAGTGAAATGCAGTAAGGTCAGGTTCATAACGCCATCAGACAACATCACGGCATTGCCAATGGGACTCTGTGCTTGACCCACCCGTTCGAGTTCGAAGCTGTCCTCATAAAATTTTGCGCTCGACTCAAGATCTTTTACCTGCATTGCTATATGTCTTAATTTAGCCATTATCGTTTAGCTGCCAATTTATAGCGCCATTCTTTCTTTAATCAGATCAAGAGCCTCTTTGTACATGCCGTCACAATGATGACTTTCAGGAATGCTGTGCCAGTGCTTATTCTCATCTGGCTCAATCTTGTTAAAGACATAAGGAAAATGACCTAACCCCCAATATTTATCACTGCCCAATTCAGTATAATTACCGCCCTGCTTTGCGCCCAGATTAACCAAAAAATCCATTTGATGATCAATCTCCCAATCAGCGCCGCTTGCGAATCCCATGCTGCTTTCATCGAAAGGCGGGTAAGGCTTCGTCGATGGGTCGCTCGCTCTGATATCGCAGGCATTTGTCGCATGTATGTGGTTGGGCAATTGATTAAATAAAAGATCAATGGTCGTATATGGACCTGGTTTTACACAGTGGGCTGTTTTGTCGAGAGATAGGCAATCATCATCACGACTACAATTGGTGACACCATCAAGATCACAATAACCTTTTTTATAATGTCGTCTTGCGCACTGTGCATTTAGATCCCACATATTGGGTCCGCCGACAAACACCTGATAATCGATAATGGGATCCAGTCCGTGCCAGAGAACCGGACCAAAGGTGGCGTTGGTACCCATGCTGCATCCCAGTGTGCCGAACTTGTTTGAATCCGACAGATTGTCGTGGCTCCATGCAATAAGGCTGGCGACACGTTTATTGAGTTCCTTTATATTTGTCGCCTCAGCCGAAGTACGAGAATACCAACCCCAGGTAATAGGATTTGTAAACGGTGTCTGAACAATGGGCGATGTGTAGCCCTTTTCCCAACGAATCATCACCGTTTTTGCCAGGGACATTTTTTCGAGGGTATCAGCAGGCTTTATGTAATACCGCGTGCCACCAGCACCTGTATGGATAAATACCGTCTTATTGCCGTCATTACTTAATGTAAGGTGACCTGCCATGCCATCAACAACAAATGCTAATGCCTGTTTCGATAACTCAGGATTACGTCCGTCAGGGATCAAGGCTCCCTTGTCTTCCGAATAAGCCGGAACCTGACATTGTTTCCAATCTTCGCAGCTTTGTTTGCATTGATAGTTAACCCAGTAG
Source organism: Planctomycetota bacterium (assembly GCA_047638675.1). Lineage (GTDB taxonomy): Bacteria > Pseudomonadota > Gammaproteobacteria > Eutrophobiales > Eutrophobiaceae > WLWS01. The sequence goes on along the minus strand of JBLIML010000267.1, from coordinate 3,927 downwards.
CCACTGTATTCATCGGAATTTGAATGATATATATCAAACGCGGACGACGGTACTTTAGGGTCAGGCACCTTACAAAATTTCACTTCGGGCAATTCATTTTCACTGACAAGTTGAGATTCGTTACCGGTATCCTTATACGTGATCTGGTCAGTACAAGCGGAAATATTGATTAAAATGTATAAAGATAGAATTGTGGTAGGTAATTTATTCCTGGCATAATTTTGCATTAGTATTTGTCCTTTTTCTGGGTATCAACCCTCGTGTCAGTGATTTATAATACACCAGTAAGCGGCAATCACGATAATCAAAATAGTGAATACCATTGCTTGTACTGAACATTATACGGACAGTAAATTTTTTCAAAGGAGAGAGACATTATGAGTTTCAAATCACCCGACCTAAACGAACTCAAATCAATAGCGGCATCCATGGGCCATGATCTGGATGAGACACTTCTGCAGGAAATCGTGGCTTATCTGGGGCCTTTTTCTGGCGCTTATAAATATCTAGATGAACAAGCGGATAGTCTTCCGCCACTTCAATATCCCAACAGATCTTTTCGTTATCCAGACGCTAGAGAAAATTCACTAGGGGCCTGGGCTGTGCTCACAGATTTAAAGGGTAATGAAAGTGGACCTTTAAAAGGGCGACGAGTCGCCATCAAAGATAATATTTTCGTGGCTAAGGTACCTTTGGCTAATGGTACTTCCATCATGGAAAATTTCACCCCGGACTTCGATGCAACAGTCGTTACGCGTCTGCTCGATGCCGGCGCTGAAATTAGTGGTAAGGCAGTGTGTGAATTCATGTGTATTTCAGCAACTGCCAGTAGTGGCATTGTCGATAACCCGTGTCAGTCAGGCTATTCTGCTGGTGGTTCATCCTCCGGTAGCGCGGCCCTTGTGGGTAGTGGGGAAATCGATATGGCGCTGGCTTGTGATCAAGCGGGGTCGATTCGTATTCCATCCAGCTTTTGTGGTGTCTATGGCATGAAAGCAACCCATGGCCTGATCCCATACACAGGCATAATAGGCATGGAGGCCATGCTCGATCATGTGGGTCCTATTACCGCAAATGTCTCAGACAATGCTCTGCTGCTTGAAGTGCTGGCGGGTTACGATGGTCTGGATAGTCGACAAGGACAGTTACAGTTGCACAAATATACTGAGTCATTAGGGCAAAGCGTCGAAGGCATGAAGATTGGCGTAGTTAAAGAGGGCTTTGCTCACCCTTTATCCGATCGCGCTGTTGACGAGGCTGTGCGTGATGCGAGTTTACGGCTTGCGAAACTTGGTATTGAGATTGAGGATGTCAGCATTCCTATGCATCTGGAAGGCGTATCGATATGGGAAGGCATTGTTACTGATGGCATCAGGGAGTCTCTTCGAAATGGAGGTTCAGGCTATAGCCATAATGGTGTGTATTCTCCTGCCTTGTTTAATGTTATGAAAAACTGGGAAAGTAAGCTCGATAAGTGCCCAGTCAATGTGCAGATGATTATGTTATTGGCCAAATACCTTGAGCGCTATCAAGGTAAATATTATGCGAAATCGAAAAACCTGCTGATAAAGCTTCGCAATGCATATGATGCGGCACTTAAAAACTTTGATCTTTTACTTATGCCAACTTGCGTACAAAAACCCACTCGCAACCCCGCGAGCAAAGCTGATTTGACAAGTGAAGAGATAGTCGCAAGTGCTTTCAATACGATACTCAATACCTGTCAATTTGACATTACCGGGCATCCAGCAATGTCTGTCCCCTGTGCCACCCGTTCTGGTTTACCGGTGGCTATGATGTTGATCGGGAAAAACTATGACGAACCCAGTATCTACCGTGTCGCCCATTCTTTTGAAGGAACAGATGACTGGCGATCATATTAATTATGTCTTGTGATAAAAGTTGCTGAATTTAATTGGCATGAACAATTCCTGCCGCGATACCAATTTCTGTTGCAACCGAATAGAAATCTTTAACAGGCGCTTTTCCACCGGCGGCTTTGTGTGCCGCAGCGGCAGCGATCCAGGTGTGTAATTCCATAGAGCCTATACCGCCCTCCTCCACCAGTTTGACTTGATTCCAGTTATCAAATTCTTCAAGTTTATTTCGTATTAACACGTCTAAAAACCGTTGATCCGACTCTGGATTCAAACGCATATCTTTCGCCGTGCGTTCGCCGTCTGCAATCATCTTTGCGCCTTCACGATGCATTACATCCAAACGTTCCAACCATTGCGTTGATGTAAAAGAGTCCGGATCATCGCCACCGGATAGCTTCCAGGCTTCAACACCTGACTCTCCTTTACCGTGCTCGGGATAATATCGCGTCGGATGATGTGACATGCCACCAGAGGCCAAAAATAACACACGCTTGTTCAAACTTAGAGCAAAGCGACCGATAGCTTCGCCAAGTAAGCGACTGCGTCTAAAAGGCACGAAAGGTCTGGTAATGCAGTTGATAAAGATGGGAATGGTGGGACGTGCCGTCAATGCCCCTAATGCAATATGAATGGTTTGAGAAAAAGCATGATCAACGGTTATTTGATAAGACACCGCGCTATCTACATCGTGTTCGCGGAGATACTCAACACACTTGAAGGCCGTCTTTTCGGGTACGTCTAAGGCTCCCGCAAAACCGCCTATATCAGCGGAGGCCTCGGCGCTAAGACCCACGCAAAATGCTGGCATGGTCTTAAGAAAGAAACCATTAAAGTGATCCGATCCAAATGCAAAGACAAGCTCGGGATAAAAATCCGATATGGCTTGCGTCCGTTCTATAAAGGCCTTTTGCAAGGCATCCCAGTCTTCTGGTTGTTTGGCATAGCAATACAACAGCGGGGAATGAGAAGCACAGAGTAGTGATGTTGATATAAGTCGAATTTAATTTCCTTATTCTCTTCTGCGCACTTGCCTGCATTACTTTTCAGACAGAACATCACCACGCGCAATGGCGATAGCCAATGAGTCCATAGGATTAGGCGGTTTGGCCCCAAGTCGCAGTTCCAGTTCTTCCATATTATCTTTGTTGGCCTTCGCTTCGGCTGCGAATTTCCCAGAGATATATTGGGGCGGCCAGGGCTGTGTGGAATGTTGATAGTGTGCGGCCGCGTTCAGCACTAATTGCGGATCATTCATTATGGGTCTTGCCAGGGCAACAATGTCTGTTCTTCCTGCAGCAACTAAGGTATTGACTTGATCTGCTGTAGAGATATTGCCGGCGACAATAGTCGGAATGCCAACGTCATTGCGAATTTGATCTGCAAACGGGACCTGATACATGCGTCCATAAATCGGATCTTCTTCTTTGGCCACCTGCCCCGTTGAAACATTAATAATGTCGACGCCATTATCTTTTAACATTGTTGCCATCGACAACATATCTTCTTCTGTAATTCCTCCCTCAACCCAATCTGTCGCAGACACTCTTGCGGATATGGGTTTATCTTTTGGCCAGACCTTCTTAACGGCCTTTAGTACCTGCAAAGGAAATTTCATTCTATTGGCGATATTTCCGCCAAACTCATCAGTGCGAAGGTTTGTGTAAGGGCTGATGAATGCAGACAGCAAATAACCATGGGCCAAATGTAATTCAATCATGTCAAAACCTGCCTGAAGCGCATTCTCGACAGCAAGAACAAAATCATGGCTGACTTTTTCCATGTCTTCAACAGTCATCTCCCGCGGTACCTGACTGGTTGTGAGATAGGGTAATGCCGAGGCAGAAGTTATTTCCCACGCACCTGTCGCAAGTGGTTGATCGATGCCACCTTCCCAGGGGATACAGGTCGCACCTTTGCGCCCGGCATGGCCTATTTGTGCGCAAACTTTTGCATTACCATTTGCATGAATAAAATCAACAATTCGCTTCCATTTTTTAGTTTGTTCCTCGCTCCAAATACCAGCGCAACCAGGTGTGATTCGTGCTTC
>JBLIML010000266.1:0-5351 GCA_047638675.1 Planctomycetota bacterium | reverse complement strand
ACGGGAGTAAAACAGCACTGATCGGAAGACCCACGAACATCCAACTAAGGAAGCTAATTTCTATCCCATACGTTTCCTTCATTACGGCTGCAAATAGTGCGTTAGTTGGGGTCCCGATGAGAGTTGCCATCCCCCCGATACTGGCTGAAAATGCTAACCCTAATAGTAATGCTGTTCGAAAATCGGACTTTTGTTTATCGCTCAGGTCCTTCACATTGGCAAGCACCACACCGGCTACCGAGAGTGATATGGGCAGTAACATCATTGTCGCGGATGTATTACTCACCCACATCGACAGAAAGGCAGACACTAACATGAAGCCTCCGACAAGCCGTCGACCATTGGTGCCAGTGCGTATCAAAATCAATAATGCAATTCGTTTATGTAAATTCCACCGCTCTACAGCGAGCGCAAGAATAAAGGCGCCAAGGAACAAATAGATAATAGGATGAGCATAATGTGATGCAGTTTCCTTCACCGATGCAATACCCAGTAGATCAAAAGTGACTAGCGGCAGGAATGCAGTAACCGGCACAGGAACAGCCTCTGTTGCCCACCAAATGGCCATCCATAGACCTACTGCGGCGGTGCGCCACGCAGTTTCCGGCATAAATGATTGAGTTTCACTAAAACTCATCAACAGTAGAAATACAAGCGGCCCCATGATCCGACCGATTATCTGGTGATCCAGAGCCATCCAAAAGCGTATGGCGGATTTTTCGATTCTCATTATTTTTACCAACGGCGAATTTATAAGGATTAGAATTATAAGATAGGATCAGCGGAAACTGAATGCACTGATATATAGGTATAGGTGACTACTGCGCCCTCCATGGCACAACAGCCTTTAGTAACCTCTTAACGTGACTCGATAGGGAATTTTTAAAACGACTGCGTCAGAGACATATAGAGGGTTCTGCCCAGAACATTATGAATGACGTTGTCATATCCTGGACGGACGTTCTCGCCCAATGTCGGAGGTTCTTCGTCCAGAAGGTTTTTAACACCCATTGAAAATCGCGTTCGGTCCTGGAATAGCTGAATCGAGTACTGGCCATCTAAGGTGAGAAAACTATCAATCTGAGTATCCGATTGATCATTTTCGTAGCCATCGATATATCTGAGTTGAGTACTTAAGGTATGCACGCCTTTCTCAAATTTGACACCTAGGTTGCCTCTCAACTTGGGCATCGAACGGAACTGATTACTAAAGTTTCGAGAGCCTGCGCCATCAAATTTGGCCGAGTCACTGTCAGTTTGGACCTCAAATTTATTTACGTATGTTGCGCCTAGACTTAAATTGATGGCATCAAAGTAACTGAATGAATCGATTGTATAGGCTACAGAAACATCTATACCATCAGTTTTAACGGAGCCCGTGTTAACAAACTCAGACGTAATTTCAGCCACCGTGCCATCAGCACGTCGGCGCACTCTTGCATCATCGGGTGTTCCGTCCTGACAGTCATTTTGCAAGATGGCCTGGGCACCCTCATCAGAGGTAATCAGGTCATCGTAATCAAAATTCCAATAATCGAGGCTGATATCGGCGCCTTTCCAGTCCATCACAAATCCAAATGTCAATGAATCGGCACTTTGAGGCTTAAGGGAATCTCCCCCTTGGGTAGTGACAATAGCGATATTAGTGACATCGCGATTAACACACTCCAGCTGACCAGTTCCTGGGTTGAGTGATGCCGGATCATCGATAATTGAAGACTGACTTGAAACGCTCATCTGCCTAACCGATGGGGCCTGGAATGACGTTCCCCAGCTGCCGCGCACACCAAAATTTTCGGTCGCTTGCCAACGAACAGCGAGTTTTGGATCGGTGGTATCTACGGTTCCATAGTCCTCATAACGCACAGCCGCCTGTACTGTGATCGAATCGCTGACGGGGAACATAGCCTCGACAAAAACTGCGTCTACATCTTGACCACCTGTAATTGGCGCATCCGGTCCGTTACCCAGTCCCGAAACATCCAGAGGATCAGGCGAATAGCTAAAGGACTCCGATCGATGCTGCATTCCCGCAGCAACGCCGATGCCTCCGCCAGCCAAGGCACCCACTTCGCCCACAAATTTTACTTCAAGTACCTCTTGGTCTGCAGTTGATGCGTTGATATTTAAGGTATGGAGGCTATCAGAGACGTCGTCAGAGTTCGCTGCAATGCTCACTCCATCCTTTGGCGATACTAGGGTAGGATTTGCCAAACGAGTGCCAAATGGATTCCAGCTACCGTCCAATAATCTACTATTAACAACACTTGAGATGTAGTTGAAGGGCCTGGTTTCATCGCGGTCTGATCGAGCAAACATATAGGAAGCTTCAACACTCCATTGATCAGACAGATCAGCGGTTATCCCACCTAGCATACGCATGTAGGACAGATCGATTTCAAGATCAGCAGGTCCCCTGCCGCCGTTATATTCGTCACCAAACGGACGTCCACGCAATTCAAGATCTGCTCCCTGATGAACTGAGCCATCCCAGTTGTCTGGTCCGATGTAGTCGAGGCCTCCGTCACTATCATCAGTAAAGAAATTGAAGGGGTGGTCGCCGGGGATAAACATGCGTCCAGACGTTAGCGTCCCGTGCTTAAACAGGTAGGGCCCCAGCGTCCGAGAGATTTTGTTAGATGAGTAACTGGTCTCTACAAAAGCTTTTATATTATCGTTGAAGTCATGAGTGGCCTCTGAGAAAAGCTGTATCCTGGACTCTTCAGGGATCACAGACACCTGATCTGCAAAGCTAAACCGGCAGAACGGAGCTTTCAGAATACCGCCCGCAGCCTCGCAGTCGGGATCGGGATAGTTAGATCCTGTACCAGCGGTTCCCAAATCGTTAACTGCACGATACGTTCCCGGGCTACCGAAGGCCGACAGCGTTTTTGAAGCTGTTGGATCACCATTGCCCAGAACGCGTTCGTTAATAAAGTCAAAGTCTGAACGGTCCGCTCTATTCCGAGTCGTGTACCCACCATAGATATTGACCTTCGTAGCGCTATCACCTGACGAACCAAATGCAAAGCCAATTTGATGCTGGTCAATGCCAGGGCCGCCCGAACTTTGGGTGTCGACAGTAAATTCAAAACCTTCAAAGTTCTTACGAGTCACAATGTTGGCAACGCCCGCAACCGCTTGAGAGCCGTAAACGGCTGAAGCACCGTCGGTGAGGAAATCGACGCGTTCAATCATCGACACGGGCAACTGGTTTATGTCGAAGAACTGGTTTCCTCCGCCATCCGCAACTGCCGATACGCCACCTCGACGGCCATTGATCAACGTTAACGTCGACCCCAAACCCAGGCCACGGAGATTAAACTGGGCAGTGCCTATGAGCGACCCAGATTCTGATTGAAACTCGGAACCAATATTTGCAGGAAGATTAATGGCAAAATCGGTGATTGTTTTTGCACCCTCCGCTAACATCTGCTCTCGATTCATTACTTGAACCGGAGATATCGCCTCAAAACCAGATCTTTGAACATTCGAACCTGTGACTATAACTTCATCGATCGAGATACCCTTTTTTTCTTGCCCGTGGACCATTGTACTTCCAGCAACGGCTGCTGCGAATGCACCAACTAAACCAATCTTATTTTTACTTTTCATACCTTCTCCCTCACGCAATATCTTTATTGTATAAAAGTTATGCCTGCTGAAATCCGGTGCTAACCCTGTCCCCACAAGTATTTGGCTAATAGCTGTGCGTGGCATGGATAAGCCGGATACCGCCTTGGATAATTTCCCCTGAACTAACTGGTCAGGGAAAATTAAAGTCAAATTAGCTTGTTCAGCAAACTCAATGAGCGCTGAAGATAAAGCTTGTGGAGGAATATTAAAGTCAACAATACTTTCATTGACGCTATCACTTGCCGATAGTGTTGTGCTAAAAACGAGCACCTGTATCGGAAGCAAAATAAATCGTAGACCACAAACAAGAGAATTTTCTCGCACTCGCCATAAAGACGAATCAGTGAGAAATTTCCATGAAGTGCACTCCATCTATTGTGCGCTCCTAAGCAAAATGCGGTCTGCGCCATCGAATTCGGCGTGAACACCAAAGTTAGTCTCTAACATGTCTAGCAATGCTGTAACATCACCAGTTCTAAAGCGTCCCGTTAATACCTTGGACTTTAATGTGTCATCTAACACTTCAAACTCTACAGGCGTATAGCGCTCTACCTGTCTCAGGGCTTTTTCGAGTGGAACAGATCTAAAAATTAGCCCTCCCTTTTTCCATGACAATCTAACCTCAATATCATCAGACTCAATTATTGTCTTTTTAGCATCTGACTCTCCTAAAGTAAGCTGTTCGCCCGCGCTTAAACTATTACTGTTATCAGCTAATTGAACTAATATTGGTGGAGAAGTTAAATTATTTTGCATAGATCTTTTCTTTGTACTCTGGTTTTTAAGCGGCTGGACACCAACAACAACTCGGCCTTCAGTTACCATCACATCGACTTTCTGATCATTAGTTATTTCAACCACAAACTCAGTACCCTTTGCCTGGACAATTTGATCAATCGCTATAACAGATAGAGGCCTATTCTCTTTGGCAACTCGCACATAAATTTCTCCTTGTGCTAGCCTTAGTAATCGAGCGGACGAGGAATAATCTAGTGAAATCTTGCTATTGGTGTTCATCACTACTTCACTACCATCTGGCAATAATATTACTTTTCTCTCTCCAATTTCAGTTTCATAGGTAGCGGTTTGATGTGGCTGTAAACTTAAAGGTTTTGAATTGAAAAATACCGTAAAACTGATCGTCACAACAGCTAATATTACATATATCGCTGGCTTAAAATCCCAAAAATAGACTTTTTCTTTTGGCCTAGCAGTATCTTTTTGTGAATGCGGGAAAAGTTCGGAAAGACATGAAAGTACATCTGTTTTATCCCAAACGCTAGCAACCTCTAAAAAGACCTCACTATTCTTGGGGTTTTCATCCAACCAACTTGCCAGACTCGAGCGCTCCTGATCAGTAAGAGCGTTACTATCAATTTTTAAAATCCACCAGGTCGCAGCATCTAAACGCACTTCTTCACTATTAATTGAGATCACCCTACTCATTCTTTTACTCCTTTCTGTACACCCCAAAATACTTTGTTATGATCCCTCAATCCTACTTTTTTTCCATTAAATTCCACATTACGGTTTCGCATATACTCCACACATTTTTTGGTTGCATTTACAATGTGCGACTCTACCGTCGGTTGACCAACATCCATCTCTATCATGATTTCTTTTAGACTGTATCCATAGACTTTTTTCAAAATAAATGCGCGCTGAGATTGCTTGGGTAACTCACGAATAGCGGCGCAAAAAATACCAAATTCCTC
>JBLIML010000265.1:0-5361 GCA_047638675.1 Planctomycetota bacterium | reverse complement strand
GAGGTTCTCATCAGTCCAAGTCGTTCTTCATTGATCAGATGATAGGTTTCCTTACCTCCTGGGCAATGCAGGGAAATAAAATCTGCTTCCTGCAGCACCTCTTCGATACTGTCACGCGATTCCGCCTGTAATGACTCAGCTAGTTCCTGTGGCGGTGGATAAGGGTCGTTGAAAATTATTTTCATACCAAAACCATGATGAGCCTTGTGTGCCATCGCTCGTGCAATACGACCCATGCCAATTAACCCCAGGGTTTTGCCAGTAATACTAGTACCGATCATGTGTGTCGGACGCCAGCCGGTCCACTCCTTACTGCGCACATGGCGTTCACCTTCACCAGCGCGTCTGGCAACCATAAGCATTAATGTCATCGCTAGATCTGCGGTGCAATCCGTGAGGACCTCCGGTGTGTTGGTAACCACGAGCTTATTTGCTTTCGCTGCGTCCAGATCGATGTGATTGAAACCGACCCCATAACTCCCAAGTACTCTAACCGTCTTCGAATCAACATTAAGGACTTCGGCGCTAATAGTGTCTGATACTGTGGGGCAGAGAGCATCAGCACTTTGCAGAGCTTGCTGTAATTCCGCCACGCTCATTTGATGATCGTCTTCGTTTAATTGTACATCGAAGAGTTCCTGTAGTTTTTGCTCGACCTGCTCTGGCCATTTTCTTGTGATAACTACTTTTGGTTTGCTCACTTTTTATCTCCTGACGTATGCTCAGATAATGCACCGCTTGCAGCGGAATTTATCTGACTGGATTCTGGCATTCACCAGAACGACGGCTGACTATATTCTATATTTCGAGGACCCTCGTTTACCCGGATCGGACTTCACTCAATATGCATTCTCACGTCAAAACGAAAGAACGAGAAACTCTGTGCGCTATTTGATCCGTGTATTTCATAGCTGCGCTAATACGCTTTTTACGATCTTGCCGAATTCTGATGGGTTTGGTACGACAGTTACACCACATTCTTGTAATATCTCCACTTTTTCTGCGGCGCTCTCGCCGAAGGCGGAAATGATGGCACCGGCGTGACCCATGCGACGACCTTTTGGTGCGGTCAATCCTGCGATGTACCCGATGACAGGGGTCTTCATATTTTCTTTGTAAAATACAGCGCCTTCGGCTTCTTGTGGCCCACCTATTTCACCTATCATAACTACTGCTGTGGTCTCTGGATCTTCTTCGAATCGGGCGAGGTGGTCACGGAAGGAACTACCATTAATGGGATCACCGCCGATGCCCACACTGGTAGACACACCAATACCCATGGCTTTCATTTGCGATGCCGCTTCATAACCCAAAGTACCTGAACGCCCGATGATGCCGACATTGCCTTCCCTATATATGCTGCCAGACATAATACCCATCATGGATTTTCCCGGGCTGATAGTGCCAGCGCAGTTTGGCCCTGTCAGTACCATCTTTTGATCTTCCCTGTAACGACGCATGTAACGCTTCACACGAATCATGTCATGTGAGGGGATACCATCGGTGATACAAACGCAGTATTTAACTCCTGCATCAGCCGCTTCCATAATACTGTCGGCGGCGAAAGGTGGTGGCACAAAAATGATGCTTGCTGTGGCGCCAGTTTCACTGATGGCGTCTTTAACGGTATCAAAGACAGGTTTATTCAGATGCTTGTTCCCGCCTTTACCCGGTGTGACACCGCCTACGATGTTAGTACCATACTCCATCATTTCGGTGGAATGAAATGTGCCGATCTGGCCGGTGAAGCCCTGTACAAGTACTTTGGTATTTTTATCAATTAATATGGCCATCTTCTTATTTTCCCTTTTGCTCCTTCCAGGCTTTTACGGCTTCCTCAGCTACATCCTGTAGCGTGTCTGCCATAATAATAGCCAGGCCACTTTCTTTCAGAATACGCCTGCCCTCTTCCTGATTGGTGCCGGAGAGTCTAACGATAAGCGGCATTTTCAGATCAATCTTACTAAGCGCCTGTACAACACCATCGGCTACCCAGTCACATCGGTTGATACCAGCAAAGATGTTGACCACCATGGTCTCCACCTTTTCATTGGACAGCACAAGATTGAATGCTTTGGCTACGCGATCAGCGGACGCGCCCCCACCGATATCGAGGAAGTTTGCCGGTTCACCACCGGCATGTTTAATCATGTCCATTGTTGCCATGGCCAAACCGGCACCATTGATAATGCAGCCTATATTGCCATCCAGTCCGACGTAACTCAGTCCGCGATCTGCGGCTTTCATCTCACGGGGATCTTCCTGAGACTTGTCACGCAATTCAGCTATATTGGGACTACGAAACAAGGCGTTATCATCAAAAGAAATCTTGGCATCCAGGGCGAGAAGATGATGTTCCCTGGTTACCACTAAGGGATTGATCTCAACCATCGTTGCATCCAAATCATGGAAGGCGCGATAGCAACCCAACAAAGTCGTTACCGCCTGACTGATCAATGATTTTTCGATACCCAACTTAAAGGCAATCTCCCTCGCTTGAAATGCTTGCATACCAACAGCAGGTTCAATCGAGATTCGAATAAGGGAATCGGGTTTATTTTGTGAGATATCCTCTATCTCCATACCACCTTCAGCAGAGGCGACGACGGCAATGCGTTCCATCTGTCGATCCAGCACAAAGCCAATATAGAATTCATTTTCAATATCACTGGCGGCTTCCACATATAAACGATGAACAACCTTACCCTGTGGACCCGTTTGATGTGTAATCAAACGCTTACCCAGAAGTTCATTAGCCGCATTCCATATCTCATTATCGTTATTACATATCTTAATGCCACCGGCCTTACCACGGGCACCAGAATGAATCTGTGCCTTGACGACCCATTTTTTGCCACCGATTTCCTTGCATCTATATACCGCCTGTTCAGGACTATAAGCTAGTCCACCCGGCGGTATCATGACGCCGAAATCCGAAAGGATTTCTTTCGCCTGATATTCATGAATATCCATGTTGTATCTCTATTAAAAATTTATAAGCAATAAGGTTTGAGATAGTAGAGTGGCGCATACATTACTTCTGGCGTGTGGCGACCAGCTCTGCCTGAGTAACAATATTGCGGGCCATACGCTCGGACGCGGCATCGATCATTTTGCCATCGAGCTGTGCGGCACCCTTACCCGCTTTAGCAGCCTCTGCCAGCGCTTCAAGTGTTCGTATTGCTCTCGTCACTTCGGCTTCAGGAGGCGTCATCACCTCATTTGCTAATTCAATTTGGCTTGGATGTATTGCCCATTTGCCTTCATATCCTAAAGCCGCGGCCCGCCGTGCGGCAGCTTTGTAGGCTTCAGGGTCATTGAAGTCACCAAATGGGCCATCAATTGCGCGTAAACCAAAAGCTCGACACGCGGTGGCCATGTTCACTAATGCTGCGTGCCATTGATCAGCCAGGGCGCCTTCACATTGATAATCAGGGTTTAGCCCACCAATCACGACCGTGCGAGCGCGCATACTCGCTGCGTAATCAGCTACGCCAAAGTGTAAAGCTTCAAGGCGTTTGCTAGACTGTGCTATCGACATGACATTTGCACCTCCCAGTGCGGTTTCTATCAAACACTCAATGCCAATTTTTTTCTTCAATCCTAGAGCGTCTTCAATTTGGGTCAGTATGCAATCCACCACGTAGACATCGGCAGCTGTGCCGACTTTTGGGATGAGGATGGTATCCAGATTTTCACCCGCCTGTTCGACGATATCGATTACATCGCGATACATATACTGTGTATCCAATCCGTTGATGCGCACGGACATGGTCTTAGCTTGCCAATCTATATCATTTAGCCCTTCAATAATGTTACGACGCGCCTGCTCCTTATCATCGGGTATAACGGCGTCTTCACAATCGAGAAAAATAAAATCGGCTGCTGACTTCGCAGCTTTTTCAAACATACCAGGATTAGAGCCGGGCACAGCGAGTTCGCTTCGTTGCAGGCGGGTACGCGCCTGTTCATACTGGGTAAAACTCATAATTTGCATCTCCTATACAGGGACAATATTCAGCGGCCAGATAAATAAGATTGATCTTTAACTTACTTTTCGTTGTTCCCTCAAAACGGGAATCCAGTTAGATAAATTGCGTTATATTCGCCGGACCTCCACATTCGAGGCGACGAGCGCCCCAAATCATCGCTAGTCAACGCAAGAGCATAAAACTGAAACCCTCACTATCGAACTTCAAGCGATATTGAAGGGCAACAATTTTTAGATCCGTGCCTGCTTCGTACTACAAAGATAGGCCTGCGCGGCGGCGACACCACTGCCTAATTTCACCGGTATACCCAAATCGTGCATAGCCATTTCGGCACCGGCCAGGGGCGTCATTAGCATCATTTCGTTCAAATCACCAAGATGGCCAATACGAAAAGCCTTGCCGGCAATCTTACCGAGACTGATAGACAGTGCGAGGTTGTAGTATTTGTAAGCGTGGCGTGCGACCTCATTGCCATCAAAACCTTCCGGCACGTAGATCGCGCTAACCGTATCGGAGTACCAACGTTCTTCCTCCGCCACCAAAGTTAGTCCCCAGGCGGCAACCGCCTTTTGCACCGCCACCGCCATTCGATGATGACGGGCAAAAACATTATCCAGACCTTCTTCTTGCAACATATTTACCGATTCACGAAGGCCACGTAATAAATTCGTTGGCGGCGTATAAGGAAAAAATCCATTATCATTCGTGGCAATCATGTCGTCGAAGGAGAAAAACGTCCGTGGCAAGCTCGCTGTTTTGCGCGCTTCGAGTGCTTTCTGGCTGGCACACACTATTGCGAGACCTGTGGGCAACATGAATCCTTTTTGCGAACCGCTAACACAAAGATCTACGCCCCACTCGTCCATACGAAAATCCAGACTGCCAATTGAGCTGACACCATCAACAAATAATAAGGCAGGATGATCAGCCTCATCCAGGGCCTTACGCACGGCAGCGATGTCACTTGCCACGCCCGTCGCTGTTTCATTGTGCGTGGCGAAAACTGCTTTGATTTCTTTATTTGTATCAGCTTTCAGGATGTCGGCGTATTGATCAACCGGTACACCCTTACCCCAGTCAATTTCCAGAGCCTGCACATCCAGCCCATGACGTTGACATAGATCTACCCAGAGATAACTGAAATGCCCGAAGTGCGACATGAGTACCTTATCGCCCGCGGAGAGTGTATTCGTTACCGCTGCTTCCCAACCACCGGTACCGGAAGCGGGGTAAATGAAAACGCGACCTGTCTTTGTTTTGAACATCTTCTTCATGTCTTCAAAAAGTGGCAGCGTAAAATCAGGGAAATCTGCAGCGCGCATGTCCTCTTGTTCAAGATTCATGGCGTTACGGACACGTTGAGGCACAT
>JBLIML010000264.1:0-5367 GCA_047638675.1 Planctomycetota bacterium | reverse complement strand
AGCGCGGCACCCAGAAGAGTACCTGCCACTTGACCACCGCCACCTCCGCCACGCTGACATTCTGCATTGACGATAGTGGTACTGGATACCAGTATAAGTGAAAAAACTAAACGTTTGATAAATAAAGACATTTTGTTTGCTCCGCTTGCTACGATGGGTTTTATCTTCTTTAGACAGACTATCTTCAAATAATTCCTATGAACAAAGTATAGTTAAATTGCTCGATGAAAACCTAGAATAGTTTCTCATTCGCCACCAAAATTCCGTCTTCGTCTGCATAAATATAATCTCCGGGTACAAATTTTACATTGGCAAATTCCACCGGGATATCGCGTTCACCGATGCCTTTCTTGATGCTCTTTTTGGGATTAGTGTTCAAGGCTTTTACACCGATATCCATTCCTGCAATGATTGCCGAATCTCGAACGCACCCGTAAATGATGATGCCCTGCCATGCATTATCTAATCCAATTTTGGCCAGCATATCACCCAGCAATGCACAGCGCAGAGATCCACCTCCATCCACCACCAGTACTCGCCCATCACCCTCCTCTTCCAATGCGGAACGAACAAGCGCGTTATCTTCGTGAACCTTTAATGTAGATATAGTGCCATTGAATATTTTTCTATAGCCATAATCACGGAACATGGGCAGTGCGACCTGGATTTTATCACCAAATTGATCATATAGATCCGCCGTCGCTGTACTCATAGCGGGTGCTCTTTCATTTTTTAGGCCGTTCCCAACCTTCGATTATTATTTGATCTGCGCGACTGATTGTCAGCATGTTTTCAGCGACATCTTTAGTAACCGTAGTTCCGGCGCCAATGGTTACGCCGTTTGCAATCGTTACGGGAGCTACTAGCTGGGTATCCGAACCAACGAATACATCATCACCAATAATCGTTTTATGTTTGTAGGCGCCATCATAATTGCAGGTGATAGTGCCAGCGCCAATATTCGTTTTTTTACCTACTTCACTATCACCTACATAACTTAAATGATTTATTTTCGAACCCTGACCTATCACCGATTTCTTTACTTCAACAAAGTTGCCGATATGAACATCTTCTGCAAGTCGTGTTTCCGGGCGAATTCTGGAAAAGGGGCCAATTTTGCATCGATTACCAATAACTGCATTTTCAATAACGCAATTTGAAAGAATGCTGACGTTGTCACCAATATCCGCATCCTTTATATAACAATTGGGACCAATGCTGACATTGTCACCGATACTAACGCTGCCCTCGATAATGATGTTGATATCAATGGTGATGTCCTTGCCGGTTTCCAGATCACCACGGAGATCGAAACGATGTGGGTCCATCAGAGTAACGCCTTGTTTCATTAGATGATGCGCCTGCACGAGTTGATAGTAACGCTCCAATTCTGATAATTGCTGACGGTCGTTGATACCCTGGACTTCGGCTATGGACTCAGCACTTATTGAATTCACCGTAACACCTTCATTCGTTGCCATCTGGATGACATCCGTCAGGTAGTATTCACCCTGTGCATTATTATTGCTCAGATTCGCCAACCAGCGCTTTAGCTGACTTGCCCGCACCGTCATCATGCCTGTATTGATTTCACAAATAGATCGCTGTTCCTCGCTCGCATCCTTTTCTTCTACGATACTGGTGATTTCTCCCTTATTATCGCGAATGATGCGTCCGTAACCTCGAGGGTCTTCGATAATTGATGTTAACAAACTAAACCCAGATTCCCCTGCCGCGGCAACCAGATTCGTCAGAGTCTCATGAGTAATTAACGGTACATCGCCGTAAAGTATCAGGACGTCATTGATATCCGGTACATTATTAATCGCCTGTGTCACGGCATGACCGGTGCCCAATTGTTCTGCCTGCTCGGCCCAATTGACGTCTAAATGCGAAAGCTCCTCAAGGATCTGCTCACCACCAAAGCCATAAACGACATGAATGTCTTTGGAGTCGAGTCGAGTCGCGGCGATATAAACATGTTCCAACAAAGATCTACCCGCCAGGGGGTGGAGAATTTTTGGCAATGAGGATTTCATGCGCGTGCCCTGGCCCGCGGCAAGAATGATGATTGATAGAGACATTACTTAGTTGAAAGTGAAAAGAGGAAAGAGGAAAGAGGCAATTTTTTTAATTCTCTATATCACTCTACATGGACGTTTAGGCTTGGCGATTAATATTCAGAGATTTCTTTGTACTTTTAACTTTGTACTTTTAACTTTTAACTTTTCACTGCTACCTTCCTGCTCGCTTACGCAGTCGTTGAATCGCCTGCAATTGTGCTGCAAGTTCTGCATGTTCGGCAAGCGCGGTAGCATAGTCCATCCCGGCTTCCCGATCATGTAATTGCCTTTCCGCTTCTTCCTTGGCCTTTAACACCGCAGCTTCATCAAGATCTTCGGCACGCATGGCTGTATCCGACAGCACCGTAACAACTTTGGGTTGGACTTCCAACAAGCCTCCGGAGACATAAAAACCCTCTTCCTTGCCGTCGAGATGTTTAACGCGGACTTCACCTGGTCCCAATTGCGTTACCAGGGGCGTATGTCCTGGGGCTATTCCCATTTCGCCCAATAAGGCGGGCGCGAAAACCATCTCCGCTTCTCCTGAGAATATCTCATGTTCAGCGCTAACGATATCGACGTGTATTGTGGCCATAAGCTATAGTCGCCTGATTATCTAAAGAGTTTTTGCCTTTTCAGCGGCTTCTTCAATAGTGCCCACCATGTAAAAAGCCTGTTCAGGAAGATGGTCATACTCGCCATTCACAATAGCCTGGAATCCCTTGATCGTATCTTTCAGAGAAACATACTTGCCTGGTGTACCGGTGAAGACTTCAGCCACACTAAAAGGTTGTGACAGGAAGCGCTGTATCTTTCTGGCTCTTGCTACTGCGAGCTTGTCATCTTCCGACAATTCATCCATACCCAAAATAGCAATGATGTCGCGCAACTCCTTATAACGTTGCAAAGTGTTTTGTACAGCACGAGCCGTATTATAATGCTCCTCTCCAACCACCAGCGGATCGAGTTGGCGACTGGTTGAATCCAGCGGATCCACAGCAGGATAGATGCCAAGCTCTGCAATTTGACGAGATAACACGACAGTCGCATCCAAATGCGCAAAAGTAGTTGCAGGTGAAGGATCGGTCAAATCATCAGCAGGTACATAGACGGCCTGAATAGAAGTAATAGAGCCAGTTTTAGTTGAGGTAATGCGTTCCTGCAACCTGCCCATTTCCTCAGCAAGTGTTGGTTGATAGCCCACCGCGGATGGCATGCGTCCCAAGAGAGCTGATACTTCCGTACCCGCCAGAGTAAAACGATAAATATTATCAACGAAGAACAACACATCACGGCCTTCTTCACGAAATTTTTCTGCCATTGTCAAACCCGTCAAGGCAACTCGTAGTCGGTTACCAGGCGGTTCATTCATCTGACCGTATACCATGGATACTTTCGACTTTTTAAAGTCCTGAATATTCACCACGCCGGTTTCCTGCATTTCGTGATAGAAATCGTTTCCTTCGCGAGTACGTTCACCTACACCGGCAAACACAGACAAACCGGAGTGCTGAGTAGCGATGTTATTTATCAGTTCCATCATGTTTACGGTCTTGCCTACACCGGCTCCACCGAATAAGCCAACCTTACCGCCTTTGGCGAAAGGACAAACCAGGTCGATAACTTTAATGCCTGTTTCCAGTAATTCAGTCGTTGCACTCAACTCGGTGAATTTTGGTGCCTCACGGTGGATGCTCCATTTTTCTTCAGTTTCGATAGGGCCACATTCATCGATAGGATGGCCGAGTACATTCATGATACGACCGAGTGTATTTTCACCCACTGGTATAGAAATCGGTGCGCCCGTGTTATTCACTTTCAGGCCCCGTCGTAATCCATCCGTTGAACCCAGAGCAATGGTTCTAACAACGCCGTCACCCAACTGTTGCTGGACCTCAAGCGTTGTTTCAACACCAACGGCATCGACAATCAAAGCGTCATATATCTTGGGAATGGAGTCACTGGGATATTCAACATCCACCACAGCTCCAATAATTTGTACAATATTTCCAGCACTCATTATCCTAATTCCTCTTTTTATTTTCTTTATACTTTTAACTTAAATACACCTAATAAGATATCGCCTTGTTTGCGATACTTCATTCAACTGGATCCCCGCCTTTGCGGGGACAAGCTTTTAACTTTTTTAAACGGCTGCCGCACCACTAACAATTTCGGACAATTCTTGAGTAATGGCCGCCTGACGCGCCTTGTTGTAAACCAACTGTAGTTCATCAATCAATGTACCCGCATTATCGGAGGCACTCTTCATTGCTACCATCCTGGCTGCCTGTTCACACGCGATGTTCTCTACCACTGCCTGATAAACCAGGGACTCGATGTAACGTTCCAACAATAAATCAAGAACCTCTTTTGCATCAGGCTCATATATGTAATCCCAATGATGTTTTAGGTCTTCAGCCTCGTCAGCTACTACAGGAATCAATTGTTCAACATTCGGACTCTGCGTCATCGAATTAACAAACCCGTTCGCCACCACATAAAGCGCATCAATCTTCCCTTCCATGTAAGCATCGAGCATGACCTTTACCGATCCAATTAATAAATCAATGCCTGGTGAATCACCGATATGCGTCTTTTGTGCGACGATGTTTGCTTTGAAACGGGAAAAATACCCAGCCGCCTTGTTGCCAATAACACTCAAGTCTATTTCTATACCCTTCTCATCCCAGTCCTTCATTCGTTTAAGCATTTCTCGAAACAAATTCGAGTTCAATCCACCGCAAAGTCCACGGTCGCTCGAAACAACTATCAAGCCCACGCGTTTAACTTCTTCGCGCTGAATTAAATAGGGATGATTATATTCCGGGTTGGCAGCCCCCAGGTGGTGCATAACATTTCTTATTTTTTCGGCATAGGGTCGGGCCGCGCGCATACGCTCTTGCGCTTTACGCATTTTGCTGGCGGCGACCATTTCCATCGCCTTGGTGATTTTTTGCGTATTCTTAACGCTAACAATCTTGGTACGAATTTCTTTACCAACAGCCATTAATTAAATCCCCAGCATTGTGTCTTTCTACTTTTCACTTTCAGCTTTTAACTGCTTTTGTTACCACGTATGATTTTTCTTGAACTCTTCAAGACTACTTTTCATGCTTGCAACAATGTCATCATTGTAGTCACCTGATTCATTGATTGTACTAATCAAATCTTTCTTTTCACTATTCATAAACGCCAGCAAGGCCTCTTCAAAAGCGCCGATTTTTTCCAGTTCCACATCATCGAGAAAACCATTTTCAACGGCATACAAGCTCACTGACATTTCGGCAACACTAAGTGGTGA
>JBLIML010000263.1:0-5385 GCA_047638675.1 Planctomycetota bacterium | reverse complement strand
AGTTCGATAATCAGCCCTAATTCACCACTAGCGCTGCGTCTAAGCAGTTAAGACAACGGTGAATACTCTGTGTATGATTTCGCGCATGGAGAATTCAATCACTCTTCCCTACTGGGTATTTATTTTACTGTCGATCACGGCAATGCTCCTGTTTCTCGACCGCATTTTGCTCCCCGGGTTTCGTTGGTATTTGCGCCGCCGGGTCAACCGTGTCATCGCAGAAGTTAATACCCGGCTTGATATTGAAATCCGCCCTTTCCAGCTGACCCGCAGGCAGGCACTGATCGATCAACTGGTGTTTGATGACAAGGTTGTCGAAGCGATCAAAGAGTATGCAGCAGAAAAGCAAATGCCCAGGGAAATTGTTCAGGCCAAGGTAATCCGCTATGCGGAAGAGATAGCGCCTTCTTTCAATGCCTACGTCTATTTTAGATTCGGCTACTGGATCGCCAAAACCGTCGGTCGCATGCTGTACCGGGTGCGTGTTGGTTTTTTTGATCAAGGTAAGCTAAAAGATATAGACGGTAATTCCAGCGTTGTTTTTGTGATGAATCACCGTAGTAATCTCGACTATGTACTGGTCTCTTTTCTGGTTGCCGAGCGCACAGCCTTATCTTATGCAGTCGGAGAATGGGCACGCATCTGGCCATTGCAAACGCTGATCAAATCGATGGGGGCCTTTTTTGTGCGGCGCAATTCACGCAATGCCCTTTATCGACGAGTACTCGAACGATATGTCAATCTGGCTACCCGCGCCGGAGTGTGCCAGGCCGTATTTCTGGAAGGTGGGCTGACCCGGGATGGCTTGCTACGCGAACCTAAACAGGGTTTTCTCGATTATATCCTGCGTGATTACCATACTAGTCAGGACCGCGATGTTGTGTTTGTTCCGGTCGGGTTGAATTACGATCGCGTCATTGAAGACGTGAGCCTGGTGCGCAAGCTCGATGCCAATGCCGATAAAAAAAGCGTCTGGTTTGTGCTCAAAACATCATTCAGATTCGGTGTTAAGACATTATTAATGCATCGCAAAAAACGCTGGTTACGCTTTGGCTATGCCAGTGTCAATTTCGGCAACCCTCTGTCGATGCGACACTACTGCGAACAGCATGGCTATGATTTCAGCACGATGGCCCAAGAAGATCGATTTAAGCAGGTTGAAACGCTCAGCCGGACTTTAATGTCTGAAATTGCGGAAGTGGTGCCGGTAGTACCAGTCGCACTAATGAGTGAAATACTGGTCGCGCAGGAAGGCAAACCGACCAGCGAACTTGAATTGAAAGCTATGGCCAGCCAGCGAATTACAAAACTGCAGGAAATGGGGGCTCCGATAAATTTATCGTCGAATGCCCGCGAAGGCGTTTTAAATGCTGCGTTGACCATGCTTGAAGGCCGGGGTTTTATCCAGATCAACGATAGTCTGGTGCAGGTAAAATCCGAATCGCTGGATATATTAAAGTACTATGCCAACTCAATTGCTCAGTGGAAAACCGAAACCCAGGCCGACCTTTCCATTTCTTCGGCGTAAGGCCTAACAGCTACAAAAAACTGAAATTAAAGTCTGTTAGCAGGCCCACTACCCAAATTCGACCAGTTTATTTATACTCCACGTCGAAGTCTGCAAACTTCAATACGCTTGAATCAAGGGTAATCTGCATTTGCAGGTGTCTAGTCCTGCCAAAGTAGATGGAATCGATGCTACTACCACGGAGGTATTAGTCAGGATGAAACGTAGAAAATTTGTCAAAATCTGTGCGTCGGCCGTAGTCGGCGTCAGTGCCAGTCCGGAAATTCTTGCCAGGGGTGATCGCGAATACCACCCGTACAATCGCGTTAAATTAATCGGCCACAAGACGCTTGAACCGATAACAACCGCGTCACTTGAAGTCGGCACTACCTACCTGTTCCACTATCCTTTTGTAACAACGCCCTGTTTCCTGATCGATTTAGGCAAACCTGTGATGCGGGGTGAAAACTTGAAAACTCGCGAGGGAAATCATTACCGGTGGAACGGAGGCGTCGGACCGAAACGATCCATCGTCGCGTTTTCTGCCATTTGCACTCACCGCATGAGTCACCCTGCCCGGTCAGTCAGCTTTATCAATTATCGCCATGGCAAAGCCAGTTTCAAAAATCATCAAAATGAAATCGTCGAACAGCAACAGGTTATCTACTGCTGTTCCGAAAAGAGTGTCTACAACCCGGCCAGAGGTGGCATGGTACTCGGCGGTCCCGCCCCGCAACCGTTAGCGGCAATAGCACTCGACTATGACCAGAACTCTGATCAGATCTACGCCACAGCAACCATGGGAGGGGAAATGTTTAACCAGTATTTCGCCGCATTTGGCCAACGCCTGGTGCTGGACCACGGACGAACCGACATTCGAAATGCTGCAATTGACACCACCAGTCTGCTAACCCTGGACGAGTATTGTGCCAATCAGATAGTGTGCGATGCCGAAGGAGCGAGCGAAGCTTGAAGTGAAGTCTGATTTAAATTCAGTTTCGATTTAAAATGTGGTGCCCGGTACAGTAATCGATGATGCGAACCGGGTATTGCAAACTGCTTTGAATGGTCAGGGTGTGGCTTTGGGTATATTGCCTTTTGTTGAGGCTGATATTGCTGAAGGTCGGCTATTGCGGTCTTTTGCTTTAGCGATAGAACCTGAGCAGGCTTATTATCTGATTTATCGGAAGACGGCTCTAAAAAAACCTGAGGTTAAAGAGGTGTTTGATTGGTTGGCTGGGAAGGTTTGAGCATTATCTTTTTAACAAAAAAATGGCGCACCAAAAGTGCGCCATTTCAATCGAAACTCAGTCATGTTTTAAGGCTTCAAGACAATAATGCTATCTCCAGAATCGTTATCATTCGCATCGTAAGTCAGGGTAGCATGCGTCACGGCATTGACTGTGAAGGTAGCTGATGCTGAGTCCCTGTTAATATTGTTTTTTGTGACATTACAGACGCCGGCAACTGTCAGGCAGGAGCCTGATCCGGAAGCACCATTACTCCAGGAACCGTTCACTGTAACGCCATCGACAGGTCCATGAGCTGAATCCCCGACTGACACCGTAATCGTTGCGTTCCACTTACCGCCACGCCCACTAGTAGTACTGCTGGACATTGGCTCCAGATGCATCGTATTGGCGGTTATGTCGTTGTTTGTGAATACGGTATGGCTGGCCGACGTGGTAGTTTTACCGCCAGAGTCTGTCGCGCGGGCAGTGATGGTATGGCTAGCATTATTCACCGTGGTGGAATCCCAGCTCGCCACATACTGACTACCATTGTAGCTGGTTACATTCCAGGGACCGCCATTAACCTGCCATTCTACGGTCAGTGAGCCATTGGCATCATCAGCATCTGATGCATCGATAGCAATCGAAACAGTGCTGCCAGATACAGTACTGCTATCGGCAGGACTGGCGATACTAGCGCCAGGTGCTGTATTATTTAAACCGCACTGAGTCAGAACACTAGCGTTTGGACGCAGTATATACAAGCCCTGTTCTATCCCGCTGACGATCACAGTACCGCTTTCAAAATAAGGGTAATTACTCCAGGCCGCATTAAACTGACTGGCATCATCGGCGGGATAAATATCAAAAAAACCGATTTCCGACAGGCTACCTGCGGGCAATAGCGGGTCAAAACTCAGAATTCGCAGACCGGCACGATAGTTCGTCTGGAATGAACAATTGCCATTGATATACTGATTATGGTCGATAGCACTGGTACCGCTGACATAGGTGTTGCTAAGTACAGGGGCATCCAGGTCTCTGACATCCCACATATGGGTGAGTGTATTGGTACCCTGATTTTGTTCATCGAGTTCGTCGTCCAACAGGAAGAAAGATTGATCCTCGGTCAGCCAGCCCTGATGGGTATATTCGGCACCCGCGTAGCCTGTTCTTGATATTTGAACAGGATTTGACTTATTGGTTACATCGACGATTGTCAGCGTATCTTCATTCGAAGCCAGGCAAATTTCCCTGCCACTATGGTCGGCGTCAGGGCCTCTATAAATAACACACTGAGCATCATGCGTATAACCATCGTCAGAAAAGCACCCCGCGTTTGTCGGGTTTAGAGGATCCTGAATATCTACCATTGCCAGACCACCACTACACTTATCGGTGCCTACACCATAGGCAAAGCCGCTTTCCTCATTAATTACAATGTTATGAGCCGATCCAAATCCACTGTAGTGGGCCGTTTCCACAAACACGGTCCCCGGCGCTGCAGTACGAAGTTGCGTCAGGTCAAAAACCTGTATGCCATGTCGCCGCGCCTCACTGACGATAAACGCATGGTTGTTATAAACCTTGATATCACGCCAAGAGGAACCAAACCGGCCATGGGTATCTAGTTCACCAACAAAAACCGGATTTGACGGGTCTGTCACGTTGATAAATGAAGTACCAAAAACGCGGCCCATAATGGCATATTCGTCGCCAGTCACAGGATCGGTCCATCCCCAGATATCATTGCCTTCGTCATTGCTTTGGGTTGAACCTATCTCCGACAGCGGCATGAATGACCCCAGATCCACATTGTTACAGGGATAGCCATCGGCGACGCTGCCTTCACAGTCAGTTTGTGCCAGGGCATTTAGATTCTGAACGGGTAAATCGTCGCCAAGCTTCCCTTCCGAGAAGGCTCGCATCACTGCGGTCGGATTAGCAGGTGTATCAATATGGTGTGGCCTTGCGCCCAACTCATCGTGGGCATTGACAACTGGCAGACCACAGGCAAGTACCAGTAGGCTAGAAAAACTCAGATTTATGATTAGGTTAAATTTTTTCTTTATCGTCATTTTAATGCCATCTCTATGTTTTTTTGTTTCTTTTTTTGGAATCCCAGGCACTAACATGGACGTAAAGTTGATACCAGATGTGTCGTTTGAGATCAAATGATCAAATCAAGACACCTAGAATATCGATTTCCAGAAAAACAGGGCCGAGAAGTACAGGAATCATAAAAGCACTATCAACTGATGTCAATTTTCAAAATCATCTCCAATATTCAATAAACCCTCGTCTTATTAGCCGGATTCCCAGCAACCCTAACAATTCCTCCAGAATTTTTTCGCCATTTTAAGAAAAAGTGATCATTAGCCAATAGCTATACCCTGCCTGTCCCTACCAAAAACTCCATTCATGAACAGCTTCCTCATTTATATCAGCGAAAAATTAGGCTGCTCGCCGGTACTCATGATGGAGACCACCGACATGAGGAATTGCCACGACCTTTCCCTGTTCTGGCGGTTCAATTGATCGTGGTACCGGACTCTGCTTATCGAGAGACAAGTGCGTTCTCGCCTCATGATAATAGATACTGTAGGATTTCAGTTGCCGCCACAGATACCATTCATTTATGATGAT
>JBLIML010000262.1:0-5400 GCA_047638675.1 Planctomycetota bacterium | reverse complement strand
TGGATACCGGTCAATATATTTCTGCAGAAGTGCTTCGTTATATTGCCTTCGATAAGGACGATCCATCTCGCAAAATTGCTGATTTCGATGCCGAGCGAGATGTAGCGCAATTCGGTCTGGCAATGCGATTAATTGATGCGACAGATACCGATATTCATGCTTTCAGGGATCTTGGAAACAAAATGCTCATCTATGTGGGCTGGCAAGACCTGGCCTTCTCACCAAGGGCAACAGTCGAGTACTACGATGCCCTGTCACAACAAATGGGCAAAACCACTGAAGACTTTGCACGACTATTTATGGTGCCTGGTATGTACCATTGTTTTGGTGGTCCCGGACCCAGTAACTTCGATTACATGACACCTTTAATTACGTGGGTGGAAAAGGGACACGCTCCTGACAGAATAATTGGCCATCAATATTCAGAAGATAAAGTGATTCGAACGCATCCCCTATGCCCCTGGCCAAAAGTTGCACGCTATTCAGGAAAGGGATCGATGAAATCAGCTGATAGTTTCGAATGTGTATCGCCGTGAGAAAGAATCAATTTTGCTCTGCCAATTCAGCGTGCGTTGGTATACTGCATAGGCTGTCCCTTGCAAGTAAAAAATATAAAAACCTGTCCCTCAACTCACTTAATTAATACCTATGAAAAATTTATCAAATCGTATCCCTATCCGCCAAACAATCAGAATGAGCATTGCCATTCTCGCAGCGATGTTTTTCTCGAGCGTTGTAGCCGATCCCCACTCATCCACATCGAAGGGTTTTGCATTGACTGGCGTCAACATCATTGGTCATGGAGCGGGTGTTGTGATCATTCGAGATGGCCGAATTGAAGCCATCACAGACAAGGTGCCGAGCTTAGATCTTGAAGTGATCGATTTTAAAGGTCGATATATTGTGCCTGCATTCATCGATAGCCATGTCCATCTGGCCATCGGTTTTACAGTCACTCAACTTGCCCAGGGAGGAATCGCTGCAGCGGTCGACTTATCAGCACCCCTGCACTTTCTGGCAGCAAACCATGCACCTTTAGATATATTGTTCTCCGGTCCCATGGTGACGGCATCACGCGGTTATCCAACCCAGAGCTGGGGAGGTGATGGTTATGGACTCGAAACTAACGGCGTTGCGTCAGTCCGCGCAGCCGTCGATTTCCTCGTTGCCAGTGGAGCACGCGTCATCAAGATGCCTGTGGGAGACACTACCGGTGGTGGTGCAATTCCGGGGATGGAGGAGAATAAATCAACATTGAATGATGAAGAATTGAAGGCCATCGTCGATCAGGCGCATTCCCACGGCATGCGTGTTGCGGCTCATGCGATAACCGATAGCGCCGCAATGCGTGCGGCAAAGGCGGGTGCCGATGTACTGGCCCACACACCGACGGTCCCCCTTTCACAAGCTACGGTGGCCGCATGGTCTAATCGCGCGCTAATCTCTACCCTCGCAGCATTTAAGAATGTGCCTGTCGCTGTTGATAATCTTCGACGACTTCGAGAGGCCGGCACCACTATTCTCTATGGCACTGACCTCGGTTATACACAGATACCCGCGATCAATCTTGAAGAACTCGAACAGTTGCGCAAAGCCGGGCTCGACAACGACGCAATACTAGCCTCGGTTACTGAGACACCCGCTAAATACTGGGGCTTCGAAGGCTTTGGTCGCCTAAGGCCCGGTAGTCGGGCTAACTTTTTGATCCTGGATGCCGATCCAGGAAACGATCTTTCCTCTCTGACTCGACCTGTCGCCATTTACCTGGATGGCATCAAACTTGAGACAACAGCCGTGCCAAAGGACGCTGAATAATTTTTTTCTGTGTCAGAGATTAAGGGCGTAGCTTTTTGTCTGCGACCCCTCAAATCCCGGTGAATGATTCGTGTGTAATTATGATGAGGTCAGAAATTCTTTAATCTCTTCAAACACCGGATTCAACGCAGGCTTGTGTGTGCTGATTTCCTCTCTGGTCAAGCCATCGAGTTCATAGGGAAACACAAGCCAACTATCCGTTTCATGTAAATAATAATCGGGTATACGCTCTGTACGATTATTAGCTGGCTTATACCACGGTGTCGCAATGCGAATTTCTTCCGGCGTATTCATTCGTGCCTTTTCAGAAATGCGATTAATAACGGCCCTGACATTCAGACCCGTGTTATAGACGTCATCAACTATCAACAGAGAGTGATTGGCATTGAGGTTGTCCAGGACATACTGTAATCCGTGTACACGTATTTCAGATTCTTTTTCAATCATTTCGGCATAGGAGCTTAAGCCCCTGTAAGACGTACGTATGGATATATGATCGGTCTCAACGCCAAGATACTCCAGGCAATCCTGTACAGCGATGCCGACCGGACTTCCACCACGCCAAAGACCGATTATGAAATCCGGTCTAAAGCCGCTCTGATGAATCTTTACCCCAAGTCGATAAGAATCCAGAAGAAGATCCTCAGCATCAATAAATACTTTATTCATTATCGGTAAATTTCCACATTATCGAATATAATGTACCAAATACTACCGGGCAACAATCACTTCGTGTCTGAAAAAATCTATTTAACATCGCAAGACTTGTTGGATGACTCCTTCAAGCTCGGGGCGCAGATAATCAAGAGTGGCTTTAGACCCAAAGTTATTATTGCCCTATGGCGTGGCGGCGCACCTATCGGCATCGCTGTACAGGAATTGCTGGACTACGCTGGTATAAAAACCGACCACATTGCTATACGAACCTCCTCCTACAATACCAGTCATGAGCGTTCCGATGATATTCGTGTACATGGTTTAAATTATCTTATAAAAAATATAAACCATGATGAGCCGCTGCTCATTGTCGATGATGTCTTTGACACCGGTCTGACGATAGATACCGTAATCAAGCAAATAAAGGAAAAGGCGCGCTTGAATGCGCCGAGAGATATTCGAGTGGCTGTTCCCTGGTATAAACCCAGCCACAATAAAACGGAACGTGCCCCTGATTATTTTATTCACACCACAGACAAGTGGCTTAAATACCCTTTTTCCCTCGAAGGATTATCAGTAGATGAAATTAAAAATAACCGCCCCTCAATCTACGAAATAATCGAGCCGGTCCTTTGACAGAAAGATTCAGCCTGGCGCCATCCATTTAAGCAGGATTTCTTTAATTAAAACCGGCCGTCGATCCTCCATCGATTTGAATAGACGTCCCGGTGATATAGCTCGCACGTTCAGAGCCAAGAAACAAAACAAGATCTGCAAATTCCTCAGGCGTACCAAGACGTCCCATGGGGATCTTACTGGCAATGGCTTGCAATTCCTCTTCCGCAGAAGTCTGGTTGGCTTTGGCTTTAGCATCCATCAAGCCTGTTACACGCCCTGTTGTGGTCCACCCCGGACAAACATTGTTGATGAGTATACCTTCGGCGGCCACTTGATTAGAAAGGGTTTTTGCCCAGCCTATAACAGCCAGTCGTAAACTATTTGAAAGTAGCAATTGATCAATGGGTTGCTTAACCGTGCTTGATGTAATGTTTATGATTCTGCCCCATTGTTGCTTACGCATAAAAGGCAGTACGGCTCTGGTCATTCGTACCGATGACATTACGGTAAGTTCGTAGGCCTTCTGCCATTCCGCATCTTCGGTTTCCCAAAAATATCCTGGAGGAGGCCCGCCAGCATTATTAATTAATACATGTACTGTTCCATATTGCTCGACCACCGCTTCCACCAGCCTGGTAATATCGGCAGCATTCATGACGTCCATTTGCACCGCCATCACATCACGCCCGGATGCATTGGCAATATCATCTTTGGCCTTTTGCAGACGCTCGGCATCGCGCCCGCTAATTATCACTCTGGCACCTTCATTGGCAAATCCCAGGGCCGTGGCCTTTCCCAGGCCTCCGCTGGACGCCGCAACAATGACTACTTTATCTTTCAAACCCAGATCCATAATTGTCACCTCGATATTTATATAAGTAATTCACCTTTATATTAACATGAGCGCCTGCGTGGTGTGCAGTGTGTGGACAAAAGCTGATAACATACCCTCACCCAATTCCATTTAGATAAATCCGCGAAAAATCACCTATGTCATCACCAGCGACGAGCGAGACCTCAGACGTATCTAATAACTATGCCTGGTACATTGTTGCGGTACTGTTATTAGCCTCTATCGTTGCCTATCTTGATCGACTTGTGATGGGCTTCCTGGTGGATCCCATTAAAAATGATCTTGGCTTTAGCGATACGCAAATGGGCATGCTTAACGGCCTTGCCTTCACTGTTTTTTACGTGTTAATGGGTATACCGCTGGGCCGACTTGTTGATGTCAAAAACCGGAAAATCGTGGTGTCCGTCTGTATCATTATCTGGTCATGCATGACCGCATTTTGCGGACTTGCACGCAATTTTACGATGCTATTCATTGCCAGAGCCGGTGTTGGCATAGGTGAAGCAGGCCTGAATCCTGGCGCCATGTCTATCATCAGCGACTTGTTTTCAAAGGAGCGTGTCGCAAAACCCATCGCCGTTTACACCTTGTCGTTTTATATCGGAGGTGGCCTGGCAATCATTCTTGGTGGTCAATTGATAGAATATTTTAACTCTCTTGGCTCAATTTCTCTGGCCGGCTTCAAGGACATATCAAGCTGGCGGCTGGTCTTTTTTTGCACGGGTTTACCCGGCTTGATTGTTGCGGCATTGATGCTGCTGACTGTTCGTGAACCTGAACGTAAGCAAAGCTTAGCCGCCAGGCATAAGGAAGAGGCGCCTTCATTAACTGAGGTGATGGCATTTATCAAAATAAATGCGAAGTTATACACCTTGATGTTTGGTAGTTTTATCGCCTTCGGCTTTTACCTGTACGCAGTACTTGGCTGGTATCCTGCTATGCTAATGCGCACCTATGGTATTGGTCCCGGACAAGTCGCCTTGAGCTATGGATTTGTCTACTTAATTGCCGGGACGTCAGGTGCCCTGGCCGCCGGCCCGATAATAAATCGCATAAGTAATCACGGTCGTGTCGAGGCACCGATTATTGTCTGTGTCACTGGCATGTGTATCTTAATCTTACCAGCTGTCGCAAGTCCTCTTATGCCTAATTTGTTTCTATGTCTGGCCTGTTTTGCCATAATGAAGTTTTGCTGGGGGATGATAATGACAGCCAGTTTTACCTCTATCTTGATTGTGACACCCGGTCGGATGCAGGGCGTCATGATCGCCAGCTATCTGGTATTATTGAACATAACTGGCGGCTCGCTGGGGGCAATTCTGGTTGGGGTTTTATCTGACAATTGGTTTGGCGCTGATAATGTTCGCTATTCTGTGGCACTAGTCGCTGCTGTCTGGCTACCCGTTTCCGCCGTGCTTTTTATGATGCTCAAACCCGTTTATCGAAATACCCTTACT
>JBLIML010000261.1:0-5420 GCA_047638675.1 Planctomycetota bacterium | reverse complement strand
ACAGGCCTTGAGGATACGGCTCCTAATACAATACGTGCCTGTTCAATACTGCCATCCTTTGCAAGGGAGGCAGCTGCGGCAACCGACAACACAGGAAAATCAAACGAGCCGCGACGACGCAGCTTCCAATAGGTGCTGGTCCAGTTACCTGGATCTGGAAGTATCACTTCGGAGACGATTTCATTGGCGCGACGTAGAAGATAGTCGATGCCGTCATCCTGATATAAATCTGCCAGCAACACTTCCCGATCGTCGTCTGCCGACAGAAGACGCACTTTAGCGCCAAGGGAGATTAACGCGGGTGCCGTGTCAGTGGAGGATGTCGCCAGACACTTTTTACTGCCGGTAGAAACCCAACAAACCTCGCCGTCTTTTTTCATGCAATAATCAATGGCTTTACGCCATTCATAATTTTGATCGTAATAGCTGCAACGCGTATCCAGACAAATATTCCCGCCGAGCGTGCCCATGTTACGCAAATGTGGTGTCGCTACCTGGACTGCTGCCTGCCACAAGCCAGTGTAGTCCGCTTTGACTTTGTCGTTTTGAACCAGATCAGTCAAGGTTAATCCAGCGCCCATATTCAAGCCACTGCCATTTTTTATTTGTCTGAGAGACGCGATGTTACGTAATGCGATGAGTGTCTTCGGCATCTGTTGCTTACGTTTCATATTCGGGATCAGATCGGTTCCACCCGCGATCACCATCGCCTCCGAACCTTCACTCGCAAGAATCTGCGCAGCCTCGCCTATTTCTCCAGGCGTGTAATACTGAAAGCGCGGTAGTCTCATCATGATGCAAGCACCTTTTTAAACTTGTCCATCTCATGCATCTTTGCTGCGCGCTTGCGTTTCGGCTCATTGGTGGCGTTACCATCACCGCCTTCCCAGGGCGGCGGTACTTTGAAAGGTTCCGGCCACTCAATATCAGGAAACTTATCAGGACCAACACGACCTTCTCCACCCCTGGCTTTTTGATCCAGCGCTTTCATGATCTTTTCCGGGGTTACAGGGACTTCGTCAATGCGCACGCCTATCGCATCGTAGACCGCATTCGCCAGGGCTGGAATAATCGGTGTCAGTGGTCCTTGCCCGGCCTCTTTGGCACCGAAGGGGCCATTTTCATCGGGCTCTTCAATGAGATCGATAATGACTTCGGGCATGTCGTGGGAAGTCAAACTTTTGTACTCGAGCATTGACGGCGCCTTATGAACGAGGGCATTGGAAAGCCGTGCTGGTAGACGTCGAAACGATTGTTCTTCCATTAATGCCTCACCCAAACCCATATAGACGCCACCTTGAACTTGTCCGCGAGCCAATACAGGATTGAGTGCTTTGCCTACGTCGTGAGCGATGTAGACCTTTTCAACATGTATCCATCCGGTGTCCTCATCAACATCAAGTTCTACAACTGCCGCGCTAAAAGAATAGGCGGGAGACGGGCCGACACCTCCGCCTTTGTATTTTCCGGGTGGTTCCGGTGGCGTGTAGGATCCTGTCGTGCCGAGAGTGCCATGCAAAGCTTCGCCACAGATAAGCGCTTTGTGAAATTCGAGCCCCTTCTCGGGATCTTCTGCGTCAAACACGCGATTATCAGAGAAGACTAAACGTTCGATCGGCACTTCAAGAAGTTTGGATACGGCTTCCGCGATGAGATCTCTTGCCCGCTCCGCTGCCTGAATTGCCGCGTTTCCCATCATTAATGTGACACGACTGGAATAAGAACCCAGATCCACTGGCGTGAGATCGGTATCGCCAGTCACACAACGAATCATCAGCGGATCAATACCAAGCACTTCAGCAACGATGCCCACCAGCACATCATCGGAACCTTGTCCGATCTCGGTGGCACCGCAAAACACGGTGACCTTGCCGCTACGATCCAATTTTAATTGCACACCCGAGTGTGGCATGGCATTCCAGTAAATTGAGTTACCGGCGCCTGTTAAGTAGGTCGAACAGGCAATACCGATGCCCTTGCCTTTCGGTAGCTTGCCAAACTTGTTCTTCCAGTCTGAGCGTTCTACCACCTTGTTAATGCATTCTGCAAGACCGATACTGCCAATTTTCAGATAGTTGGCGGTCAGGGAATTCGCCTGTTCAACTATATTTAAACGTAATTGTGCCGGGTCTATCTTTAGTTTCTCGGCAATTTTGTCCATCTGCACTTCCTGACCAAATCGCGGTTGCACCGTGCCATGCCCACGCTTGGGTCCACAGGGTGGCTTGTTGGTAAACACGCGACAGGCATCAAAGGCATAACGCGGTAGATGATAGGTCACCGGTTGCAACACCGCAGTATAGAAAGTACTGGCAACGCCGTAGGATCCATAAGCACCGCCATCCAGCAAGGTTTGCAAATGCATACCCGTGAGTTTGCCGTCATTAGTAACACCGGTACGGAATTTCATCAACACAGGATGACGACCGCGATGGCAATAAAAGACTTCTTCTCTGTTTAAGGTAATCTTCACCGGTCGACCAAGTAACATCGCCGCTTTGACCACAACAATCTCGTGGTTAAAAGGATCGGTCTTGCCGCCAAAGCCACCACCATTGGGGGTCGCGATGACTCGGATCCTTGCAGTAGGGATTTCCAGTGCCTTTGATATTGCACGATGGACATAGTGTGGGCATTGGGTACTGGACCAAAGTGTGATGCGACCATCCGCTTCTATATGCCCGACGGCGGCGTGTTGTTCCATGGGCAAATGCGTATTGCCTTCGAAAAAGAAGGTGTCTTCGAAAATATGGTCACTTTTCGCAAGAGCCTCTTCGACATCGCCAAACTCGTAACTCAATCGCTTGTGAATATTACCCTCTTCACCGTATTCATGTAATCGAACCTCGGGCGTGTTCAAACCTTCAAGCGGATCGGCGATTGTCGCCAACGATTCGTATTCTACATCGATAAGATCAAGCGCTTCCTCGGCAGTAAATTCATCAACGGCAATAACGGCCACAACGGGATCGCCAACAAATCTCACTTTCTCTTTACACAGTGGTCGCTCATCCTGACTTACTGGCAGGATGCCGTATTCATTAGCGAAATCATTACCTGTGAGGACCAGCTTTACGCCGGGGTGTCTCTCGGCACGAGACACATCGACACTTTTAATGTTGGCATGGGGCAGATGTGAACGAAGCAATTTGCAATAAAGCATACGCGGTAAAATAATGTCGTCGGCAAATTGTGTCTGGCCTGTTACTTTGGATGCGCCATCGACACGCCGTCTTGCTTTACCAATTACCGATAATTTTTTTGCCTTACTCATCAACCCACCTCGACGCTGCGCTTGCCTGATTCGCCTATGCGTACGATAGCTTCTTCCACCGCCTCAAATATTTGCTCATAACCGGTGCAGCGACACAGGTTGCCTGACAAGGCTTCCTTTATCTGCGCTCTGCTGGGATTGGCATTATGATCCAGCAATGATTTAGCGGTGATCAATATGCCCGGCGTACAGTAACCACATTGGGATCCTCCCAGATCAGCAAAGGCCGCCTGGAGGGGATGCAGTTCGGCATCCTGACTAAACCCTTCGATAGTTTCAACAGAACGCCCTTCCGCATCCAGTGCCAAAGACAAACAGGACAAAATCGGCTCACCATCGAGCAGAACTGCACAAGCACCGCATTCACCCAGTTCACATCCGTGTTTGGTTCCCGTCAATCGCAAATCTTCACGAAGCATCTCGAGCAGGGTTTTATAAGGAGCGACAGAAACTTGTACGCTTTCGCCATTCACCTCAAAACTCAAATGTGCATTTTTGTCTACCTTAGGCTTTAGCACTGTGATATTCGACATCATTCAGCTCCCGGCAAATCCTGAGACCGACATCGCCGTCTCTAACGTGACGATGTCCTTTTGATAATATTGTAAGGATGCCTTACCATAATTAAAATATCAATAGAATTACGCATTTGCGGTATATTTACGGCGCTACGAGAATAAAATACAAAACTTACGATGGCATCAACGATAAAAGAAACCCATGAGCAGGGCCTGGAAAGGGGCTCTTTGGATACATTGCTTGGCTTTCAACTGCGTCGCGCACAGTTAAAGCTGTTCCAGCATTTCAAATCATCGATGGCGGATCTACCAATCACACCTGGACAGGCAGGCGTTCTCATCCTCATAGAAAGTAACCCGGGTATCAGCCAGGCAGCTCTGGCCCGCGCCATGGATATCGAACGCGCAACGCTGGGGGAAACGATAAACGATCTGGAGGCCCATCTTTGGGTAGAACGTCGAAAATCCACCAACGATGGCCGCAGCCATGCCCTCTATCTTTCTGCGAAGGGTAAAAACATCATGAAGAAACTACACCCTGCGATTGATACGCATGAAAAAGATATCAGTGGGAATTTAAGTGCCTCGGAATGCCGCGAACTATTGCGATTATTAATGAAGTTTAACGCTTCTTAAATTGACATAATAAAATATCAACTACAGAGCTAAGCTTTTGAGGAGACAAGTACAAGACTACTCCTTTAAAGACTTATAAACACAGGGCCATAGACGGCACTATGTGTGGTACATCCCAGAGAATGTGCTAACTTACTTCAGAGAAGTTGTCTTTTCTTTACAGCGAATTCCTGCTGGGTCGATCTGACAGGTAGCACATCCAAATAGCTGCGTAATAATATTTCTGCACTTTGTGATTGCGCCACCGTCTGGTTCATCCAGTCATCAAACAGATTTGTACCGGCCAGCCATTTGTTTTTGTGTTCTCGACAAATGAACCAGTGTTCTATACCAAGATTGACAAAACCATCACTTTTCCCGCAATCCGGGCATGCACCATAGTGTCTTGTATGTTGAATATCTGGAAACGGAAGGACATTGGTTGGGAACATTTCACACCTCCTCAGGTGTTATGGTCTAGAAAGGAAAATGCAATTTACGTACCACAATTAGCCAGCTTATGGATAGTGTCCCTTACTCTCCTTATAATAATAATTAATCAATGTGTTACTGAATTTAGATGATAATAAATTTAACTTCTCCGGTTGGCGTGCCAAGGCCCGAATTTTGTCATTTGTCGTCTTTTCGGTGCTGTGTGACAAAAGAGATGATCTGGCAGCCTGGTTTATAAGCACTCGTCATTGCGCTATCTCGACACAACGAGGATGTTACGATTTCTATGTTACAACAACATTAAAAGAGCGCATTCATGATCAGGTTTATTCTAATCACATATCTCTTTCTCGTTTTGGCCCGCACAATTGGGGGAAGTTTTGGCTGGTAAGTAATAGTAAATTTATACTACTTAGGGATAGAAGAAATTTAGTTTAGGTTCGAAGTAATTAGATTTCAGTTTTTAGCAGAATTTGTGGGTTAACATAAAAGGTAAGTAAAAGATCATCGTCATTCCCGCATGCTTTTGGCGGGAATCCAGAAGGAAAGAAGAATTAAGG
>JBLIML010000260.1:0-5430 GCA_047638675.1 Planctomycetota bacterium | reverse complement strand
AGAGATAAATCTGTTCCCTTTGGTAAATACTGCCTTAGAAGACCGTTGGTGTTCTCATTGGATCCTCGTTGCCAAGGACTTTGTGGATCACAGAAGTAAACTTTTACATCGGTTGCTAAGGTAAAACGCTCGTGATCAGCGACTTCTTTGCCTCGATCCCAGGTGAGCGATTTATAGAGTTCGGTGGGTAGTTTATGGGAGTGTTTGATCAGGGCATTGATGACGGTCTCAGTATCCTTGCCATCAACTTTCGCCATCATCACGTAACGAGTGTGTCGTTCAACTAGAGTTGCGATATGGCTGTTGTTGGTGCCAGAGATCAGATCACCTTCCCAGTGGCCTGGTACGGCTCTGTCCTCCACTGAAGAAGGACGCTCACTGATCGAAACGGTATTAGTAATTCTGCCGTGATCACTTGTCTTCTGAGTGTGATGGCGTGATCGGCGCATGGCGCGTGTTCGCCTAAGGTGCTGAACGAGCTCCTTTTTTAGGGCGCCACGGGCTTGAATGTAGAGACTGCGATAGATCGTTTCGTGTGACACTTGAAGGAGCCCACTGCCTGAATACGTTTGTTTTAACCAACCCGCGATTTGAGCAGGCGACCATAGTTGCCTGAGCTTCCTCGCGACTATTTGAGCAAGTTTTTTATCGCTTGTCAGT
The DNA here is from genome assembly GCA_047638675.1 of Planctomycetota bacterium. GTDB lineage: Bacteria > Pseudomonadota > Gammaproteobacteria > Eutrophobiales > Eutrophobiaceae > WLWS01. Next base: position 4,770 of record JBLIML010000260.1, on the reverse strand, counting down.
TTACAGATTTTAGGGCGAAGCGCTCGATCCCAAGCGCTTTGATCCGCATGGGTTGCACGGTAATTGACCAGACCACCGTTGCGCTTAATCTCACGACTCACAGTTGAAGGGGGTCGACCAAGAGTAGCAGCAATCGCTCGCATAGAATCTCCGGAAACAAGCCCACGTGAGATTTCCTCGCGTTCTGCTACGGATAATGCAGTTGTTGAACGAACTCGTTTGGGTGGTCGGATACCGCCAGTTCTAGACAATATACCAGCGATTGATGAATGGTTTCGACCGAAAAGCTGGGCGATCGATTGCAGCGAATCGCCTCTTTGCCAACGATCCCACATCAAGGCTTTGTCTGTTTCGGTGTAATAGATCCGTGTTCGGTGTTTCATTTACAACACTCCCTCATTGGTCTAATGAGTTTAGCGTGTTGCGTTCACCGGTTGAATCGACAGCACATAGCGGGCGGTCAGCATGAACTCGATTTATTGGCAATTCTATTGCCTTTTTGCTTTCCGAAATCAAAAAAGTCAGACGAGCTTGGTTTTCTATGGCGTGTTGCTCAGTCGAAGCGCGCCAATCTCTTTGATTTTCGATATGTTTGTCAGGAAGTTAGTTCGTTAAGGAAAAAAGAAAGAACATAGTCATTAGATCAGGTTCAGTAACGTGTTCTTGAATGACACTTTTAACTGAAGATAGAATTATTCCACGGCTTACTAAAACAGCTTGTCAGAATGACTAGTGTCTTGCCACACGTCTTTTTCGGGTTGTTCCCAGGGAATATGCCTGACTGCTAATTGTGCCCAATTCTCAGCACTTATTAATTTTGGAGAGGCCCGATAACCCAGTAAGTCTTCGATCTTAGAATTTGGGTGTTTGGTAATAAGAGCGAGTTCATCTGAGGAAAAATTACACAAACCGCGAGCACGCTCTATTCCTTTTTCATCATAAATATGGAGTACATCAGCTTTTTGAAAGGAGCTGTGCGTTGAGACCACATCATGACAACTAATTGAAGTGCTACCTTCTACTAGGCCATCGGCTACGTCTTGTCGAATTATTAACCCGCCTGCCATCTGCAATCTATCAGTCAGCCACACGCGCCAAAACGAAGCAGGGGAAGTATGTGCTTTGCATAGCGTTCCCTTGGAGTTACCTAGCAATAATGAGGTTACAGGTGCTTCAAGTGTGCCCCGGGCAATATAGGTGGTGCAGCCTGCATTCTGGGCCATATTGGCAGCTTGTAGTTTAGTTAGCATGCCACCACTACCTAAGGCGCTAGTACCCGACGCTACTTCTAGGTATTCACTGACATCATCGAGTGTCGGCACCAGCTTAGCACCCGGAAGTGAGGGGTCTTTGTCGTAGAGTCCATCAATACAGGTTAGGATTGTTAGGTTTTGGGCATGGACCATTTGCGCGACTTTTGCGGCGAGCCTATCGTTGTCGCCGACTCGCAGCTCTTGAGTTGTAATGGTGTCATTTTCGTTAACTATAGGCATAACACCTCGAGACAAGAGTTTGTTTATGGTGTTTTTAGTATTCAGGAAACGCTGCATATTCTCCAAATCATCCATCGTTACCAGTACTTGAGCGATGTCGAAACCATACTCCAAGGCAACCTGTTTGTAGGCATGCATTAAAATGGGTTGGCCACACGCAGCCGCAGCCTGTTTGTCTTTGATCGATGCTGTCTCGGGAGTGGAGTGGATACAGTTGAGACCAAGTGCTACCGAGCCAGAAGAGGTAAGTATTACATCGTAACCTTCGTCTCGCAGCTTCGAGATGTCGCTTAATAAGCCATGAATAAAAGAGTAGCGTGGATTCAGGTTGCCATCATTTGCCAAAAGGCTCGAACCAACTTTGATCACTATCCTTGGTTTGCTTTTAACAATTTTATTGAATGAAACTATGTTTGATTCGATGACCGAATTCATGGTTTGCTTTCCGTTTTTAAAAGATGAGTGTATTGCTGCACTTTAAGCTGCGTCTAAAAATTTTTCGATTTACAAAAAACGAATGCGAGCTAATTCTAAACAATCGTTCAACTATTATTGAATGCAATCGAAAATATTTACGTGGTGAAATACAAGAGGCTTTAGACTTAAAGACGGCCCCATGTTAGCATGTTTGGTATATGTACTCAAACGCCCACATTCCAAGCCAGCTGTTTTAAGCCAGAATTTCCCGGTTTTTTCTTATCGTCAACGCTCGCGCGGGTCGATACTGGTGGTTTTCGAGGTTTGCAATTATTTTCTATTTAATTATTTTCAACACGGAGGAACAATGTCACTTCTTATCATAGGATACGGGAAAATGGGCAGAGCGCTGGCTAAGCGTTGGGCAAGCAAGACAAATTTTGACGTATCAGTAGTTGATCCCCTTGCTGATTCAGAATCAGTGCCAAAAAATATTCGCTTGTATACTGCCCTAGAAGAATTAGAAGGTCAGTCCTTTGATGCGTTGGTTATTGCACTAAAACCGCAAGTTATTGCGCAGCTCTTACCCGTCTATTTACCTTACTTAAAAAGTGACGGTTGTTTGATTTCAATCGCAGCCGGTTTCTCAATACACTCACTTGAGGAGATTGCAGGCCGTATTTCCATAATAAGAATGATGCCAAATTTACCCGCAGAAATTGGCTACGGAGTTACAGGCTTTTATCAAAACAAGTTTGCGAAAGAAGATCATTGCCAGACGGCAAAGACTCTAGCCGAAGTCACTGGTTTTGGTTTGCAGGTAAATAGTGAGGACGAGCTAGACAAAGTGACCGCTGTTGCCGGCAGTGGTACTGGCTATGGTTTTGAAATAATTCGTTGCTGGATTGAAGCAACTGTCCAGCTTGGTTTCAGTCCGGTTGTTGCGAGGGAGTTAGTGCAGGCAACTATGGAAGGTGCTGTTGAACTTACCAAGCGTAAGCCCGATAGTCTTACTGAGTTACGGAACTCAGTAACGAGCCCTGCTGGTACTACGGCGGCAGGACTGAGTGTGCTTCGAGAAAACAAAGCGATGGAGAAGCTAATGATCAATACAGTCAATGCAGCCCTTCAGCGTGCAGTTGAGCTGAGATAGATAGAGGCAAACCCCCCGAACTAAATTTTACAACCCATGGATAGCTGTGACTAAACTATGAATCTACCAATGTCAATTTCGTTGCTTGCCTATTTCGTCTTGATGATGGCGATAGGAGTGTACGCTTACAGAAAATCTACCTCCAATGTGTCGGAATACATGCTCGGTGGGCGCAGTTTACACCCAGCTGTTGTGGCACTTTCCGCGGGGGCCTCTGATATGAGCGGATGGATGTTGATGGGGTTACCTGGTGCTGTTTATCTGTCTGGCTTAGGCGCGGCGTGGATAGCGGTTGGGCTCGTGATTGGAGCGTATTTCAACTATCTGTTGGTAGCACCTCGATTACGTGTTTACACCGAGCACGCAGACGATGCCATTACCATACCGGATTATTTCGAAAAACGGTTCTGTGATGACTCCCATACGTTGCGAGTTTTTTCGTCCATTGTGATTGTCGTTTTTTTTACAATCTATACATCTGCCGGACTTGTCGCCGGTGGGAAGTTGTTTGAAACTTCATTCGGATTAAGTTACGAATTGGGTTTGATAATCACGGCAAGTGTCGTAGTTGCCTATACGATGTTTGGAGGGTTCCTCGCTGTCAGTCTGACCGACTTTGTGCAGGGCTGTATTATGTTCATTGCCCTGATTTTAGTTCCGGTCATTACCTACTTGCAGCTAGACTCGTTGTCGATACCTGCTACATCCCCGTTAGAGATGAGTACTCACCTTTCCTGGTTTGCCGGAGTCTCGGCCTTGGGGTTGATTTCCAGTCTGTCCTGGGGGCTTGGCTACTTCGGGCAGCCGCATATAATTGTGCGCTTTATGGCAATTAGGTCTTTATCCGATATTAAGACAGCGAGACGTATCGGTATGAGCTGGATGGTCGTCGCTGTCATAGGGTCTGTTCTAACAGGACTATTCGGTTACTATTACGTTATTAACACGAATGCAGTTATAGACGACCCTGAAACCATTTTCATTTTCCTTTCGCAAATACTTTTTCATCCAATAATCGCTGGTTTTTTACTCGCGGCAATTCTCGCGGCAATTATGAGTACGATCTCGTCGCAGTTATTGGTCTGCGCGAGTTCCTTATCTGAAGATTTCTACAGAAACTTCTTTCATCGCAGCGCCAGCCAAACGGAGTTGGTCACAGTTGGTAGACTATCTGTTCTAGGAGTTTCAATCGTTGCTGGGCTGCTGGCTTTAGACCGAGATAGCAGTATTCTTACACTAGTGAGTAATGCGTGGGCGGGTTTTGGCGCTGCCTTTGGACCGATTATTCTACTCAGCCTATTTTGGTCTAGATTAACGCGCAACGGTGCACTGGCAGGAATGTTGTCTGGCGCAGTCACTGTTCTTGTTTGGGTATACGGCCCGCTTACAATTGGCGGGGAATCACTTTCTGGGACTCTCTATGAGATTATTCCAGGCTTTATCGTTTGCTCCTTGGTGTCGATTGGAGTATCGGTTATGGGAGCACCTGTGCAAGCCCGTGTTTTGGATCAGCATCAAGCGTTTACGACATTACTTGAGAAATACTAAGAAAATCAGTTAGCCACAATTCACTTATATGTACCGCCGATCAAGTCTCCTTTAAAGGAGATTTTTTAGGGGAAGCCAAATCTAAGGAGTAAAAAAATCTCTTCGAGAAAAATTGCTTTGAGAAGCAGAATACAAGAATATCACCTTGCAGATGAATTC
>JBLIML010000259.1:0-5451 GCA_047638675.1 Planctomycetota bacterium | reverse complement strand
GTGGCTCTTATAACGCAAATCAACGTTCCACCAATAGTCACGAGCTTTTCCAGCCATGCCAAACAAACAAAACGCCCGAGAAAACCGTTGGCACCAGTCAAGAACACGGTGCGCGACGGAGTAGCGGGAGAGGATAAACTTACCACTGAGTCGAGAACATCGATCCCAAAAAAATTAGACAAATTGAGTTCGTAGCTACTAATGTTTATCGCATCCTTACCATGAATACTTGCAAAGGTTGGACGATCCATGCTTCCCGATAACACTCGCTCAATATAGTCCGTCCACTTTTGTAAATTGCCTGTTGGGCTAAGAATCATATCCGCTGGAAGCTCTACACCTAATATTTCTTCGATAGAAGCTGAAAACAACATAGCGCCTAGTGAGTCGCCGCCCAACTCATAAAAAGTAGAAAGCTCTCCGCTATCAACCACCCTAATATTAAGATCTACTTCTAGTAGTTTTGTTAATATCTCAAGCAAAGACAGAGACGACTGCGCGCCGATCAAGTCTTTCCTTTTCTGCCTATTAACCTGTTCCAGGCTGTCGTAAATAGCCTCAAGCCTATCACCATACTTTCGTGCCAATGCCGGCCGTACTTTTTTACGCAGCCCGGAAAGCAGACCGTTTGTTTCGCTGAACAGCTCCGACTCGATGATAAAGCTCTTGGGAACTTCAAAGCTCTTCACACCTTCTTCCCTCGCTACCCGCTGTAACTCTTGCTGAATCAAGTTCTCTAAGGCTTCGTCATCCGGCTGATCCCCAAGATAGGCTGCCAAAATAGTCTTATTAGGCACAACCACCGCCAGCAGATAAGATCGCTGCGAATTACCATAGATATATATTTGGCTAATTACATCGCTGGCGCCTTCAAAAACCGAACCCAAAGCACCAACCGGTACGTATTCCCCTTGCGAGAGTTTCAGTACATCATTGCGACGATCAATGATGGCGATATGATTGGCTTCATGTTCCTCCACAATGTCGCCCGTACAGATAAACCCATCTTTATCAAACAGATTTTTAGTCGCTTCAGGCGCATCATAATAACCACTGATACTCTGGATACTTTTGAAACACAATTCTCCACGAGGAAAAGGCTTGTCTGTTGAGTAATAGCCTAACTCTGGTACATCTCTGAGCCTGTACTCGGTTACTGGTGGCGATTGAATAATACCGTTAGTAGCAACCGCGCCACCTTCAGTATTGCCGTATGCGTCCAGCAGCGTCACGCCAAAACAATCGGCAAAAAACTCCCTGACTGGCGGTGATATTTGCGAGCCACCGAACAGCGAGAAGCACAGACGATCACCTAAATAACTGCGGCCCATCTCCCGTTTGATACGCTCCTGAACGGCTTCTTCATCGCTATTATTTTCTGCTGTGCAACGTGCCACTTCATTCTGATAATGCTGATAGATCAGTTCAATAATTCTCGGGAAAAACCCCAAAAAAGTCGGCCTGACAATGCGAATATCCTCAAACAATGTAGACATATCAGGCGAAAGTGTGAAGTAGGCAGTGCCTCCGTGCTTTAACACCGAAGCAAGCATACCCTTGCCGAGAAGATGGCTAAAGGGTGCCAGGCATAATGAGATTGATGGCGGCGCGCCTTCGACAACGCTTGTCCAGTAATACTGAACTGCCTTTTCCGAAACCATCGCCGCTTTTGCCTTTCCAGTACTTCCAGAGGAGTGAACAATTGACGCGGTTCGCTCTATCCCGGCACTATGGGCTTCTAAATACTCCCAATCAGGAGCGCCTGCCAGCGATTCAAGATCTTGAAGAGATGTCAACGCTATGTTGGTTTCGCCCTGATGAAGAATATCCTTAGCCGCTAAAAACGTTTCACGTTCGTTATCGTCTCGCTCATCGTATTCAAAAACCACAAGATTGCGAACAAACGTTTTACCGACAACTTGTTGAGCTATCGATACCAGGTCGCTAACGGTAACGGCTACCGTCGCCGGTTTAATAGAATCAAAAACCTCATCGATATCTATGTGCGATGTAGCCGTTTGCATAGGTACGGTAATAGCATGGACATAGGCCGTAGCAAAATCGAGAACAGTAAATTCCACACTGGTAAAACCGAATATGCAGACTCGCTCGTCAGGTTTTACAGCATGGTCCGGATGATTTTTCCAAACATTCGCTACAGCGTGTATACGTTTTTGTAGCTGGGAATAAGTGATGGTCTTGAAATTCGATTGATACGACCTTACGCTGGCGTTGTCTTGCAACGACTTGACAATAGTATAATCACGAGACCCCACTGCCTCGCGATCAGCATACCCCTCAAAGGCCTTGTCCATTACTTCCGCGAGGGTTAAGCCTGGAGTACAAATTGATTTGCCAACCGACGCTAGTGGCACCAATGATGCGAACTGAGTATCGTTCTCTAGCAGCGCTTGCACTTTCTGCATAATGCGCTGCTGTCGATCAACGGTTTTTAACGGTTCACTCATCACTTTCGCCTGGGAAATTAATTACTTTTTATAAATTTTGTCATGTACTCGCCAAAATTCTGTTGGATATCAGTATCATGCAAACCAAATTCTTGCAGAGAATATTCATGTTTCCCATGTTTCCCCTGTACATTATGGTTATGCCACGCCAACATTTTTTGGTCAGCTTCCTCGCTTAATTCAAAGGGCGATCTGGCATAAGCTTCACGGACGATCGGCATTGGGTCATGGCGCACCATTTCATAGTCGACATCGAGAACGCGACTCTCCAGATTTAGCCGCTTTCGTACTGCCAAATACCGTTGCAGCGCAACAGTCCAGGTCCTCAAGGTTTCAGCTCCGTGGTCATGTTTATCAACTGACTCTGCATAAATACCCGACAATTCGGTAGTGAACTTAGCAAAAGACGGAATACATTTATGTGGATCACGGTGTGGGTGAATCAAGGTTGCATTAGGAAAACTCTCTAGTAGCCTATCCACATAGGCTAAATGAGGAACTGATTTGAAAACCCAGGGCCGGTTACGCTTACCGCCATCCTGCCACTGTAAATACTGAAAAACCGTTTTAGCCAAGCGATAGTTTTCAGCACTAGACTCCGCCATGATCCAGTCAAAATATTCTGGACTGTCTAGAAGGCAACTCCAGGTGTAATCCTTAAAACTCAGCTGGTAAACAAGCCCTTCCTCCTCGACTTCCTCTAGGGCAATGCGATGGGCTGCATCCATGTCCGGGTTGTCTTCTGTTAATAGGTCTGAATCCATCATAGCAGTAATACGTGGGTCAATTTCTCCCGACCTAGCGTCAGGAAACGGTGCCGGATTCATTATTTTCCAAAACAGTGTCTTCTGCACATTTACAGGGGCCGAAAGCATCTTGTGTAATTTGGTCGTTCCGGAGCGGGGCAGACCAATAATAATAAATGGATCTGAGACGTCTTCATCCAATATTTCTGGATGCGCCTTGATATCCTTTTGCATGCGCAAACGATTCACTAGCAAACGAACAATATCCGATTTAAGCAGGTATATGCCCTGCTCACTCAGCGGCATGTCTTTGGCGAAACAATCAAGTAATTTTCGCAACGCGGGGTCAAATTCAAAAGGTCCAAAGTCTGTTAGACCTGAGAATTGCTGCGCTTCATCGATAAGTTTATCTGCATCTAACTCGAGACGCTGCTTCTCATATCGCTGTTGATTCACCATGGTGGTATTACCTCGATAATTTATTGTGCTTTAACAAACGCCGTTGACTTAAGCGGTCCCAACTTATAAACCGGCTGAACCCCGGGAGGCGCTGCAATCACATCAGGGATACGATTAAACAGACAAGCTGCCGACATATGAGAGGAATCATCACGCTCTACTCTCACGCGAGCTTTCGGATTACCATTAACTTCCCAGAACATATGTTCAATATCGCTTTCTCTAAAATGACGTATCTCTATCTCTGACCTTGCGCTCACACCTTCTACAGTTTCAATTTCAGCAACAATCCGAATACCGACACAGTTACCTGCTGGAATAACACATTCCATAAAATCACTGTGATAATCCTTATCAAATATGGCAGGCTCAATATAAGTTTTAGTGTCAGTAATGGTATAGCCTAGTCCAGCCAATACACTCTCAGGAATAGATTTGTAGGATTTTGCGATTGGGTTTTTGCTCACACCTTTTTCGTGAAATTCTTTCATAGTTAACGTATTACCAAACGGATACGTCTGCTCTTTCCTGTCAACCTGAGGCACAATGTCTGTGCAACTGGAATGAAAAAGCGATATTAACTCCGTTGTAGGACCAGCAACCAGAAGACCTGACCAGATGCGCGACATATCCCAGATTCCAGAGCCGGTAAATGTCACCCCATTGTCATTGGCCAACTTATTTAGTTTGACTGCTAATTCGGGATTATTTGATTGCGGATAATATGACTCAGTGCCATGACAAACCACATTTAACCCCGCACTCAATAAGCGACTATGTGCCTTGTGGTTAAGGTCAAGTAAATTCGTTGTGGTAACAACTCCAATATCCGCTTCCAAGTCATGGAAGTCGACGAGGTCGCAATCTTGAACAATCACACCCAGCTTTTCAATTCCGGCTAGCTCGCCTACATCGCTTCCGACTTTATCCCCTGCTCGATTAACAGCCGCTGCAATCGGCCACCCCTTCTGCACCGCAAAGCGGACAATGTGCTTACCGAACTGACCAATTCCGTAGATTACCAATCGTGGCTTTGATCCACTACTCATATAAATTTCCTCTGTAAGTGTCGTTTTTTAGTGGACTTAATCGTCTAAAGAGCTGATTATTCAAACCTACCTTTTTTAACTGGAGTTAGGTAAGGTAATAAAGAGCTATCTATCGCGAAGCCTAATTTAGCCAGAGTCATGAACTGTAATAAATCATTATAACGACCTCATTACAATTCAACTGTTACTCGTATTCTAGAACGTCCCGCACACCCATGTGGTGGCACGAGTATTTTTGGATAGCGCAGATCAAGGAAGTACCGCAGCTATAAAATGGAGCAAAAAATGTACGATGGAATGTGAAAGCTCAAAATTATCCGGCACTATTCAATAAAACTAATACGCCCTAACAAAGTAACGCTGCACACGTTACGGTTATAGAAGCCGCCGAGGTTGTGAGCCAATCCTAGTTTCGGACTTTGCAATTGACGATCTCCTGCGCTCCCTAGTATCTCGAGATAGCTCTCATAGGCCATACGCTAGTCACCTCTACAAATTCGGCCTGCTCTTCTTCCAGAAAACACACAATCTGCAATAGATAAACCGCTAACATAAAGGTTGGAAGCCACCCCTATTGCATTTCGCCCGGCAGCATACAACTTGGGAATCGTATCGCCACCAACACTCAAAACCTGTCCTGTCTTCTCATCGATGGCAAGGCCTCCTAGGGAAATTGCCGGGAAGTAACTGGTTTTACTTCCTATCGAGATGTTGAGAGCACAAAACCAA
>JBLIML010000258.1:0-5454 GCA_047638675.1 Planctomycetota bacterium | reverse complement strand
GCCGGCCTGGAACGTTTCGATAACAGGACCAAATACATTGAACCAGGCTCACTGGAAAATTTCGAAACTTCAGCAAACTAGCTGGAGCAATGAATCCACACTGCTCAGGATAAACAAATACCTGCGCATATGTTAAAGGCCTGAGCGGTCATGAATTTTCCTTTATCACTGGCGAGGTAAACGGCGAATTCGGCAATATTATCGGGTGTTATTCTGGCATTAAGCATGTTTCCTCGAATGGAGGCATCATAGAACGCATCGAAGTTGTCATTCGCATCGTTTGAATACATCTCCTCGTGTAACTTCTCAGCCATCGGTGTATCAATCCAACCAGGGCAGATGGCATTTACTGTTATGCCGTTCACGCCCAGTTCAACTGCGAGACAACGAACGAAGCCCAACAAGCCTGCCTTGGATGCATTATACGCGCTACCCATCGGATCCGGCAGCTTGGCACCTACAGACGAATTAAATATTAAACGACCCCCATCAGGATTAAGCTTCATTTCGGGGACAAGGCACTGACTAATGAGAAAGGGTGTTTTGAGATTGACCTGCATCATCCTGTCCCACTCTTCTTCGCTAGTACCAGCAAGATCAGCCTTACTTACCGCACCTGCGTTGTTAACGACAATATCAATGCCTCCCAAAAGCACAATCGTCTGTGCACACAAGACCTTCACCGCCTCGGTATCCGTCAAATCTGCGGCGACCGCTACCGCACGTCCACCTGATTGCTCGATTTCATTTACGAGTTCAGTTGAGGATCCCAGGTTACGAGCATGTACGGCCACAGTCGCACCTTCTCTTGCGAAGGCAAAAGCGATCGCTCGACCCATACCACTTGCTGCACCCGTTACCAGTGCTCGCTTATTATTTAATTGTTGTTCCATAATTTTCCACTTTTAACCTAAGGCTAATGATTTTTACACTTAATACAAATAACTTGTGAATTCGGTAATATCGTCTAATGAATCGATGCGATCGATTATGTTTTTCAATTTTGTGCGCTTGTCTTCATTCATTACGCCTGCGGAAAGATCATGAAACTTCTTTTCGATTTCCGCACGCCCATAATCAGGCTTGTCTCTGGGGAACTCGATGCTTCTGATAAGTTTTTTACCATTATCAAGCGTTAATTGAATTGTCTGACACATGCGTTGCTCATCAAACAGAATTTTATCCGCGTGTGTGTCGTGTTCACATTCTGTTATAGACAGTAGCCTGAGCATCTCAGGGTTGTTTAGTTTCTCATCACTGTATAATGTGGGATCAAGTTTTTCTCCCATAAGAGTGGAGCATACTGAATAAGGAAGAGAAAACATGGCATCTACGGGACCTGCGGGTCGATAGTCGGCAATGGTATTTGCCATGAATGATTTGATTTTTACTTTACTCACCTGTGAAGATTGAAGTTTGTGCTCCTTTACCAACTGATGCGTCGCCCAGAAAGCAGGATGATTCCAGGCGATAGATGGATGAATTTTGTATTCAGTATCGTTAGTGACCCACCTGTCACCGAGTCCATCCACCATACGTTCAAAGTCACAACGATCAGAGCCTGCCATTACCCAGAAACCATGTTCGCCATCTAGAATACCGTGACCACCGCCAAAACCTTTCTTTGCAGAAATGGCGGCCATCACCCCTGCCATGCATTGCCAGCCCCAACCCAGTTTGGCTTCACGCATGGGTCTGGTTTGTTCGACGGGGCCGAAATATTTATAGACTGAGGGAACGCATGCGTAAGTGCCCGCAATACCAAAGGCCACGTTCATTTCCTCATAATTGAGTCCAAGTAATTTTCCCGCGGTGACGGCTGAGGCAAAAGGATGATATTGCTCTCCCCAGACCTGAGTGCCTCGTTCTGGAGATGGCTGCATAGAGACACCGATACGTCCGGCCACTTCATAGCCAAGTGCAATCGCTGCGAGGTAGTCCTTACCACTGACATGCAATTCTTCCCCAACCGCGAGCGCTGCGGCAATGGTGATATAGCCAGGATGAAGAATGTAGTAAATCATATCTTCATAATCGAGGGCGAAGCCCAGATTGCCGTTTGCATAGGCGGCAAAAGGAATTGACACCTTTGTTCCATCTCCAATAATTGTGGCCTGTTGGGGTGCGACGCCAAATTCTTTTGCGATGTCCACGTGAAGTTTGCCATTTCGAGTTTGGTAACCGCCAAGGCAGGTGCCAATAATATTTAGATTACCGAGTTTAACCACGTCCACGACAGCCGAAGGAAGATCTTCAAAACCAGTATCAACGGCAAATTCAACAAGCTGTTGTGTAACGCTCATACCATGCTCCCTGGAGAAATCCGGTGTTCTCAGAAATAAAAAAAGGGGACTTAACAGTCCCCTTTTTTACCATACTTCCTGATCCTGTTGTCTAGAATCGATAGCTAACTTCAACTGAGTAAGCGCGTTCCTGACCAGGATGGATAAATGACCCACCAAAATCCGGAGCGGGAATGACTTCGGACAAAAACGTTTCGTTCAATACATTCTTCACCACCCCGTGGATCCCCCAGGATTCAGATTGCAGGCCACCCCTTATATTGAGCGTGCCATAGGCATCACGCGACGCATTTGATTGGTCCGAGAAGCCGAAGCCTAAGCCCGTGAAGAGGTTTGGTGTTCGATCGCCCTCTTGCACTGTCGCAAACCAGGTTTTGCCAACCGCAGCGTAGTCAATACGCCCTACAAGATCCACGCCATCCCAGAAGCCGGTAGGATTGATCATCTCGGCACCCAGGTTAAAGGTATACTCGGGTGCATAGGGCACACTGTTGCCGACGGTTTGTGGACGAATTGAATTTTTATCAATTTCGGTATCCGTAAGTGCGCCACCGCCATAAATTCTTAAGCCATCCGTCACCTGATAACTCAAGGCTGCTTCAAATCCGGTAATGGTCACCTCATCAATATTTGACACCACGCGCAAGAGACCAAAAGGACCAACGAAGAAGTTGAATATCTGCATATCATCAACAAGCGTATGATAGATGGAGCCTTCAAAATTGACGCGCCCCTCAGCCCAGTTGGACTTGAAACCAACCTCAAAGGCATTCGAGGTTTCTTTCTTAAAATCATCAGTGATCGGCACTTGAGCACCCAGAGCGGCGCCGCCAGACGCTACAGGATCGAGCAAAGGTGTATTGAAAAACAAATCAATCGTTGCCTGGCTACCCTGATTGTTGAAACCACCGCTCTTGAAGCCAACACCCCAGCTACCAAAAACAGTGACATTTTCCGTAGCATCCCAACGTAGGCTGATCTTCGGTTGTACTTCTTCAAAGGTTTGTTGACGATCTGGAATGCTTTGGCTAATGGTACAGTTTGTAAAATCCACAAAGGCCGGATTTAAAGGCGAGCCCTGTCCATCACCCAGACCCGGGCATGGGAAAAGGCCCAGCGGGAAAACAATAAACGTGTCCGTATAATCAATAAAATTAGAGGTCTGCTCCGCAGGAGAGGGCACTAGCGATGTTACTCTACGCTTCTCATTATCGTAACGAATCGCCGCAGAGATTTCGATATTATCCCTCACGTCGTAGGCCACTTGACCAAATACCGCAAACACTTCTGTATCAAATTTATCATAGACTAACGCTTCTGTAGCTGGACCAATCAAGGCTCGTTGAGCACGAGCACCGGCAATAAAATTCTCGCCTGGATCGGTTACGGTCGCCACACCTACTTCTCTATTAAGATTTAGATAATACCCACCTGCCTGCCAACGTAATTGTTGGTCACCTGGTGATGTCAGTCGCAATTCAAAACTAATATCATCCTGGTTGCGTATCTGGTATTGCCCACCGTCGCAGGTTGTCGGGGTATAAGGCCCAAAAAACGATCCCGCCGGTGTACCTATATTAAATTGTGGTGCGGGCAAAGGATCCGTTACGGCTGTACTGGCAGCCGTCGCAATACAGGTCGGGTCTGTATTGAAAAAGCCGAAGGCGCCACTGGTACCATCAGCAAAAAATGATTGCTCAACATCACTGTATAAAAACCAGCCAGTTAAGTTTGCCCAACCCATGTCGTAGTCGGCCTTAATAGAAAAGTCGATAGACCTCTGGTCGTTTTCTGGATCAATATTTGGATGAAAAACGAAAGCGTGAGCGTTCACATCTTCGAATAATTCTGGAACCCCAAAAGCGGCTGAGGCGTCAGCCAGGGCAAAATCAGCGTTAAAAGAAATGGCTGCCGCATCTACCTCTCCATAATGCGCTTTGAAATCAACACTGAGGTCATCGCTTGGCTCCCATAACAATCTTCCGCTTATATTGTAGTTTTCAAAATCATCAACGATATTCGTGCCCGGGTTCGCGCCTACATTGGTGTTGTTATAAAAACCATCACTGGTACGGAAGTCTACGTGTGCCCGCCCAGACAGATTATCTGACAAACCGCCGCTTGCCTGCGCCGAAACATAGTAGGATCCGTTATTGCCTGCACTAGCCTTGATACCGCCTTCAAGTTCCTGAGTCGGCTTCTTCGTGGTCACGATGATCGCGCCGGCAGAAGCACTACGTCCATAAATAGCACCTTGTGGCCCCTTTAGAACTTCTATCTGCTGCAAGTCGGCAAATTCACGGTTAAACGCGCTGGGATTGGTATGCAATATGCCATCAACGATGAAACCAAAATTGGCTTCAGCATCTCGTGAGCCATTGATACCGCGGATACTTACCTGGGAATCACCCACTTCAGCGGTGTTAACGAAAGATACGCCGGGGGTCAGGGAGATGAAATCTTGCGCGCGTTCAATATTGGCCCGCTCAATGGTACCTTCGGTGAAAGCAGTGATAGATGCCGGGACGTCAGTTAATTTTTCCGAGCGCTGCCGGGCGGTAACCACGACCTCTTCAAGCATCGTACTTTGTGCCATGGCATTCATCGGAATACCGACAGCCGTGATAACGACCATGTTGATAAAAGTGATAAGGTTAATACTTCTGGATTGCATCATCATGTCTTTGACTCCATATAATTGGACATTTACGTAAAACCTGGCAAGTGCAGTACAAAATGTAGTTTAAAATTATGCCTTGCCCGATCTTGATACTTACCGATATAAGCAAGGGTCATCATCATCGACCTGTTGCTAATTACCAACAATTTTTCATAATATAGCTTTGGTTTGCTGGCTAGTATAGGTAAGAAAAAGTATGTATACAATAACTGCCGCATAATTAACATATCAGCGATGAATCGAAACAATCGTTAACACAATGTATACAAATATTCGGACAGATTTAAGCGATTGCGTAGCGGGAATGCCTCAATGGGAAGGATAAAAACACCTTTCAAACAATAGTTTAACTGTGGTCCGTTTTTATACTATTCTGCAACACTTGCAAAACACTAGCCACAGCGAGTTAATAATCTAATGTCCAATGCCACTGAACGCGCGTACTTATATGTCAGAGAACAGATATTGAGG
>JBLIML010000257.1:0-5504 GCA_047638675.1 Planctomycetota bacterium | reverse complement strand
CGGATGCGCTGGCCCATAAAAACCGGCCAAGCATATTAACGGCGATAATCATCAAGACATACGTTGAAGCGAAACCAAAATCGACGATGTCTGGTAGCGTGGTACCAAAAATTTCCGTCATCATGGTCTTGGCCACTGCCAGTACACCAATACCCGCGGTAACGTTGAAGCACAAAACCACCCATAATTGATAAAATTGCGGCGTCTTCAAGGCCTCATCTATATGGACATGATGCTGGGTGATCATGCCATGCTGAGCGGTCTCCGAAGGGGGCTCCCAACCTTTGGGTAGCCAGCCATCAGCTGGCACCCGGTAGGCGAACGCGGCACACATCATAATCACAAAATAGATGGCGCCAAGGCTGAAAAATGCCTGTGCTACGCCTACGGTACCCGTGCCGATCAGATAAACCCCTTCTGGACCGGGTATTATCATGTTGCTCAGGTCATTAGCGCCGACAATAACCACTTCTTTCATCGCGCCGGCTATTTCCACAATTCGTCGGCCACTTTCATCCGTAATTAATTTGACGGTCTCAGTGCTACCAAGATATTCGGCTGGCACATGAAACAGCCTGATCAGCGGTTCAATCATAAATTTGGCAATCATGGCGCCTCCACCGAAACCCATGATGGCCATGCCGGTTGCCATGCCACGTCGGTCGGGGAACCAGCGAATAAGGGTGCTGACAGGTGAAACATAACCCAATCCGAGGCCACAGCCACCAATCACGCCGTAACCGAGATAAAGCAACCAGAGCTGACCACTAATGATGCCAAAACCACCAATAACGAAGCCGCCACCCCAACAACAGGCAGCTACTACCCCTACCATCCGCGGTCCGACTTTCTCCAGCCACTTGCCAGCGACGGCAGCAGACAGACCCAGAAAAACGATAGCGACAGTGAAAACCCAGACTACGCTTTTGAGGGACCAGTCGTCTGCCGCACTTGTGACAATGCCTATGCGTTTGATTAGGGAGGGATTAAATAAACTCCAGGCATAGACCGATCCAATGCAAAGATGGATCCCTAAAGCGGCAGGTACAATTAACCAACGATTAAAGTCAGGCACAGCAACGATTCGATCTTTTAGTAATACCCCTACCATGGATCAATCCCCTAATATGAATTTTTCGGTATTTTTTGGATATAAGGCTAATGGCTGCACCGATCTAGGCCTCATACCTGATGAACATCTGTCTTTCGAGCATGTCCAATCCCCATGCAACAGTCAAGCTATTATCTTTGACCCGGATGAGGATGCAACGTAGAATTAGCCGCAGGATAATTTCTTTATTTTACAAGCGCTTCAGGCAGGAAGAATCAATTTTCAAATGACAGCAAACAGCAATATTCAGACTTCCCTCGTCGATAAATTTGGTCGAACAATCGATTACGTGCGTATTTCAGTCACTGACCGATGTGATTTCCGCTGTGTCTATTGCATGGAAGAAGAAATGGAATTCGTCCCCCGAGCTCAATTGCTAACCCTCGAAGAAATCACCACCATTGCCAGAGCATTCACCGAATTAGGGGTGTCCAAAATTCGCATTACCGGCGGTGAGCCACTTGTAAGACGAAATGTTCTGAAATTATTTGAAGATATTGGCCAACTGCCCGGATTGAAAGAGCTAGTCACGACGACCAATGGCTCGCAATTACCGAAATTGGCCAGTGGACTTAAACAAGCCGGCGTCAGACGTCTTAACATCAGCCTGGATTCGCTTGATGCAGAAAAATTTCGACGTATCACAAGAGTGGGCGATTTGAGTACGGTGATGGCGGGAATTGATGCTGCACTTGACGTCGGTTTCGAAAAAATAAAAATAAATTCCGTCATTTTGAAAAATCGAAATCACGAGGAAGTCACTGACCTGGTGCGCTTTGCCAGCAGTCGTGGCATGGACCTTAGTTTCATAGAAGAAATGCCGCTGGGAATAATTAATGAACACGACCGTGCCGAATCGTACTATTCCAGCGATCAGATCCGCGACGATCTGGAAAAGACCTTTACTCTCATTCCGACGACTGAGACGACGAGTGGCCCATCCAAATATTTCCGTCTTGCCGAAACCGGCACGAAAGTTGGTTTTATTTCTCCCCATAGTCATAATTTTTGCGAAGATTGCAACCGTGTCCGACTAACCTGCGAAGGTCGTTTGCTACTGTGTCTCGGACAGGAGCACTCAGTGGATTTGCGTCATGTACTACGCAGCAACCCGGGCAATCTGGAGAAGTTGAAAGATGCCATCAAGGCTTCGATGGATATAAAACCCAAAGGCCACGATTTTGATCTCACCGCGAAGCCAGTAATTTTCCGACATATGAATGTCACAGGAGGTTAGTATCTCCAGCGCTTCACATATCCCGGAAATGACCAAAGCCGGGTTGCCCCCTACCAGCCCGGTTATTGCCACTGATGAATATCAGAATGTGCGTGAAATGCACATCGCCGATGAACGTCCCTTAACAATTTACATCGACAGCTACGAGATAGTCACATTGATGACTTTAGGTAGTGAACCTGAATTGTTAACCCTCGGCTATCTGAAGAACCAGGGCCTGATTAAAGATATCAGCGAGATTAAATCTGTGCAGGTGGATTGGGATGTTGCCGCCGCGGCAGTGACTACTTTTTCGAATCGTGATGACTGGAAAGACCGTCTCGGCCCTCGCATTGTTACCACCGGCTGTGGGCAGGGGACGGTGTTTGGCGACATCATGGAAAACCTGGATGATCTCAAACTAACGCCCATTAAAATTAAACAATCTGAGATTTACGCTTTACTGAAGAACCTGAATGCCTATAACGACGTTTATAAGAGCGCGGGGGCGGTGCATGGTTGTGCACTTTGTCAGGGCATTGAACCTCTTATCTTCGTTGAAGATGTCGGACGGCACAACGCGGTAGATGCGATTGCCGGTAGAATGTGGTTGGAAGGCATTAGCGGAAACGACAAGCTATTTTATACCACCGGACGTCTGACATCGGAAATGGTCATTAAGATTGCGCACATGGGCATACCTGCCCTGCTCTCTCGATCGGGCGTGACACATATGGGCTTTAGACTTGCGAAAGAATTAAACGTGACGATGTTTTCCCGAGCCAAAGGTAAGCATTTTCTGGTTTATACCGGCGTTGAGCATTTGGAGTATGATGTCGCGCTACCAGGCAAAGTCAGGTAGTCCTGGCTGAGCATAAGCGCTTGTTACATGAAATAGATAAGGGCAGATAGCCATGGGGAGCAAAAAGTTCAGCGTGTTCCGCTGCTTATTTATTCTCCATAAGCTCAAAATTCTCTACGGCTGATCAAAACTAGTTCCGATCAACAGATACGGTTTTACCAGGTCAACAATTGCAAAACTATCCAGAATAATGCCAGATTCAATAATGCACAGTAATTTTACTGATATTACCGCCGTCATCCTCGCGGGCGGTCAGGCACGACGTATGGGCGGACAGGACAAGGGCTTAATTGAAGTATCCGGCAAGCCCATGATTGAATATCTGATTACAGCTTTACGCGTGCAGCTTGATAACATCATCATTAATGCGAATCGTAACCAGGATATTTATGGCAAATACGGATTCCCTGTTATTGCAGATAATTATGAAGGCTTCAACGGCCCACTGGCGGGAATGGCAAGTTGCATGAAAGTTATCGAGACGAAATACATGATTACGGCCCCCTGCGACTCGCCCAATTTACCCGCTGATTATGTGCTTCGAATGTTCAACGCGCTTGAAGAGCATCAATCTGACATCAGTGTTGCCGACAGTGGTGAGCGCATCCAACCGGTATTCTCTTTGCTTAAATGCTCTTTGTTAGACTCACTGCTTGACTACCTGGATAGTGGCGAAAGAAAAATTGATCGCTGGTTCGAACAACATGCAATGACCCGGGTTGATTTTTCAGACAAGCCAGAAACATTTATCAACGTAAATACGCTGGAAGACATCAAGAACATTGAAGCAAGTCCAGGCGTATGAGCTTACCTGATATACCCTTAGTTGGCTTCGCGGCCTACAGTGGCACTGGCAAGACCACTTTGCTAATTAAATTGCTTGCCATATTCAACGAACGAGGTCTGCGTATTGGTGTAGTCAAACACGCTCATCATACCTTTGAGATCGATTATCCCGGGAAAGATAGTTATGAATTACGTAAGGCGGGCGCTAATCAAGTGCTCATTGGTTCACGAAAACGCTGGGCGCTCATCACCGAGAATATTGATCAGCAGGACAAATCGCTGGAATATCACGTCAGGAATCTGGATTTGAGCTGTCTTGATCTTGTGCTTGTGGAAGGATTTAAACCCGAGATTATTCCAAAGATAGAATTGCATCGTCCCGACCTCGGTAAAGACTTATTATTTCCCCACGACAGCAGTATTATTGCGATAGCTAGCGATGTCGACCTGGAGAACACAAATGATCTGCCTTGTCTCGATTTGAATAATGCTGAAGAAATTGCAGCATTTGTAATCGACCGCTTTTTAGCTAATAAGTAAACCGACAATTAGCGTAGTTACTGGACCTATATTATGAACGACGAATCCCTGGTAAAAGACTTTAGTTGCATGGATGATTATGATCCTAATTCATTGCCCGCCGATGTGGCTCTGGACACAATAATATCCTCACTGTCGACAATACGCGGAAGTGTAAAAGTGGCACTTCGAAGTGCATTGAATACTGTCTTGGCTGAAGATATTCAATCCAATATGAATGTTCCCTCGGGAATTAATTCGGCGATGGATGGTTACGCCGTCTCTGCCGCAGATATCCCGAAAGATGGGACAAAAGAATTAATCGTCGTGGGGACTTCCTGGGCGGGAAAACCTTTTAATGAAGCCGTTAAATCTGGTGAATGTGCTCGCATTATGACCGGCGGCATCCTGCCCTCTGGTACAGACACAATCATTATTCAGGAAAGTGTTGAACGTCATGATGACATCATCAAGATAGACTCTCAAACACGTCAGGGAGACAACGTTCGACAGGCAGGTGAAGATATTGCCATAGGTGATCTGGTATTAACCAAAGGCACGCGCCTCACTGCGGCTGATCTTGGCTTGTTGGCATCTCTTGGTACAGGCGAGGTCGTGATCAAACGAAAACTTCGCGTCGCATTTTTCTCTACAGGCGATGAACTGCGCTCTATAGGTGAGTCACTGGACGAAGGCTGTGTGTACGACAGTAATCGCTACACACTGTTCGGCATGCTCACCCGTCTTGGCTGCGAAATACTGGATATGGGTATCATCCGTGATAAGCAGATCGAAGTTGAAGAAGCATTTCTATCTGCCGCTGAAAATGCTGATGTGGTGATCACCTCTGGCGGTGTGTCAGTCGGCGAAGCTGATTTCGTCAAAGAGACAATCGATAAATTGGGTAAGGTTGAGTTTTGGAAAGTCGCTATGAAACCGGGTCGACCGCTTGCTTTTGGCCGGGTAAAAAATGCCTGTTTCTTCGGACTGCCTGGTAATCCGGTTTCAGT
>JBLIML010000256.1:0-5506 GCA_047638675.1 Planctomycetota bacterium | reverse complement strand
AATAGCTCTGATATCAGTTGGTATCGTCGGCCTTATATTTTCGAAAAAATACTCAGTCGGCAATAAACTGGATTCCGGGTTTCTATATGCGCTGGCCTGCGGGTGTATGATTGCCGGCTATTCCGTTGTGGATTCCAGAGGCGTTAGACTGGCAGACACAGCCATCGGATATTATGCCTGTCTTTCCATTCTATCGTGCAGCTGGTTACCCACCTATGTATTACTCACAAGAAGGCGTAGCATTTTCCCGGCTATTCGAGTACTGGGTGGTCGAGCTCTGATAGGTGGTAGTAGTTCAGCTCTTGGATACTTGATCGTCGTCTGGGCTTATAGCCAAACATCTGCCGTGCAGGTAGTTGCCTTAAGAGAAACCAGCGTAGTATTTGGTGCGATCATCGGCGCTTACATTCTGAAAGAAGGGTTGGGGCCAAAGCGCATAACCTGTTCACTTCTTGTCGTGGCAGGCGTCATATTTTTGCAGATTTATCAGTAGCGGGATAGTTGGAATGCCTGCTAATTCTACGATAATTCCAACGCAGATTTCCGGGAAGGTCCGATTTGCGTAAACCTTCCCGGAGTCATAACCTACTTGTTAATAGGAACGATTCAAATTTTTTAGAGCCGTTTAATTTGTTAGCCGCTGCCCAAACAAAATCATTGTTAATCAATCTTTCTTGAACTACATCGTAAAAATCGGGCAATTCCGGATCTCTTACGACTTTGCTTGCATCAGCAATAATGGCCTGACGTTGACCAAATAATTTCATGCCATCGCCTAAAGTCCAGTCCATTAATCTTTTTGCATCGGGTAAATTATCGGTGCCCTTCATGATCGCAACTACTTGCATTTCCCAGCCGACTCCTTCCTCTGGAATGATCATGTCAATGGGTGCACCTGCTTTAATGACTTTTATTGCTCTGCCGGGCCACGAAATGCCAATTGCAAACTCACCGGAACCTGCCTGTTTGCAGGGCTTGGAGCCTGAGTGAGTGTAGATTCCAATATTGTTATGGAGTGCGTCCATAAATTCCCATGCTTTATCTTCACCCCATATCTGAACCCAGCTTGAAATATCAAGATACCCTGTGCCAGAAGATGCAGGATTGGGCATGGATATATGACCTTTATAAACGGGATTAGCAAGCTCAGCCCAGGTTGTAGGTTTTGGTAATCCATGTTTCTTGGCTTCTATATGATTCCAGCAGATACACCCAGCCCAGCCGTAATTCCCAACCCAGGTCACCGGTGCTTTGTTGTCAACATAGCGCGGGTCGATGCTGTCCATACCTTTAGGCGTGTACTCAACAAACATACCCTCTTTTTCCATGTTAAGCGCGACTGTGGCGGCCATTTCAAATAGAAAATCCGCCTGCGGATTGTCTTTTTCAGCCATCATTTTTGCGGCCATTGTGCCGGTTGATTCACGAACCACGTTAACCTTGATGTCGGGATTGTCTTTTTGAAACTCATCCATGTAGTATTTGAGGTTATCTGCATCCGTACTCGAATAGACCAGGAGTTCTCCAGCAATCGAATTACCGCTAGCTGTTAGCATTAAAAAAATCGCGCCAGGGCCAAATATTTTGATAAATGCGTCTTTAACTGAATTAATAATCACTACTTCTCTCTCCTTAATTTAAGTTGCATATTGGTGTCTTTATGACTTGTTTGTTATAAATGCACACCGCCGGAGCATACTACATTATAGAAATCCAGCCAAAGTTTTAGTCACGCGTCTTCAAGATGCAAGTCAGAGTGGGAATTAATAATAGTCAATGCCACTGACAGCATCCCGCCGCTATGCTACCGTTTAACGAATAACTATTTTAAATAATCCAAATGAATAATAATTCCGCAGAGTCCTATTTGGTCGTTGATCAACTGTCTAAAAATTTCGGATCATTTCAGGCACTTCGCAATATTTCAATTAGCATTGAAGAAGGTGAATTCATTTGCTTTCTTGGTCCCTCAGGTTGCGGCAAAACAACATTGTTGCGGTGCATTGCCGGTTTGGAAGCACAATCCAGTGGATCAATATTTCAAAAGAATGTTGATATTTCTAATCTGCCGCCTTCGAGCAGAGATTTTGGAATTGTCTTTCAGTCGTATGCTTTATTTCCAAATCTATCCGTTTTTTCAAATATTGCTTACGGCTTGATAAATCATAAATGGCCTAAACCGGAAATTCAGAAAAGAGTCGATGAGTTACTTCTGTTAGTCGGTTTAACCGATCATGCAGAAAAATATCCCGCACAACTATCAGGGGGTGAACAGCAAAGGGTCGCACTGGCTAGAGCAATTACAACATCGCCGGGTTTACTTCTATTGGATGAACCTTTGTCAGCCCTTGATGCCAAAGTGCGTGTATACCTTAGAAAACAAATAAAGGATCTGCACAGGAAGCTTGGGGTGACTACCATAATGGTGACCCACGACCAGGAAGAAGCACAATCTATGGCAGATCGAATATTTGTTATGAAGGATGGCGAAGTCATTCAAGTCGGTGCACCACGAGAAATATACACAACAGCAAACTCGCCATTTATCGCAGATTTTATTGGAATTATGAATTTTATCCCTGCCGTTGTTGTCGACGAAAATACCGTCAATTGTAGCGGTTTGAAACTTGACTGTGACACTCGTGCTTTTAAGCATGGTCAAAAAGTTAGTCTAGCAATCCGACCTGAGTACATCGTTTTGAATAATGCGACTGGCCCCGCCGATAGCCATACTCGAGACAATAGCTTCGAAGCTACAATCGACGAGGTCGAATTCCTGGGTTCTTTCGAACGGGTTTATCTTCGAGCTGCATCAATCACTAGCAATTTAGTAATGGTTGATATACCAACCTCTGCGGCGCGCAGCCTGAATTTGACACCCGAACTAACCCTTAATGTAAAACTGCCAGTAGATGATATTCGGGTTTATTCTGATGACAATTAATACCCGTAAAATGGGCCTCTTTAAGTTTGCCGATATTCGGCGTGACAGAGATTCCAGCGATAAGATCGGGCGATTTATGTTGGTCGCTTATATTCTTTTATTCCTGGTTTTTCTAGTTTTACCTCTCGCATCATTGCTGATAAAAAGTTTGCAGGATAAGCAAGGCGCGTTTGTTGGGTTATCGAACTATGCCTTATACCTCCAGGAGCCTGCTTTATTTCAATCACTGTTCAATAGTCTGTTTGTCGCAATTGTTTCAACCTTGATTGTCTTACTCCTGGCGTTTTTGTTTGCTTATGCCATTACCCGCACCTGCATGCCCTTCAAAGGCTTCTTTCGTCTAATTGCGCTTATCCCTCTACTGAGTCCGTCGATTCTTGCGGCAATAGCGCTGGTGTATTGGTTTGGCAACCAGGGTTGGCTCAAAGAAATGCTTATGGGCGAATCAATTTATGGGCCAATCGGCATTATCATGGCCTCAGTCTACTGGACTTTTCCGCATGCTCTTATCATTTTGACAACTTCTCTTTCACTGTCCGACTCACGTTTGTATGAAGCTGCTGAGGTATTGAAAACGAGTAAGCTTCGAGCATTTTTCACGATTACTATCCCGGCAGCACGCTACGGGATTATCAGTACTGCTTTTGTGGTGTTCACACAGGTATTTACCGATTTTGGTGTGCCTAAAGTGATCGGAGGAAATTACAATGTACTGGCGACTGATATCTACAAAGAAGTTGTCGGCCAGCAAAACTTTCAAATGGGTGCTGTCATCTCAATGGTGTTGTTAATTCCGGCGATGATTGCGTTTTTCATTGACCATAGTTCGAGAAAAAAGCAGGTTTCTTTGCTAACGGCCAGATCCGTTGTGTTCAAGCCAAAGAAAAATCGCAAGCTGGATATGTTTATGCTGGGCTATTGTTCGGTAATCGCGATTATTTTTCTTTTAATGATTGGTATGGCTCAATTTGGTGCCCTGGTAAAATTTTGGCCCTACAACCTAAGTCTGACTCTTTCACACTATAATTTTGAAGTCGCCGGGTTGGGTTGGGACTCTTTTTATAACTCAATAAGGCTATCTTTTTACACAGCCGTTTTTGGAACCATTATAATTTTTGTTGGATCATATCTAGTCGAAAAGCTTCGAATAGACGAAAGAACCCGAGGCATAGTTCAACTTTTCGCACTCATTCCTATGGCTGTTCCTGGCCTTGTGCTTGGCCTTTCTTTTATATTTTTCTTTAATGCGAAAGACAATCCGCTGAATTTTATTTATGCGACCATCGCGATATTAGTGATTAATACGATTGTGCACTTTTATACGGTCTCTCATTTAACGGCGACTACAGCACTAAAGCAAATGGACAAAGAATTTGAGTCCGTGTCTCTTTCATTAAAGATCCCCATTTTCAAAATGTTTACACGAGTTACCGTTCCGGTATGTCTCCCAACCATTTTTGACATATCCATTTATCTTTTTGTTAATGCGATGACGACGGTATCGGGAGTTATATTCTTATATACCTACGACACTACACTGGCATCCGTATCCGCTATCCATCTGGATGAGCAGGGGGATGTTGCCGGGGCTGCGGCGATGGCGATGCTTATTGTTTACGTCTCGATAGCTGTACGCGTATTGCATGCGATTATAACTAAAGGGGTGTTAGGCCGAACCCAGGGCTGGCGACAAAAATCGGATGGCAATAATTAATATTGCTCCAACAAAAATAATCCATCATTACAACTGCTAGATGACGAACTTATGAAGCCAACAATTTACCAGATTAAATCGATTGGGAAGGGTTCCCTCTTTGCAATGGCAAAGCCTGTAGCCGATGATTTTATGGAACAACAATTTGTCAATTTAGCAAATGAAGGAATCAATCGTATCGTCTCCCTGATGGAAATTGATGAAGCCAGTAAAGCGGGCCTGGATGAGGAGTTACGGTTAACCGAAAAACATCGAATGGAATTTGTTTCTTTTCCTATACGGGATAGGGGGATGCCAGGTTCAATAAGCGAGTTTTCTAAATTTACACGGGGCCTTTATGACGACATAGCAAGCGGCCTGAACACAGTCGTACACTGCTATGCTGGGATTGGTCGAACTGGCATGGTTAGTGCCGCAGTATTATTGCATGACGGCCTCCAACCCGAACAGGCGTTCGAACATATCTCTCTAAAAAGAGGTGTGTCGGTACCCGACACTCAACAACAAATCGACTGGATTGTTAATAACCGGGATGCCATCGTTAATCTAACTTGAAGGTAAAGGTTTTAGTACTTTAATAATAATGAAGTACAAGGCTAAATCCCAAGTCTTCTTCAATATGAGATGAGCCTGAACGAGGCACGTGATTCTAATATAAAATGAGCCTGAAATAATCGGCGAAGTCGTTCATGATCGGGAAATGAAAACGATCATGAAGTTAGATCAACTCAACAGCATAGAAGATATTCAACGATTCCTGAACGGTACTAACATTGTTGCTTTCAATGTCGTAACGACCAAGCAGGAACGTTACCAGTGGATCCACAAAGCTTTAAAAAAATACCGGT
>JBLIML010000255.1:0-5548 GCA_047638675.1 Planctomycetota bacterium | reverse complement strand
CCGAACTTGCCTGCCTGGATTGACGTTATGGCCGCTGTCAGCGTCGTCTTGCCATGATCAACATGGCCGATTGTGCCCACATTCACATGGGGCTTCGTTCTTTCAAATTTTGCCTTCGACATTGAAGGTTCTCCTTAACGAAATAATTGTTTCAATTACAATATTAAAATAACAGCTCACTACTAATCTGGAGCTCATAACCGGATTCGAACCGGTGACCTCTTCCTTACCAAGGAAGTGCTCTACCGACTGAGCTATATGAGCAGAAAAACAGTAAAAAGTGCAAAGATCCATTGTTTAGTTCAACCCACTTTTTACTTTTTACTTTCTACTCGGTTATGGAGCGGGTGATGGGAATCGAACCCACACCATCAGCTTGGAAGGCTGAGGTTCTACCGTTGAACTACACCCGCGTGCTTTCCAAACATCTCATTCTTTTACAAAACTAACAGTTGACACACACTGACATCTAATAAACAGTCAATAAAATCACAACCGTCGCTTAATGGCCTGAAGACGTTATTTTGTCTCGGCAATGTATGGAGACCCCCCTCATCATAAACTGGTGGAGGGAGGAGGATTCGAACCTCCGAAGGCATAAGCCAGCAGATTTACAGTCTGCCCCCGTTGGCCGCTTGGGTATCCCTCCTAAATGTTAGCCGCGCATTTTGATTCAAGACTCCCGGAGTGTCAACCATAACTCCTTGTTTTTTTGGGGTCTACAGCAAAAATAAATTCACTTGTCGCCGTCTTTGCGTGGATAGGGCTCGACTATTCGCAATACCGGCATATGGCCAATAAAAATCTCTCCAGGGAGAAAAGCACTACAAAATCCCTTTCAGCAAACCAGGCAGGCCATCTAATAGTGGTTTTTATCTAGCGCTTTCGCAATATTTCCCCAGATCCGCCATGTCGTATCTCACTGGGACCTGACTCATCACCCAATTTACCAGGTAGTATGAAATTTAGTTGATTATGGAAGTAATTCCGCACCTCCATGATGCTGCGAGCGGGTTTTGTATTGGAGAGATTGGCGCTGGTGGACACAAGCGGGCCACAAATCTCACATAAGTCGCGCACCAAAGGATGCGCGCTGACACGCACGGCAAGCCCATCGAAATTACCAGTGAGTGACGCAGGTGCACCTTTCTGAATGGGTAAAATCCAGGTAACAGGCCCGGGCCAGGTTCTCAAAATCGATTCCAGGCAGTCGACATTATCAAAGCAGACCAATGGACGCAATTGAGCGACATTCGCCGCGACCACTATAAAACCTTTGTTGCGCGGGCGACGCTTTAGCTGCAATAATTTTTGTATTGCCTCCTCATCCCAGGGAGAACAACCCAAACCGTATACAGCCTCCGTGGGATAGGCGATGACACCACCCTGTTGGACTGCATGGGCGGCGAGGCGAATATGCCAATTAATCAAAGGCTTAGCTAGATAGCTGCGCTTGTACTTTTTTGTCTTTGGCTTCGATATCTCGCGCATTCTCCTCTCGCTCAGCGGTAATTTGCTTCGTAAGAGTGACATTGTTCAGTGCAAGAATCTGGGCCGCCATATAGCCCGCATTTTTAGCACCCGCTTTACCAATTGCCATGCTGGCGACCGGGATCCCTCCGGGCATCTGTACGGTAGACAGTAAGGCATCCATGCCATTAAGAGGGCCAGCGTCCATAGGGACACCGATAACAGGCTTAATAGTGAGTCCAGCCACAGTACCGGCAAGGTGAGCCGCTAGACCGGCTGCCGCAATAAAGACAGCGGCTCCACGTGATTCGGCTTCTTTTACATAGGCGTGTGTACCCGCTGGGGTACGGTGAGCCGAGGTAATCTTGAGCTCATAGCGGATAGAAAATTTGTTCAATATTTCCAAAGTCGACTGCATTACCGGCAAATCGGAATCAGATCCCATTAACACAGCCACAAACGGTTCAAATTTACTCATAGTTTATTTGCACAAATAGAAGAAATTGAAAAAGGTGAAGACTACTCTTTCTGCGCAGGAGGTTCCAGTATCGGTTACTAGAAATTTTTTTTTATAAAATATAGTGGGCCTGAAGAACTGGATGCAGTTTGCTTATTGCAGGCTGTATCGAAAAAAGAGCGCTTTTCAAAAAGACGTGGATACTATCGATAAGCCCAGAATACGCCACTGATAGGCCGCTGACCTGCTGGGCTCACCCTGGAACAGTAGTGTCCTTGCCTGCTTTCTTTACCGTACTTTTCTTTTTCGCTTTGCTCTTCTTTTTCGCTTTGCTCTTCTTTTTTGTCTTACTTTTTGCGCTCTTACTGACTTCGCTTGTCGTGGTCTTTTTGTCTTCTTTCGCTTTGCTCGTTTTCTTACTCGCTTTTTTACCGCGCCGTGAGACGGGTGCTTCGGCGATCATAGTCTGGCATTGCTCCAATGTCAGGCTGACGGGATCGGTATCTTTTGGAATTCGCGCATTTTTTGTACCGTCAGTCACATAGGGTCCATATCGACCATTTAATATAGAAATGCCCTCTTCCTTGAATATCTTTATTTCCTTCTCTGCATCCGCTTTAATCTTCTCCGCGATGACTTCCAGGGCGCGCTCCAAACTGACCGTATGTGGATCATCTTCCTTCAAGGACACAAACTTCTTACCATAGCGAATGTAGGGACCAAAACGACCAATACTCGCAGCAATTTCATCACCATCTTCCATTTTCCCTAACAGCCTTGGTAATTTGAACAATTCCATGGCTTCCTCGAAGTTGATCGAATCCAGTCTTTGTCCCTTACGCAAACCCGCAAATTTTGGTTTATCCTCATCTTCCTTGCTTCCAATTTGGGCAAAAGGGCCATAACGCCCCATGCGTACCGATACGGGCAAACCAGATTTAGGATCCGTTCCCAAAATTCTTGCCTGAACCGCTTCACTACGACTTACACTTTCTTCTTTTTCTTTTACCTGCTTATCGAAAGGTTTCCAGAACTCATGCATCAATGGAATCCATTCCTTTTCACCACGGGAAACCGCATCCAGCTCATCTTCCAATTTGGCGGTAAAATCATAATCGACATAGTTAGTGAAATGGTCGGTAAGAAACTTATTCACAACTCGTCCTACTTCCGAGGGAATAAATCGCTTACCGTCGAGCTCCACATATTCTCTTTGTCTTAATGTTGAAATAATGCTCGCGTAAGTAGATGGACGACCGATGCCGTACTCTTCCAGGGTCTTTACAAGGCTAGCCTCAGTAAATCGTGGTGGTGGCTCTGTAAAATGTTGTTCCGGTCGTATCAGTTTTAAAGGCACCTGATCGCCCTGTTCCATTGCAGGTAAAATGCGCTCATCCGATTCCGGTTTGGCATCATCCTGGCCTTCCTGATAAACAGTCATAAAACCTTTTATTCGGACCGTTGAACCGGTTGCGCGGAAGGTATTGCCAGGGCCCGCGCTAAAATCAACAGCCACTGTATCTAATGTTGCGTGAATCATCTGACAGGAAACTGCCCTTTTCCAGATAAGCTCATATAATTTAAATTGCTCCGCGGACAGATAAGTTTTTATATCCTTGGGCGTTATGAATGCAGAAGTCGGGCGCACGGCCTCGTGGGCCTCCTGTGCATTCTTGGATTTATTTTTGTATTGTACGGGTGCCGGAGGCAGGTTTTCCTTGCCGTAAGTTTTAGCTATGTAATCTCTAATTTCACCCAATGCCTCGTTTGCCAAGGTTACCGAATCGGTTCGCATGTAGGTGATCAGTCCTACTGCACCCTCGCCAATATCGATGCCTTCGTAAAGCTGCTGCGCAGTGCGCATGGTTCGTTGTGCGGTAAATCCCAACTTTCTTATCGCTTCCTGCTGCAATGTCGATGTAATAAATGGTGGGGATGGTTGTCGTTTACGCTGTTTCTTGTCAATTTTACTCACAATCAGCTTACCATCTGCCGCAGCGTTCAATTTTTTGAACACTTCATCGGCGAGGGATTGATTGTTTATGCTAAATTGATGAAGTTTCTCTTCGTTATAATGTGTCAGCCTGGCTACAAAACCCTGTTTCTTATGAGAGAGATCGGCCTCCACAGTCCAGTATTCCTGCGAATCGAATTTTTCTATTTCCATCTCGCGCTCTACTATCATTCTTAGCGCTGGGCTTTGCACCCGACCTGCGGAGAGGCCACGACGTATTTTTTTCCACAAAAGAGGAGACAGGTTAAAACCTACCAGGTAATCCAGTGCCCTGCGCGCCTGTTGAGCATTTATTAGATCCAGTGATAACTCACGTGGATTGGCAATTGCTTCTTGAACGGCAGTCTTGGTGACCTCGTGAAATACAACCCGTTTTACATTTTTGCCCTCCAGCACTCCACGTTCTTTCAGTATTTCATACAAATGCCAGGAGATGGCCTCGCCTTCACGATCCGGGTCAGTCGCCAGGTATAAGGTATCAGCTTTTTTTAGGGCTTTGGCAATGGAGTCGACTTGCTTGGCGTTGCGTTCAATTATCTGATACTGCATCTCGAAATTCTTTTCTGTATCCACAGCACCCGTTTTCGGCAATAAATCCCGAACATGACCATTTGAGGCAAGAACTTCAAAATCCTTTCCTAAATAGCGAAGCAGCGTTTTCGATTTCGCTGGCGATTCAACAATGACTAGTGACTTGCTCATTTTTATTATTCTTTAATTAGTGTGTAATGAAAATTGCACCAAGTGAACGAGGTCTGCTGGAATTAATGCAGGCCACTTTGTACATCGTCCATGACAATATCTTCCATCCAGGTAAATGCGGCTTCCTTACCGGGCTGATTCAGTAATACCATCAGCACCACCCACTTCAATTGTTGCAAATCTATTTCTTCCGCTTCAAGAGCCATAGCACGGTCAATCACGACTTCTCGATCGTAGGCATTGAGCACATCACTTTGTTCCAGGAATAACAAAAAACCCCGACATTCCACATCCAGCTTTTCCATTTCCCTCTCGCTATACATCCTTAAAGTGCTCTTCTCCTTCAGATTATCTGATTGAATAAGATCTTTCTGCAAGGCCAGTCCTTCAAGCCAATCGAAGGCTTTGCCAACCTGATTATCACTAAAACCCGCCTGAACCAGCTCATATTTCAGCGATTCCTGATCTGAATTAATCTCATAATCCTCTTCAAAATAGTTGTCAAACAAATACATCAGTACATCGAAAACCGTTTCTTTCATATTAAAATCTCATCATGACTTACGTATATAGTTTCCTCCAGGGGACGATTCAACCAGATCACTTAACTCCAGCTTAAGTAATGATATTGATATGATGTCAACCGTGAATCCCGTGGCTTCCACCAGAAAATCTACACTCACTGGTTGGTAACCTATACTATCAAGCAGGACTTTGGCTTCTGCGTCAAGTCCCTTTGCTGATTGTTGTGTCTGCGTAGACTGATTGTCAATTGCGCCGACAGCAGCAGCCATTGGTCCAAACTCTTCGGTAATATCCTGAATTTGTTCCACCAGTTTGGCGCCTTCTCGTATCAACGAATGACAACCGCGTGCCAATGGATTATGAATTGACCCGGGTATCGC
>JBLIML010000254.1:0-5584 GCA_047638675.1 Planctomycetota bacterium | reverse complement strand
CTTGCACCGATCTCATGCGCTATCGAATCTTTTGAGGCTTATGACATCTATCCGTAATTTCTTTCGCAATCTTAACCTTATCGCCATTATGGTCTACGGTGCCATTTTGGGGCGCGCCTACCTCAGCAAATTCGAACCAGAAACTCTCTGTTATTGTCTCAGTGAAGATGAAGAGCGTCTGCTGGATATCTACTGGCCTGCCTCCCCTTCAGCAGAGCCACTGCCAGTCATTGTCTGGTTTCATGGTGGTGCTTGGAAAATGGGTAATCGGAAAGCCATCGAGCGCATCGCTGCTGAACAGTTGGCCCAAGGCTTTGCTCTTGTGAGCATAAGCTACTCACTCAGTGACGTTGCTCACTGGCCTGTTCAAAGCCATGAAGCGAAGGCAGCGATCCGTTACTTGCGCGCGAATGCTGACAAACTGGGGTTGAATCCAAATATGTTGATAGCAGCGGGTATGTCTGCCGGTGCGCATATGGCCTGTATGCTGGGTGTGTCCGCCGATCATGAGCAGTTGAATGGCCAACTGGGTAACTACCTTGAACAATCCAATCAGGTACAAGGCGTGCTGGCATTATATCCCCCGACTGACTTTCTCTCTGTCCCCGAAGGCTTTGATGGGCTGCTGGATTATTACGCGGAAGATTCGCCAGTTACTGCATTATTAGGAGAGCCGATAGGAAGTGCACCGCAGAAATCTGACTTGGCTTCACCGCTAAAACTGGTGCACGGTAATTGTCCTCCTACCTTTCTGTTACACGGTGATGCTGACCCTATCGTGCCGGTGGAGCAAAGTGTGATGATGCACGAAGCATTACTGGCTGCGGGTAATGACAGTCAGCTGATGTGCTTAGCGGGATATACCCATGGTGACTACCGATTTAATCGTGATGAGCCCGCCGCAAGAATTTCTGCTTTCCTGAAAAAAGTTGCTCTTACTGAATAGAAGAAAGCTCAATATAGGACAAATAAAAGGGCAGTCGCGAGGAAGTCTCCTTATGAATACGTGTTACCACGCCTGAAAACACGGAGGGTATTCGGTCTATACGATCAAATGTTAGGCTACTTAGATGGTCCTGCACTTCATATTTGTGCATTTCTGAAGAAGCGTTCGTAATAGTGTGTGCCATGAGGTTGTCTAGCGTCCTTGGCTCTCAAGATGAGTCAGAAATGCTATCTATGATGTCCTAGTCTTCGAGGCAGGTTCAACGCTAGACAGACTGTTCCTGTGCCTCTGTTGGTTGAAAGGGATTCAGCGGATACCGGTGAGGTTATCGCTGCTGTGAAAGGGGCGCCGGCATAAAGGGAGAAACCGGCTATTATGCCGACCTAGTTGTTGTCGAAATCATCCTCCCATGCTGGAATTGTTTGCAACGTGAACACTTTTTAGCACTATTGTGCCCCCGTTGACGTTTCTGCTGGATTTTTCACCTAACAATGATTTACCGTGTCTAGACAAAATTTATCGATAACGAAAGAGGTAGAAAAACATGTCTGAATGTCCCTTTGCAAATATCATGGCGCCCACTTACCTTGGCGATGGCTTTGAGGGCGCCGATGTTGCGAAAATTCGCGCCGCTGGCCCCGCTGTGCAGATTGACGATCCCTCGACAGGTGTCCCTTACTGGGCGATTACGCAGCACGCTGCAATCGACTTTGTGTCAAAAAATAATGACTTATTTTCATCGCGTTTACGCACGGCCATTCCCATGGAATTTGATCAAGAAATGGTAGATGACGTTCAGAGCCGCATGTTCATCAACCTAGACCCGCCTGACAATATTGATTATCGCAAACTCATCCGTGATCACTTTACGCCGGCGGCGGTTGCGACCTATGAACCTAGAGCCAGAAAATATGCCAGAGAAGTTGTCGATCGCATGGCTGGTAAAACATCCTGCGAGTTTGTGACGGATGTGGCCGCAGAATTGCCGCTACGGATGATCCTAGACTTCTTTGATATTCCCCAAGAAGACAGGCACAAGATTTTCGGAT
The DNA here is from genome assembly GCA_047638675.1 of Planctomycetota bacterium. Taxonomy (GTDB): domain Bacteria; phylum Pseudomonadota; class Gammaproteobacteria; order Eutrophobiales; family Eutrophobiaceae; genus WLWS01. The sequence continues at coordinate 3,589 of JBLIML010000254.1, read as the reverse complement.
GGACGAATACAATGCTGTTCGGCGACGATCCCGACGTATCAGGTGGCCGTGAGGCCGCTGATACGGCTTCTCTTGAGCTGATGCTTTACGCACATGAACTTGCAGGCAAATACCGTAACTCCGATGTGAAAAATGTTAGCAGCCAATTGCTAAATGGCGTGATTAATGGCGAGCCAGTGTCTGACGAAACATTCGCATGGATTTTTCTCATGATTATTGTCGCGGGCAATGAAAGCACGCGCACGACAATAACCCACGCTATTCGGAATTTGATTGAGAACCCAGAGCAATATCGCCATTTGCAGGACAATCCGGAGAAGATCGAAGACGCTATTTTTGAGATGCTGCGTTATAACCCTCCGTTTATCTGTATGCGCCGCACGGCAACTCAGGATATTATGGTACCCGAACTGGATAATGCACCCATCAAAAAGGGCGACAAAGTCATTATGTATTATCCAGGCGCTAACCGTGATCCCAAGGTATTTGATAATCCGGAAGCTTTCGACATCCATCGAGCAGACCGTCAGGACCTGATGCGCGATATCCGTTCTTTTGGTATCGGTCGTCACAATTGTTTTGGCATGAATCTGGCCAAAATGGAAATGAAGGTTATGTTGGAGGAAATTCTCGCGCGCATGGATAATATGCAGTTCAATGGCCCTGTGATTTATATGAAGTCAAACTTCGTGCAGGGTATTAAGGAGATGCCGATTACTTTTGAAATGCGTGGATCTGATTGACCGCGCAGTGCGGAAATTGTCTAAAATGAACGCGCTCGCTGTTACCTGCGATCTTGCTCAAGTAGTCGCAGTGGATATCAATGGTAAAGATATGGCAAGGGGCTCTGTTTAAAGTCATGGCAGCAAGCCCCAGTTTTTCGATATACGCGCCATTCTTGAGTTGGTGCCCTGCTGCCATATCAATCACTTACGTAGTGTCTTATGCCCAAATATAACACTAGAAAAAAACATATTATTATTGAGCAATCTAAGCTCACTAGGGTGTGCCCGAAAATAAAGAGAAACAGTATTCAGGACCAAGAATCTAATGACGCAGGTCTCGACACGTTAACGAGCGAGGTCAGTTGCTAGATATCGAAGATGCCGTTCAAGCGCTACAACCCCGTTAAAAAAATGCCTTTGATTAAGGCGAAAATGCCTGCGACTGAGACTAGCAGCGCGAGCAGGCGTTTGATCCACTTTGGATCAAGCCGCTCTGAAAACCGCTTGTCCTTTAAGTTGCGATGTACTACGTAGTCCTACCAAAATAATATTGCGCCACTTTTTACGACCAGGCGTTCAAATAATTTTTTCATTTCTTCTGATATTCTTTGTGCATCGTCTATTGCAACCTGAACATTAGTTCTTTTATTGCCTGATCTTCAATACATACCATATCATGCCATAGCATGGACCTTTCCTAAGAATGTAACAGAAAAATCATCACCAAAAATATCTCATACTGCCCCAAGACTTTGAGCCATAGTCCAGAATTTTTAGACCTTTTAAGCTCAATAACTACAGAAGATTATTTCTTCATGAACAAAGACTTTGTTAAAGTGGGAGAGAGTGATAAGGAGAGTAGGGGGTTCGCTAAAGTCAGCTCTATATAAGCCTTGCCTTCTGTTGTGTTTTCTAAGGCAGTTAAACTTGCAGATAAGTCTGTAATCTCGGTTACCACAGAAAAATAGTAAATCAGATCAAAGAGTCCGAGGGCTGTAGCTTACGCAACAGGTGTGGTGCGCCACTCTAGATCAAGAAGTTTCAATGTCGGCTAAATTTCTTGCCTGCCCTATCCGCATCGTATTCAGGTCATGGGGGCATTCTGTCTATCCGACCGAATGCCAGCCTATTTAGCTGGTGATGCACTTTATCTTTATGTGTTTCTGGAGGAGCGCCCGCAACAGTCCGTGCCATGAGGTTGTCTAGTGCACCTGCTGATTGTGTTTTGGATTCGTTTGACGCGAAACGGGGCAGTATCTCAGGGGGTGCCCGCAATGGTGGCGTCATTAGCGGCAGGGTAGCGGAGGTTGGATCCTTAACGCACAGATGAGCCAGAACTATCGCTCGATTCAATTCATGTGAAGCATTGGGATGGTGGAAGAATATTTTCCTCCATAGCGCTTTTATTTGTCCTATACTTGCTGTTAATCGCAGTGGATGATTTATCCTTGCTGCCTTTGTCATTTAGAGGAATATCTCAATGCACCTTTTGCGAGCAAGATATAATATGAAAATGTATTTGGAGAAGTCTTCGACCAGGTTTTTCGACACTCATCTGGAGGCGTAGTGAAATATATATGAAGTTGCCAAATTTTGTAATTTGCGGGGCGATGAAATCGGGGACAACGTCATTGCACTCTTATATGACCCAGCATCCGGACATATACATGCCTGGAGGTAAGGGGCAGGAAACGCACTATTTTGACAACCCTGTAAATTATAAAAAAGGTCTGTCCTGGTATTCAGAAAAATTCAGTGCTGCTAGCGATCAACAGGTCATCGGGCAGACGCGCCCCATCTACATGTTTCTCGATTATGTTCCCAAGCGAATATACGAGGTAATGCCAGATGCAAAGCTGCTTTTTATTCTCAGAAACCCGGTTGACAGAGCTTACTCTCATTATTGGCATGAATGGAAGAAAAACAGAGAGCCGCATTCATTTAAGAAAGCTCTTGAACTTGAAGAAGGCAGACTTCAGGGCGATGATTATACTGCGTTAAAAGACTATTCATATTTGTCACGAGGCTTCTACTTCGAACAGATTTCGAGGTATTTAGGATTATTTCCTAGCTCTCAGATCAAAGTAGTCATTTTTGAAGAGTTTTTAAAAGACCCAAAATCACATACTCGCGATTGCTACAAGTTTTTAGGCGTAGACGACGATTTTTCCCCAGAGTTTTTTGGCAAAGAGAACAGCACAATATTACCGAAACGCAGGTGGCTTAAGAAGATACTAATCAATAGGTTCACGATAAACTCTAAAATATTAAAGAGTGTAAATTCTAGATATAATACCACCACTACATATCCGACACTTGATATTGACACTAGACGGATGTTGGAAAAAACCTATGAGGAAGACATAGGTAAGCTGGAGAGATTTATTGGTCATGAGCTTTCAATTTGGCGCAAGGGTTCTTGATTCGAACAACAGTCTTTGAGATTTAATTGGTCTAACTGGAAATCGGCAAGGAAAATCCGATAATACATTTCCACGGTCATAAAATCAGTAGTTGCGTGGGAGGAATCGTGTATTGACTAATTATGCTTGTTTGACGTTGCTGCGCGGAGTCGTATGACCTCTCATCGGATCCATGGTCAAGATAGTGCCTTACGCAGCCTTGCTAGCGTATTTTTTTAGTAGGAGCCTTTGTAAGGCTTGCCATTTGCCAGTCGAATTATGCCAGTGACAGGTTTGATATATACGATTCTAAGTATGTAGTCGATGTAGCGTTTTACTATAGGAGGTTTATTAGTCTGTAAATTAGTCTTAAATTCTTCAAAGTCCTTTTCAAAGTTCACTCCATACTCAGCAATATAATTGGGATAAAGCTCTTCAGTTACATATTTGTAGAGCGCTATA
>JBLIML010000253.1:0-5592 GCA_047638675.1 Planctomycetota bacterium | reverse complement strand
CTGGTTGGCACCCGTAGTGATTCTTCTTATCCTGATTTTCAATGTAATTTGAAATCCTTCTTGTGATAAAACAAAATAACAGAAGAACCCCGTAAACTGGTTTTGCAAAACGATGAATCGAAGAGAGTTTGTGTCAGGTCTATTCTCGACCTATCTATTATCAAGACAGTCTCATCTTATCGCCATGCAAGAGTCGGGAACACTTTCCTCTCCGATTAGAACCGGCTATTTCAATCATCCTGCCTTTTTACAACATCACATTGATAACAAACATCCAGAGTCACCTGAAAGAATAGCGTTTATCCAAAAGGAAATAATGGATTCCGGATTGGTCCATAAACTGGTTATTGCCAATTTTGATACAAACCCGGAAAAATATCTGCAGTTGGTACATTCAAAAGAACACATACTATCAATCAAAAGTAATACACCGATTGCGCATAAAGTTGCTCTGGCAGGCGTCGGTGCAAGTATTGCCGCGGTAGAGCAGGTGGCGACAAATAAAGTGAATAATGCTTTTTGTGCGAGTCGACCACCCGGTCATCATGCGATGAACAGCGGCAGGGAAGAGGGTTTCTGTTATTATAATAATGTGGCCATAGCCACACGCTTTGCACAACAATATTACGGACTAAATAAAATACTGATCATTGACTGGGATTATCATCACGGCAACGCCACTGAATTGACATTTTACGATGATCCCAATGTTTTGTTTTTTTCGACCCATGATCAATATGCCTATCCAGGTACCGGCAACCCAAACAGAAAAGGCAAGGGAGATGGCCTGGGATTCAACATAAATGTTCATCTACCCTGTGGCACCAATGACGAGAAGATTGTCAATGCTTTTGAAAGAATCTTGATCCCCGCAGCAGATAAGTTTAAACCGGATCTTGTTTTAATCTCTGCAGGATTCGATAGTCGTAAGGATGATCTCTTAGGTTGTTTTGATGTCACTGATTCAGGTTATGAAGCCTTAACAATGATAGCCAGGAAAATCGCCGAACGACATTGTGATGGTCGTTTAATATCCGTTCTTGAAGGTGGCTACAACCTAAAAGGAATTGCGAAAGCCGTTGTTGCACATGTATCTGTTCTGTTAAACATGAAAACAGGTTGATTTATCATGGATGACGTGGGCGCAATTTATCCTTCTATCAGGCAAACAAGATGAGCCTGTTTCCCGATAACTTGTTGAGTCCTGCAAAGAAGAAATGAATAAGAGTGCGAACAATCTATGGCATTTTATCCTCGAACCATATGGGCATTTTAAAATGATTTCGCCAGGGTCAAAGTATGGACGGAGATTGATAAAGCGCTTAATTCGTTCGTTAGATAATCGAAATAAAAGAAAATATGATGCGAATTTTTTTTCTAATATAGTGACAGGTTTTCTTCGAAATCTTTGCTTGTTTGCGTTGCTTCTGAGTCTTATCACACTTTATCTTTATCCCTCTCAATCTATAGCAGAAACCATCCGAATAGGATTAGCTATGCCGAAAGATATGGCTGCGGTTGCTTATATCAATGGTATGTACAGTTTATTCAAGGAAGAAGTTGAAAAAAATAGTGCAGGGGAATTAATAGTGCAGATATATTATGGAGGCGTTCTCGGCAAACCGGATGAGCGTCTCAATCAGATGCGTAGGAACGTGATTCAAATGAGCGATGCCTCTGATGGGAATTACGCAACAATTCATCGAGACATTCAGGTTTTTTCCATGCCCTATCTTTTTCCCAGCACTGAAATCGCGCTTCGCGTTCTGGATGGCCCTGTCGGCACTCGTGTCGCGGAAGATATGCGAATAAAGACTGGCATCAGGGTATTGGGATGGTGGGAAACTGCAGGCTTCAAACACTACAGTTCAAATACACCTATTTATAGTCCGGTCGATATGAAAGGACAAAAAATGCGAGTGATGAGTGCAGCATTTTCTATTCCTGTGCTTGCAATGGGTGGGGCGGCAACACCCATCCCCATGCCTGAGCTCTATATTTCCCTGAAGACCGGCCTTGTCGATGGTCAGGACAATGCCGTTGGCGTATTCAATATGTTAAAACTGTATGAAGTACAAAAATACCTGACGCTTGATGGGCATATCTACGGTTTTGGCCCTCTAGGTATAAACGACAAGTTCTTTAACAGCCTCAGTAAAACAAAGCAGGCAATAATTCTTTCAGCAGGAAAGAAGGCTGTACATTGGAATCGTAATAAGTCGCGCCTGCAGGAAATGGAAGCGCTTGATGTTGCCAGGTCCAAAAATGTCACCTTAATTTCAATATCAGATGACATGAAAAAAGAATTCTCCCGTCTTTCACAACCTGTTGCGGTGAGTTGGTTGCAGGATAATATTGATACGCCTTCTCTAATTGATGATGTGCTCAAAGAAGTTGAGGTTCTGAATAAGCAATAAACATGATTGCATTACTCGAAAAATATATTAAGCACTTTGGTGTAGCTTGTATCGCTGTGTTATTTTCCTTAATGATCGTCCAGGTCATACTCCGCTATGGCTTTGACTACACCCATTTTCTTACGGAGGAAATGGGTCGTTATCTACTGGTCTGGGCAACATTAGCAGGTATGGCACTTGAAACACACAGGGGAGGACATATCCGCGTTGGCTTTCTTGTCGACCGCCTGTCTCAACCTCTGCGTCGACTATGGCTGTTTATAACAGACCTCATCATTTTTGTTTTGTTCATCCTGCTTATTTATACCGGAACAGGCTCAACGTTATTTAATCACGGTCAGGAAAGTTCTGGAATGCAGATCCCCCTGTCCATTCCATTTGCCGGTATTCCGATCTTTTTCTCAGTAGCCGCTATTTTTCTCGCACGCAGATTGTGGCGGTATAAGGACAGCCAATCGTGAATGTAGCCTTGCTTGTCTTCATGGGTGCATTTTTGTTTCTCTTGCTTGGAGGCATGCCCATTGCGTGGGCGATGATATGTGCCACGATACTGTGGATGATCGCCAGCGATGAATTAGTGTTTCTACTAATAGTGCCGGACAAAATATTCCAGGGGATTGACGTTTTTATTTTGATGGCCGTTCCTCTTTTTATTCTGGTGGGTGAATTGTTAAATACTGGCCGCATCACCGAGCGATTGATCCATTTCGCTAATCAGTTTTTTGGCTGGCTTAGTGGTGGGCTCGCCCAGGTCAATATTGGCTCATCCATATTATTTTCAGGAATAACCGGCGTCGCACTTGGCGATATTGCTGCTCTCGGACGTGTTTTCATTCCGGCGATGGTAAAACAGGGATACTCAGCCGAATATGCCGCTGCGGTGACGGCGTCCTCATCCATTATTGGTCCGATGGTGCCACCCTCGTTGATCATTATCATTTATGGCGCCGCCACCGGTGTCTCCATCGGCGCTTTATTTGCCGCCTGTGTGTTGCCGGGTTTATTTGTTGGTTTGTTCCAGATGGGCCTGGTCTGGTGGCAGGCGAAGCGACGTGGTTTCAAACCTGTTGAAGCTGACCGCTCAAGGCAGGCGCTTGCTCAATCCGCTGTTCATTCGATAATTCCCTTAATGGTACCGGTTATTATTCTTGCAGGCATTATGGGTGGGGTGATGACACCTACTGAAGCCGGTGCTGTCGCGGCGCTGTATGCCTTGATCATTGCTATTGGCTATTATCGGACGTTAAAAGTGACCGACCTTTACGGCGTCTTCGCCCGTACAATGAGTTTCTCAGGGAAGTTGCTTATCATCGTTGGATGTGGCGCGGTATTTTCGCTTGTGATGGCTATCGAAAACGTGCCGACCTTATTACAGTCCGCCATCCAGGCAGCCGACATGGGCGCCTTTAGCACGCTGATGATCGCCAATCTAATTTTATTAACCGTCGGCATGTTTATCGATCCGGCAGCTGCGATTATTTTGTTTGCGCCTATTTTAAGTAAAGTTGCCCAATCAGTTGGTGTTGATCCTGTCCATTTCGGTGTTGTAATGATATTGAACCTGAATCTGGGCCTACTGACCCCGCCTTTGGGTATTTGTCTGTTTGCAGCAGAAGAAATAGCAGATTGCGGGCTTCCTGCCTTAATTAGAGAAACCGTCCCATTTTTCCTATGCAGTCTAATCGCACTGCTCATCGTTACCTACATTCCACAGGTGAGTTTATGGTTACCACATACATTAGGTTTTTAAAGGAGCAAAGTCGTGGAACAATTATCTTCACGTGCATATTCTGTTACCGCTGAAATAAACGTCCCCTGGGAGAAGGCCTACGAATATTTAGAGACGCCGCTGAATTTAGGTAAGTGGGCGCTGGGAAGTTGGGAGACTCAGGTGACAGACGAGAAGGATCTATTTTATGGCACCTCCATATTCGACGGTGAGCTCACTTATTTTCGTATAAAAGCAAACAAAGAATTTCTTCTTCTCGATTTCTTTGTTGGCGCACGTGGCGCATTGCAACCACGTATATCAGCTCGAATAATCCCTGGCGCCTCATATGGGCAGGGAGATTCCTTTTGTTTGGTGACAATCGACGCCTGGCGTGATCTTGGAATGAATGATGATCGTTGGCACCAATTATGTATGTGTCACGAAACAGAAATAACCTTGTTAAAAGCCTTAATAGAAAAGGCCTGATAGTGCGTCATTATGTCTTGCCAGGCACCTTAGTCACTGACGTAGGGGCTATCTTAACTGCGTGATACCATAGTTTTAAATGTCCGCACTTCCTGAAAAAACAGATCAATCCTCCATGTGGAGTCCCCTGGCTTACGCTCGGTTCCGGACTTTATGGATTGCCGTCACCATTTCCAATACCGGCACATGGATGCATGACATGGGAGTGGGCTGGCTGATGGCGAGCATGACCGACTCCTCGTTTATGATAGCTTTAGTACAAACAGCGACAACGCTGCCATTTTTCCTGCTTGCCTTACCATCGGGGGCATTAGCAGACATCGTCGATAGACGCACTTTCTTACTTGCTACGATTTGCTGGATGATGATTTCTGCGATCTTACTGGGCGTATTTACCCTGACTGATCATGTTACGCCTTGGATCTTGTTGGGCCTTACTTTTTCTTTAGGTGCGGGTAATGCCATGATGCGTCCAGCTCTTAGTGCCTCTGTTCCCGGTCTTGTGCCGCGAAACGAGCTTCGAAAAGCGATCACCCTTAACTCCATGAGTTTAAATGTATCGAGGTCTGTGGGCCCGGTGCTTGCGGGTTTTCTGATTCTATCCGCAGGTCCTGCCTATGTGTTTTTACTTAATGGATTCACCTTTTTCGCTATTTTATTTGCTATTTATCGTTGGCCGAATAATAAGGGCAGCGAGACTATTTCACTACCGGTAGAGCGTTTTATGGAGGCGATGAAAGCAGGTCTACGCTACGCACGTCATGCGCCGATGTTACAAGCGGTATTGATCAAAGGCATGGTATTTTTCTTTTTCAGTAGCGCTATCTGGGCCTTATTGCCCGTCATTGCTGTTCGCGTGCTTAATGGTGGGCCGACACTATATGGATGGTTAATCGCAATGATTGGAATTGGCGCGGTGATTGCCACACAATTCATGTCCTGGCTCAATAGGAAATACTCAAGAAACACCATTATCAC
>JBLIML010000252.1:0-5600 GCA_047638675.1 Planctomycetota bacterium | reverse complement strand
TCTATCTTTTCCGGGGCTAGACCCGTCCGTTCTGCATAGGTCTTTGGGCATTCAAACTGGGAGGGTATTCCTCAGAATATATATTACGGTATCACATTTATAATATTGATCGTCCGCATTTACCCATGATAAATCTTCATAAACAACACTATCAACCTAAAAACCCTGAGAATTACTACCCCATAGCATATCATCAGACAAAGTCGCGGCTAGCATAAGTAATGGTATAAAATATATTCATGGATCAGCATCGCAATGCATTACCCAACGGCCATCAGGTTCACTGGTATGTCATTCAAAAGGTATTAGGTCAAGGTGGTTTTGGAATTACCTATCTTGCAGAAGACGTAAACCTGGGTCGGCAAGTTGCGGTCAAGGAATATCTTCCTAATGATATGGCATACAGGGAGAAGGATTCGTCTATCCATCCTGTGTCAGGCGAAACGGGGGACCTATTCAAGTGGGGTCTGGATCGTTTCATCAGCGAGGCCCAAACACTGGCCCGCTTCAAACACCCAAACATTGTTCAGGTATATTCCGTATTCAAGGAAAACAATACCGCTTACATGGTAATGGAATTCGAACAAGGTAGCGGACTGGATCAAAACCTCAAACAGCAAAATACCCTGCCCGAACAAACATTGATGAATATCCTGTTACCGCTTTTGGATGGGCTGGAACAAGTGCATGAAATTGAGTTCATTCATCGCGATATTAAGCCAGCCAATATCTACTTACGAGAAGATGGTACACCGGTGCTACTGGATTTTGGGTCCGCAAGACAATCTTTGAGTGCACAGACCAGCACATTGACTGCAATGGTCTCCCCTGGGTTTGCTCCTTTTGAACAATATACCAGTAAAGGAGAGAGACAAGGACCGTGGACAGATATTTATGGTCTTGGTGCTACCCTCTATCGATCTATTATTGGTCGAGCACCCGCTAACGCCATGGATCGTAGTGATGCAATATTACACACCTCGAAGGACATCTATGTTGCGGCATCAGAGATACACCCTGGCGGCTATTCCCTCTCACTACTTAATGCTGTCGATTATGCATTGGCCTTTCGACCTGAAGACCGGCCGCAATCTATTTCAATATGGCGAGATACTCTGCTACAGGATAATTCAAGAACTGCTGCAACTGTTGCGGAAAATGATCTAAAAAGCCCGGTATCTATACCTACAATTACAGTTGGGAACACTGGAATTACCAATAAAAATCAGTCTACAGAAGAGTTAACCGATAATAATCCTAACGACTCCATGTATATGTGGAGATGGCTAGGGGTCACAGCGATAGTTGTGGTATTCGTAGTATTTATGGGTATCTGGGCAAATAGCTCGCGCCAATCGCAATTATCCTCTGCATCGAGTGTCGAAGAGAAAAACTCAATAGACATAGCATCCACTGACCTGCAATACAATGAAACTATCGCCTCTAACATTGTATCAACCCCTGAACCATCTGTAGATGAAATTGATACAGCGACATCACAAATATCAACACCAGAACCAACAACAAATGTAGACTATACACCAGCGTCTAAATTATCTACCTCAGAACCAATTGCAACAACAGGCAAACCTGAAGCTAAAACCGAAATTCCCATAGCATCCACTGACCGTAGACCTTCAAGAGCAACCGAAACAGATGTCACGCCATTGGAGAATCCTCAAGATACAGATGCCAAGCAAAAACTCCGAACTATCTATACGCAATACGAGCGCCGTGTCAGGGAGGCGATCAAAGACAAAAAATTTGACCAGGCAGAATCAACTCTCAAGGAAATACTTACGATTGCACCAGAAAATAAAAAACTCCAGGAAAGTCTTAAAAGAGTTCAAGAAATGTCTCTACGACAATAAATCAGATGGTGTGCCTGGCAGGACCTCGGTGCCCCTTGAGAGTATTACTCGCGACATGGCCCAGGCCAGCTTCTCGACCGCATTGCGGTCTCACCTCCTGGCCCAGGCCAGCTTCTCGACCGCATTGCGGTCTCACCTCATCCTTGTTGTTCTCCCCCATCGGGGTATTTTTTTCCTACATTATGTCGAATCTGAAACCCTTGGGTTCCAAGATGCCTCCTAAATCCAGGTGCTTTATAAATCATATCCTTGTGACGCTCGCAAATTTTTAACATAGCCACAATAATATCTAGACCAGTCTAGTTTAGTCATACTACGCTACAGAATTGCTACACCTGCTTTCGGCCAAAAGCAGAGTATAATTCGTTAAGGTAACCTGGAGATTTCATGAAAATATTTTTTATTACAGGCCTTTTAACCACATTTATAACGATAGTAAGCGCACAAGAAATAAATACCCACCTTGGCGAGCACACTGCAACGTCATCTGTTGTGGAATTATTGGGAGAAGCAGCCGCCCAATCTTTCGAGAATAAAATTCCAATTAACGAACCCATAGAATGGGAAATATATGTGCCCGAGAATTATGATTCTGGCATTCCTCCAGGCGTTCTGGTTTTTATTAACTCTAGAGATTCGGGGGAAATAGAAAACGAATGGAAAGAATTAATGGAAAGACATAATCTCATTTGGATAGGGGCAAACGGATCCGGTAACAAAATTTCACTTTCGCAAAGAGTTGCTTACGCCATACTTGCTCCAAAGTTAATAAATAATAGCTATGTCATTAACCCGGAAAGAGTTTACATTTCAGGGTTTTCAGGTGGTGGGCGCGTTTCAAGTATGGTTGCAACTGAATATAATCAAATATTTAAAGGTGCTATATATAATAGTGGTGCTAATTTTTGGGGAGAAGCATCGTCATCCCGTTATGAAGAAATGAAAAACAACTACTATGTTTTTATAACAGGAACTGAAGATTTTAATCTGGAAGATATCAAAGAAGTCTACAATGCTTATAAAAAATCGGGGATTTATAATAGTAAACTTATTGTCATTCCCAATATGGCACACAAGAGACCCAATGCAAAAAATTTAGACGTTGCAATAAGATACCTGGACTCAGGTAGATCCAATCTCATTTTAGACATAACTGATAAAAATTAATTTACCTGAATGTTAAGTTACTATTTGTTTTTTGTACCATGCAATCGTTTATAGAATATTATCGACTCAATAAAATTAACGTAGACTATTGGTACAAAGCAATCAGAGTTCGCATGGACTACTGTGCGTCATTTTTTGTGGAGAGTTGATTGGCGAACTCTGGCAACGTCGAGACGACCAATCTAATTGGACATACGCCTGGAACATTGGAGGGACAGATGCAATTCCATCTTAACGGCTTCAGGACCGGAAATCCTGAAATTTCTGAAGCAGTCAACCCTGCTCAGGATCGCAACAATCTACCTGAAGAACTAGATGTTCTAATTGTCGGTTGCGGTCCAGCAGGCTTGACCCTCGCCGCGCAACTTGCCGCCTTTCCCGAGATCAAAACTGCAATTGTCGAACAGAAGGTCGGACCGCTCTTGCTAGGTCAGGCGGATGGAATTGCATGCCGGACGATGGAAATGTTTGAGGCATTCGGTATTGCCGATCGGGTAAAGAAGGAAGCCTATTGGGTAAACGAAACAACATTCTGGAAGCCCCATGATGAGCAGCGTGATCGAATTGTCCGCAGTGGCCGCGTCCAGGACGTTGAAGATGGTCTGTCCGAGTTTCCACACGTTATATTGAATCAGGCCCGAGTTCACGACTTCTACCTTGAGGTCATGCGTAACGCACCAAGCCGGCTGGAGCCTTACTACGAACGAAAACTGCTAGGGCTCGATATTGCTACCGAACCGTCTACTTCTCATCACGTCACAGTGAGATTGGAACGCCTCGAACCTGGGCATCAAGGGCCGGTGGAGACAGTTCGGGCGCGATACGTGATTGGCTGTGACGGTGCACGAAGTGCAGTACGCACATCGCTTGGGTACACATTACACGGCGATTCCGCCAATCAGGTCTGGGGGGTAATGGACGTCCTCGCCATCACGGACTTTCCCGATGTCCGTCTAAAGGCCTTAATTCAATCAGCCAAAGAAGGCAGTGCATTGATCATCCCGCGTGAGGGTGGGTACCTCATCCGAATATACATTGAGCTCGACAAACTCAACGAAAACGAACGCATTACTGAACGCAACATTACACTCGAACGCTTGATAGCGGCAGCACAGCGCATCTTCTGCCCTTACAAACTGGACATAAAGGAGGTGGTTTGGTGGTCATGCTATGAAATCGGCCAGCGCCTTTGCGACAAGTTCGATGACGTCCCCGAAACTGAAATTACGACTCAACTGCCCCATGTGTTTATAGCAGGAGACGCCTGCCATACTCACAGTCCAAAGGCTGGTCAGGGTATGAACGTTTCCATGCAGGATACCTACAATCTTGGCTGGAAGCTCGCGGCAGTACTGCGGGGGCAGTCGAAGCCAGAGCTGCTGTCCACCTATTCGACCGAGCGACAAGCAATTGCCAAGGAATTAATCGACTTCGATCGAGAGTGGGCAGCAATGTTCAGTGCTCCGCCCAAGGATGCCGATGATCCAAACGCCGCAGGAATCGATCCGGCAGAATTCCAACAATATTTTGTCAAGCAGGGGCACTTTACAGCGGGTACCGCTACCCGTTACATGCCCTCTATGATCTGTAGTGACGTTACCTCGCAGGATCTCGCTCATGGTCTGGTTATCGGCATGCGATTCCATTCGGCACCAGTGATCAGATTGGCCGACGCCAAAGCTATCCACCTCGGCCATACGATTAAGGCGGACGGTCGTTGGCGGCTGTTCCTGTTTGCTGGTAGCGAGGATACCGGCACTGCCGGTTCGGGTATTGCCGCAATGTGCAACTTTCTTACTGATAACTCGACTTCACCAATTCGTAAATACACCCCATCTATGGAAGACATCGACTCGGTAATCGATGTACGCGCAATTTTCCAGCACAGCCAGAGCGACCTTTCGTTGGAAGACATGCCAGAAATTCTTCTCCCCTCCAAAGGACGTCACGGACTGCGCGACTACGAAAAGGTGTTCTGCGCCGACTCAAAGAACGGCAATGATATCTTCGAGATACGTGGAATCGATCGAAAGCAGGGATGTGTGGTTGTGGTTCGTCCCGATCAATACATCGCGCATATTCTTCCTCTCCATTCTTATGACGAACTAGAAAAATTTTTTAACGGATTCATGATTACGTCAAATAATGAATAACTTCGTGATGGTCTGAATAGGTCACAAGATTTGTCTCGAAAACGCTAAGATCATGGCCCCGAATCGAGAATGTCATACATGAATTTTCTTTGCTGCTTTAATTGCCTTTGCCCAACTCGTTACCTCATTAACACTTAATGCAATTGCATCATTTAAACCGTAGCTATTTTCAAATTCAACTTTAAGCATTAATTTTTCTGAATTCTTACCTAATAATCTATTTGTTGGTTCAACCTTGGTAATAGAAGCTACGGGAATTGATAAAATATTATTGAGTGGCTTCATCTCAAAATTGAGAACATCATCAGTTAGTACTAAACAACCTTTATTATGTGATTCGGCATAGGCACTTAATTTTTTGGTCCTGAACATTCCTGCTTTAAAAACCAAATACTTATCTATATGTCTG
>JBLIML010000251.1:0-5613 GCA_047638675.1 Planctomycetota bacterium | reverse complement strand
AATTTTAAATGGGGGTCAGAGTAACAATTCGACAAATCGTATTCACTCGAAAATCTGAGTGAATTGTTACTCTGACCCCCATTTAAAATTCTGACCCCTTTTTTTTACAACAGCATATAGGTGCTGGTTACGTGAGCCACTGGTTTGTCTGGGTTATCCGTATAAATATTGACCTCCCCATAAACAATTGTTCTTCCTAATTTAATAATACTGGCATGAGCAATGATATCTTTATCTGCCGCAGGGCGCAGGAAGGAAGATGACTGGGAAACCGTTGTCATGGGCGCAAAACTTTCGAGAGCAGATGAGATGGCAAAGACCATTGCCGTGTCTGCCACTGCCATAATGGCCTGTCCGCATATCGTGCCACCCTCACGATTGAGCTTGGCGGAAAAGGGAATACGCAAAATGGCCTGACCATCATCAACCTTGTCAAAACGAATATTCAAATCCTGAATCCAGGATGCAAAATTTTCCTTGAACACCAGCTCAGCAACTTCAACCGTGAATTTTTGTTTAGTCATCGACACCTTCTATTCCATCAGGCCAATAACCCTCGCCTGCGCTTGAGAACCATCTCGGACTGGCAATACGCCTATCACCACCACAGCGCCTGTTTCAGGTAAGGCATCAAGGTTGTTCAGGTTTTCTACTTGATATTTATTCGCGGCGAGCATGACATTGTGCACAGGGAAACTTAAGTCATTGCCGGGGTCGAGACTAAGGGTATCTATGCCAATGCCGGCCACATCTCTGTTTATCAGCAGTTCAGCGACGGCGGTAGAAAAACCGGGAAAATGTAATACACCTTCTTTATCCTGGTTTACATAAGCAGTTGGATTGGAAAACTTTTTATACCAACCCGTATTCATCACCAGTAAACATCCCTTCTCTATCTTGCCGTGATGTGCCTCCCATTCCGTTATGTCATTAACAGTTAACAAGTAGTCATCATTTGATGTCACTTTGTTTTGTACATTGATTACGACAATTGGCACGATCAATTGATCCAGCGGCAGCTGGTCAATTGTTCGCTTACCTTTACCTGCGGCAAAATGTGAGGGTGAGTCCACATGGGTGCCGATGTTCTCCCACATAGTAAATTTGTGCATGCGATAGCCTTGATCGTAATCAGCCAGTCGTTCTATTTTAATGGGCTCAGTCCCTGGCCAAAACGGCATTCCATTATACAGGGGTTGCGTTAAGTCCACCGCCTTGCTCGCGTTGATTGTCATTTGCAGCGGGTCTGCGAAAGCATAATTTGACAGCAGTACCGCACAGATAAATATCAAAGGATGTATGTTTTTCATTGGAAATAAGTGTTCCTGTTTTATAAGTGAATAATGTGCCACTTTAATGGAGGAATCTTTTTTACTGGAAGGAAAGGTGTTCCCGACCTTACTATTATTTTAGTGAAACTAAGCATCGATTAATAATGGATGCCCAGCTTACGATATATAAAAGACAACAACCAAAGCGGTCCAATTAACAAAAACTGCAGATCTTTGAAAAACGAGGGGCTTTTTCCTTCGTACTTGTGACCTATGAATTGGCCAATCCAGGCAAGGATAAAAATTACAACCGAGATCAGCCACAGAGGGGTGTGCAAAGAGGAAAGCGCTTTCAATACGAGAAACATTGTTGCAGAAACCAATAACATGCCTAGTGTCAGTTTAGGAGAAATCAGAAAGTAATAAATCAAGGCAAAGACCATTAAGACAATTGCCCAGTTCAAGCTAAAAGATAAATTGTCAATTCCAACTGGGATCGAAACTGACCACAACAATCCTAAGAGGCTTAACATGATGAGTGGAACACAAATCCAGTGCAGAATTTTATTTATCCTGTTCTGGTGACTCTCATTATACTCATCTAACCATTGTTCAATGGTCTTCATTTGCTACTTCACCTCAGCGGCTTCCACCTTAAATACCGTCCCATCAACACCCACTACCTTGACTTTACTGCCCTCGCTCATGTCTTCACCCATAACCTTCCAGGTAGAATCATCTACTTTTATTTTGCCAACGCCATTGATGATGGCTTCATCAAGGGTAAAGGTACGGCCAACATATTGCTCGCCACGACGATTCAAGGTGGGTTCATCTGTTGTTGGTGGGTTCTTTTTTAAATAGCTTTTGTGTAAGACAAGACTGACTACGGCAATAACCGTGAAGACGATAATTTGCGCCATAAATGACAGGCCCGGTATCAGCATCAATAACAAACCCACAACGCCTGCTGAAATGCCCATCCATAAAAAGAAGACGGCTGGCAAGACAACCATTTCCAGCGTGATCAAAATCACGGCTGCAATAAACCAGTGCCAAAATTGAATTTCTGCTATCCAGTCCATTGTCTTAGGCTCCGCCGCTTCCCGCAGCATCGTCGACTTTACCAAAGGTCTCCTTGGCTATCTCGACGATACCACCCAACGCTCCAATTACGCTGCTGGCTTCCAAAGGCATCAGAATCAGTTTCTGATTAGGTGCGGTGGCAATTTCTTTTAAGGCTTCTATATATTTCGTCGCGACAAAGTAGTTTATCGCCTGGATGCTTCCTGAACCGATGGCGTTTGACACATCAGTCGTCGCCTGTGCTTCGGCCTGGGCCAATCTCTCGCGTGCCTCAGCCTCCAGAAAGGCGGCTTCTTTCTTACCTTCTGCCTGGAGTATGGCCGCCCGTTTCAGACCATCCGCCTCCAGTATGGCTGCCTGTTTTTTTCCTTCAGCCTCCAGAATAGACGCACGTTTTTCCCGCTCGGCTTTCATTTGCCTGGCCATAGCGTCAACCAGATCTCTTGGGGGCGTAATATCCTTGATTTCGATGCGGGTCATTTTAACGCCCCAGGGTGCAGTGGCTTCATCCACCACGGTCAGCAGCTGAGCATTAATAGTGTCGCGCTTCGACAGCAGTTCATCCAGATCCATGGAACCCATCACTGTACGAATATTGGTCATGGTCAGATTCAAAGTGGCGTTGGACAGGTTGTTTACTTCATAAGCCGCTTTCGCCGCATCCAGCACCTGAAAAAAGACCACACCGTCCACAGTCACCATGGCGTTATCTTTTGTAATGACTTCCTGAGATGGCACGTTCAAGACAGTTTCCATCATATTCATCTTCGCGCCGATGGATTCGACAATAGGAAAGATGATGTGTAAGCCGGGGCGCAATGTTTTGGTATAACGTCCAAAATGCTCAACAGTGTATTCGTTGCCTTGCTGGACTATCACGACGACCTTTGTTAACAGGACAATTGCGAAAAACAAGATGCCCAGCGCTAAAATTTCTCCAATACCCATAACGACTACCTCCTGATTAAAATTACGTCTCGAGATTAACTCTTATTTCAAAAACCGAATGACATAAGGATAACGATAGTCCACACCATCGCTGGTCTTCATTGATGCAATGATGATCATAATCAGAGCATAAACAGCCAAAGGGATAAGAAAGAATATACCAATCAACACGAAGCAAAGAATAATAGCGATGACATAGGCGATGGTCATTGTTAACTGAAAATTAATTGCCTCTTTGCCCTGTTTATCGACAAAGGAATACTCATCTTTTTTTATCACCCAGACAATCAGCGGGCCGAGTAAATTGCCAAAAGGAATAAAATACCCTGAAAGCGCTGAAAGATGACAAATCATCCCCCAATTACGGGCATCTTTACTTTGACCCGTGTCGTTACTTTCCACGTCCTCGTTCATTGCTTTTACCTCTTGTTTAATCAAGCTGACAACTTGAATCTATCACAGACATCCATGATATATTATTCTCCGGTTTTAGCCCCTTGTTTTGGACTCGTCGCGTCTCCTGTCTCGTCTTCTTCCATGGCTCTTATTTCCCCCAGGCTTTTCGCCAGCCAGCCGTTTATTCGTTTGACCAGGACCTCAATTAATCCTGTGAAATAATGATCAGCACCTTCAATTACCATCTGTTGATAGGCGCTGTTGCCATTCTTCCGCGCGGCCAGACGTCGATCATGCACTTCGCGCCTCACTTCAAGCGTATCTCGACTACCATAGATATCCAGCATCGGAATGCTGACGGTTTCCAGTTCTCTAAGCAGTTTTAGTTTCGGGTTCAGGAACTGTTGTGCCTGCATACTGATACCGACGAAAGCATTTACATTTTTTATTTCATTTCCACTCAGCGTATGTACCGCGGTTGCCGCACCGAAACTGTAACCGATGACGACGATATTTAGAAAGCGCCGATCGCGTAATTGCTGAACAGCAGCATCAATCCGCAATTTTGCATCGCCAAGAGTTTTACCGTAATCCGCTATTGATTCTTCCGGTGACAATACCGGCATTTGCAAAGACAATGTCGCCCAGCCGAGCTCGGGTAATAAATTGCGAAGCGGACTGACTACCTCCGGCCAATCCGGATGCCCTCCCATAGCATGCAGAAGAATGACAGCCCCCTTTGGCTGAAGGCTTTTATAGTCCTGATATAAGGCGATAAATTCCCTGCCACTTGCCTTCAACCAAACGACTTCCTTCTCCGGTTTTCCTTCTGCCAACTGTTTTGCAATGCGTTCTTCATAGCTGCTGTTGTAGCCCATGGCGATAGCCGGGCAGACGAGCAAGATCAACAATAATGCAGGGTATCGAAGCATAGTTGGAATAATAACGTACTCTGCACAATATTGGCGATACAAGTGCTAATCAGGTAAAGTGCGCAGCTCGTAATCAGTTGTTTTTAGGCTTGAATTTACCTGCTTTCATTTTCGATAACTACTACCAGATTAGATAAACTGATGTCTGACTACGTTATAGCCCCATCCATACTCTCAGCTGACATGGCTCGCCTGGGCGAAGAAACGGAAACAGTCATTGCGTCCGGAGCTGACTTCGTCCATGTGGACGTGATGGATAATCATTATGTGCCGAACCTGACTTTTGGTCCCGTTATTGTTCAGGCTTTACGCGATTTTGGTATCAAGGCAAGCATTGATGTGCATCTGATGGTCAAGCCGGTGGATCGGATTATCCCTGATTTTGCAAAAGCCGGGGCAAGCTACATTACCTTCCATCCCGAAGCCAGTGAGCATATCGATCGCTCCCTGCAACTTATTCAGGACTCTGGCTGCAAATCCGGACTGGTTTTTAATCCGGCAACACCTCTCGATTACCTGCGACACGTCATGGACAAAGTTGACATGATTTTGTTGATGTCGGTTAACCCCGGTTTTGGTGGACAGAGTTTTATCCCTCAGGCGCTGAACAAATTACGACAGGCACGTACTTTAATCAACGATAGCGGCAGGGACATCCGTCTTGAAATAGATGGTGGTGTAAAGATAGAGAATATTCGTGAAATTGCCGAAGCCGGTGCCGATACCTTTGTTGCCGGTTCTGCCATATTCGGCAGTAAAGACTACCGTGCCACCATTCTTGCCATGCGCGAAGAACTATCAAAAGCAAAGTAAGGCCACTTTCATACCACGAACTTTCGTAACATGACATTGCTTAAACCGGAATTGGTATTGTTCGATCTCGACGGTACGCTAGTGGACACCGCCGCTGATTTGGCCTGGTCCATTGATGTCACCTTACAGCACCTCGACTTGCCGCCTTGCGGTGAAGAAAAAGTACG
>JBLIML010000250.1:0-5625 GCA_047638675.1 Planctomycetota bacterium | reverse complement strand
GCTAAACATAATTATCACTCGTAATGAAGCTGGTGCTGCCTATATGGCGTTTGGTTACGCCCGTTCAACCGGAAAAGTCGGTGTATACAGTGTTGTACCAGGACCCGGCTTTCTCAATTCGGCGACAGCATTGAGCACGGCTTATGCCTGCAACGCGCCAGTATTATGTCTTGCGGGACAAATACCCTCCCATGCTATTGGTCGTAATATAGGTTACCTGCATGATATTCCCGATCAATTAGGTATTGCACAACGCCTGACGAAATGGGCACAGCGAATAGATCACCCGGGGCAGGCACCTGATGCCGTGAGAGAGGCTTTTAGGCAACTGCAGAGCGGGCGTAGGCGACCGGTCGCACTGGAAATGCCGCTGGATGTGATGGCACAGCAGGCAGAGGTGAAAATGTTGGCACCCCCGGAATCTTATGCGGAGCCGCAAGCCGATCCTGACTATATAAAACAGGCGGCGAAATTACTGGCCGCTGCCAAACAACCACTGATTGTATGCGGTAGCGGCGCTATGGACGCGGGTGTTGAGTTGCTTGAACTGGCGGAAATGTTACAGGCTCCGGTAATATCGCAGCGCGGCGGAAAAGGCATCGTAAGTGATCGTCATTACCTGAGTCATTCTTATCCCGCCGGCCATCGTTTATGGCCGAAGGCAGATGTGGTTCTGGCCATAGGCACACGATTTAAATACTATCGACTACATTGGGGCACTGATGATAGCCTGAAGACTATCCACATTGATATCGATCCAACCGAGATCAATCGCATATCAGCACCAACGGTCGGTATTGTGGCTGATGCCAGCAGTGCTCTGCGACAACTCATTCCTGAAGTGGCTGCGTCGAACATAAAACGTGATTCGCGAAAAGATGAACTGAAAAAACTTAAAAGTGACATGCAAGCAGAGTTTGTAAAAAATGTTCAGCCACAAATGTCTTATCTACAGGTGATTCGCGAAGAATTGCCCGACGACGGTATTCTGGTTGATGAAGTGACACAAGTGGGTTTTACCTCATGGTACGGCTATCCTGTTTATCAGCCTCGCACGTTCATTTCCAGCGGTTATGCCGGTAACCTCGGTTATGGCTATCCGACCTCGCTCGGTGTAAAGGTTGGCAATCCAGATAAAAAAGTTGTGGCGATCGCTGGTGATGGCGGTTTCATGTTTAATTCGGGAGAGTTGGCAACGGCGGTTAAGTACAATCTCGCAACAGTGACGATTATTTTTACGGATAACTCCTACGCGAATGTCGCGCGTGCGCAAACCCTGCGTTACAACGGCAGGGTGATCGGAACTGATTTGAGCAATCCTGATTTTGTGAAATTTGCAGAATCATTTGGTGCCATTGGCTATCGGGCAGATAACCCGGAAAAACTCAGGGCGATGTTGAAGCGCGGTCTGGAGGATAACGCGCCGGTCATAATTGAAGTGCCACTGCCGGAGAAGGACAATCCCTGGCAGTATTTGTTGCTTCCGCGTGTGCGTCCTGCAAAAGATTAACAAAATAACCGAAGGTAAGCTTATGTCTGATTACGATATTGTTATAGCCGGAGGCGGACACAACGCTCTGGCCTGTGCCGCTGTCCTCGCGAAATCTGGATTAAAAGTGCTGGTCGCGGAAAGAAATGCCTGGGTAGGTGGCGGTGCCGTTACCCAGGAAATCACCTTGCCAGGATTTAAGTCTGATCTTTTTGGTTCCAATCATGTCTGGATACATGCGAATCCGGAAATCAAGGCGCTGTTACCTGAGCTTGAACAATATGGCCTGAAATATCTGTGGGCAGAAGATGAGATCATGGGGCACCCGATGACCGAAGGTCCGGGGATAATTGTGTTCAGAGATGTGGATAAGACCTGCGATAGCATTGCTGAATATTCAAAAAAAGATGCTCAACGTTATCGCGAGATTTACGATGGATTCGTCGAGATAAAAGATGGCTTTGCCAAAAACATGTTTTCGCCTCCGGCGCCGCCTAGCTACATGCCAGCATCGATGGAAAAAAGCCCGGAAGGTTTGAAAATGTTGCGCAACTACCAGTTAAGTGCGAAAGCCTTTGTCCTGGAGAATTTTGAAAACCCCTGGGTACAGGCATTTTTAATCAGCTGGGCGCTGGGACCGAATATAAAACCGACACAACAAGGCGCGGGCTCGATTTTCTATATCATGATCCCGGCCATCCATGTGTTTGGTCAGGCTATTCCCGAGGGCGGTAGTCAAATGTTACCGGAGGCTTTGGCACGTTATGTTGAAGCACATGGGGGCAAAGTGTTAACGAGTTCGTCGGTAAAGAAGATCGTTGTTAACAAAGGTGAAGCAAAGGGCATAATTCTTGAAGATGGTACGGAGATTACTGCGAAAAGAGCAGTCGTTACCTCATTAGAACCGAGACAGACGTTTTTAAATCTGGTTGATGAAGAACACTTACCGGTGGACTTTCTTAAAATGGTCAACAATTTTGTGTTTGGCGACGTGGCGTCTTTTCGAGTGCACTTTGCTTTGAATGAAGCACCACAGTTTATTGGCAGAGACGATATAAGTAAGGCGCCTTTTCAACGAACTATTGCACCTATCGCTGATATTGATCAGCATTTTGCAGAATTATCTGTCGGTGCCTTACCGACGGATCCACCAGTGCATGCACATTGCTGGTCAAAGCGCGATCCGACGCGTGCGCCCGAGGGCAAACATACTTTTATGATTGATACCTTTGTACCGAGTAAACTACGTAATGGGAAATGGAGCGATGTCAAAGATGAATATGCAAAAGTCTTGATAAAAACCCTGCGCAAGTATTCTACCAATATGACAGACGATAATATCCTTGCCCAGCATGCTCACTCACCTGAGGATATTGAAGCGCATAACCTGTGTTTTGTCGGTGGTGTGCCTTCAGGTGGAGAACGTACATTGGCACAACTTGGATATTTTCGTCCATTTCCGGGCTATTCAGATTATCGTTCACCGATTAAAAATTTATATATGGCAGGTCCTTCGTGTCACCCAGGTGGTGGTATCAGTGGCATGGGTGTCATAACAGCTAATACGATTCTGGAAGATTTTGGTATGAAAGATGATGATTTTTTATAAAGTAAGATTTTCAATATAGTCAGTGATCAGAAATTTTGGATAGTCATTTCCGCACACACCTACAGGATGTAGGTGGTAGAGCCACGCACGCCTAAAGGGATTTAGGCGGTAGAACGAATCAGGAGACAGAGTCGAGGAAGCCAAAACTGAGGCAGAAATAATGTTATGTGAATTAAAAATAATACTTTTTCAAAAAATATTTCCGAATCGGTCTTGTTAAAGTAATCGATGAATAAATTTTCTACTCGTCTGCTAATACTAATTGTTTTTATTTCAAACATAACGAATGCAGATACTTTGGAGGAAGTTCTGCAACGAGGTTTTCTTCGTTGTGGTGTGACGGACTCTGGACCGGGCTTTAGCATTGTCAACGATAAAGGCGAGCGCGCCGGTTTTGAGATTGATCATTGCAAAACGATCGCTGCCGCAGTATTTGGTGAACTCAAACTCGAATATGTCCTGGTCACTCCACAAACCGCGTTTACCTTATTACAGTCTGGCGGTATTGATATCTTTCCGGCCGGTGCGACACTTTCGTTTTCGCGCGACACTCGCATGGGCCTCGATTTTGCAGGTGTCTATTTTTATGATGGACAGGGATTTATGGTGCGCAAGGACCGAAATGTGGAAAAGGTGGTTGATCTGCAGCGGGCAACAATCTGTATTACCCAGGGGACAACACTGGAGCAAAATATTGCGGATTATTTTGGTAGTCACGATCTCGAATACAAGGTAGTGACCTTTGCCGGCGTGGAAAAAGCCATGCAGGCCTATGAGCAAGACCGATGTGATGCGATGACGATGCAACGTGCAGCACTCGCCGCGCGCTCTGCAGGTATGCACAATCGCGGAGAACATATGATCCTGTCTGAAATGATCTCAAAAGAACCACAGGGAGCACTGGTCAGGCAGGATGATCCGAAATGGCGTGATATTGCATTTTGGGCTTTCAATGCGCGTCTGGCAGCGGAAGAACTGGGGATCAACCAGGCCAATGTCGAACAGATGAGAAAGAACTCTTCTAATGCCGAAGTACGACGTCTGCTAGGGGTCTACGGGGATTATGGTCTTAGCTTAGGACTATCCAATACCTGGGCCTACAGCATTATTCGCCTGGTAGGCAATTATGATGACATCTGGAAACGTAACCTGTCCGTCGTCGGTCTTGAGCGTGGTCCCAATGCACTTTGGCGTGACGGTGGCGTCATGATCGCCTTGCCTTTCAGATAAAAAAATTAGCTATGATGAAACTATATACAACGGACGCATCGCCTTTTGGCGCTCGGGTTCGAATCCAGATATATAAAAAGCAATTGCCGATAAAGATTGCTCCGCCCCCCGGAGGAATGGGATCAGCAGAATTGCTTGATATTTCACCAACGGGCAGGATCCCGGTGCTTGATCTGGGACATTCGCGAATTGTAGAGTCAGAAGTGATCCAGGAATTTCTCGAGGATACATTTCCAGAGCCAACATTAAGGGGTGATAGTGCGGAAACGGCGGCCACCATCCGCATGCTTAGCAGGATTACTGATATTTACCTGGTGCCTGCCTTGCAGCCCTTTCGTTCTCATCTGAAGGGAGAAGATAAGAGCAGCGGAA
Source organism: Planctomycetota bacterium (assembly GCA_047638675.1). Taxonomy (GTDB): domain Bacteria; phylum Pseudomonadota; class Gammaproteobacteria; order Eutrophobiales; family Eutrophobiaceae; genus WLWS01. Next base: position 925 of record JBLIML010000250.1, on the reverse strand, counting down.
ATCTTGATAAAGGGATAAAGGATCTGCAGCAGATATTCGCGCTTTTTGAACATTATATGACAGGTGAGGTCTATGCTGTTGCCAATACTTTATCATTGGCTGATTGTGCGATGGCACCGATGTTTTTTTATGTTAGATTCTTCGCACAGAAGCTTGATGCTGATCTGTCGCTGTCGAATTTTCGCCGACTCAGTACGTGGCTGGAAAAAATCAGCAGTGATGCAGCGGTGGCCAGCGTATTAAAGGAAATTGAAGGAGCAAGTTAGTCAGGTCAAAATATCAAAGTCAGTGACTCAATATCTGACTTAAAAAAAGCTTGAGGCGTTCTGACTTCGGATGTTCAAAGAAATATTCCGGATCGTTCTGTTCTACAATTTTACCCTCATCCATAAAGATAATGCGATTTGCTACTTGCCGGGCAAAACCCATTTCATGGGTCACACAGACCATGGTTATGCCGGATTCTGCGAGTCTGATCATTGTTTCGAGTACTTCGCCAATCATTTCCGGGTCAAGCGCGGAGGTGGGTTCATCAAATAACATGATCCTGGGTTTCATACACAAGGCACGGGCGATGGCCACACGTTGTTGCTGTCCTCCTGACAGTTGTGCAGGGTATTTATCCGCGTACTCCTGCATTTTTACCTTCTTAAGATAATCGACCGCCAGTTTTTCGACCTCGCTGCGAGACATCTTCTTTACCCAGATAGGCGCCAGTGTCAGGTTCTCCAGAACAGTCAGGTGTGGGAACAGATTGAATTGTTGGAAAACCATACCAATTTCTTCGCGTACTGTTCGAATATCCTTTACATCGTTTAAGTCGACGCCCTGAACAACAAGGGAGCCTGTTTGATGTTTTTCCATCGCATTGATACATCGAATCAGACTGGACTTGCCTGAACCAGAGGGGCCACATATAACTATT
>JBLIML010000249.1:0-5649 GCA_047638675.1 Planctomycetota bacterium | reverse complement strand
AAATCTGCCTTGCTCTCACTGCAGCTACGACGTCAGACAATCCCCAATATCTTCATGTTTCCACATGGCGATTATTATTTGGGACAGACACTCCATCCCTATCCCCATTGATCCTCGGCCGCTGGGCATGGTGGTGATGTTCTAAAGCTTTTCACCATTCCAGCTTAGGGTTTGTGTTCTTTCGGAGTTTGTTTAGATATGAGCTTGTGGTGGCTTGATAAGTGACTCCGCAGGAATACCCAAACCTTCATGCAGTTTCCAGATCATTTTCAAAGTCAACGAACGTTTATGGTTTAGAATTTCATAGACACGATTACTCTTACCAATCATTGGCTCGAGGTCTTTTACGGTTAATCCTTTGCGTTCCATTTCAAACTTGATGGCCTCTACGGGGTCGGGCAAGTCCAATGGGAAATGCCTGGCTTCATAGGCTTCGATCAGGGTGACCATTACATCCAGTTTTTCGCCTTCCGGAGTGTCGGGGCTTGCCATCATCAAGCTTTCAATTTCTTTTAATGCCGCTCGGTAGTCGGCATCAGTCTTAATGGGTTTAATGTCCATAGTTATCCCTCCGGCAATTAAATGTTTTGTACGTCAATCTTGTCGTACTGTGTATGGGTACCGATGAATCGGATGTATACAACTCGATAGGCATAGTTGAGCCAAACGACAAGTCGATACTTATTCCCAGCTATATTGAAAACCACTCGCCCGTCTTTAAGGATGCTGGCATTGCTGAAGTCCTGTTTCAGGTCTGCAGGTGTACTCCAGTCGGCATTCAATGCGTGACGGTACCAGGCTAGTGTGGGTTCTTTCGCATCCATGTATTCTGGGTTCGCCTGCCAAAATGATTTCAGTGTCGATAAGGCAATGATTCTCATAAGGATGATCATAGTCCCAAAATGGGACTATATCAATTGTGAATATATAATTATGCGGGACATATTATTTGGGACAGGTTCTTCAACCGGTTCAATCATGTTTACTCTTGCCAAATTCATGGTCAGATCCCCGAAACTAGGTGGCCTATCGCTCACTGGCAGCCGCTAAAGTTTGAGACACCGTATACGCAAACCATCTGCTAACACCGTTTTCTGCTTTGTATGAATAAGACTACAAAGCAGGATAGGATCAGGTAGACCGACCATTTTAAAATTACAAAAATCCCATAAAAAAACACGAAGGAACTAACCTCAAGGGCCTTCGCCAATAATTTTCCCAACATCTTCATATTCTTGTCCCAGGATGAATTTAACGACGATAGTAAACGCACTACAAGCTCATAGGGTGAGCCTCTGTTGAATTTGATTTTAATTTCCATATGGGACAGACACACTAAGCCATAAAAATGCCGAGTATACTCCGGCCCTATCAGCAGGCTGGTTTACAAGGTTTACACCAACTCGGGGAACGCATCTTCGAGCCATTGCCTGAAATTTCGTTTCGCCCTGAACTCCCCGTGCATCCGACTTATTTCTGCAAACAACATCTTTACCTGCATTGCATCCATGGCAGATGGCACTTCCTGCAACAATGCGATCGCCGCCTTATAGGATGGATTGTTCGCACGTTTTACCAGATATTCCGCGAGGCGAATTACGATCGGTAATATTCGCAGCGGCTGATCACGGTTGGCGCGGATGACTTCTCTGAGTAATTCCTCGCTCAATTCCTGGTGTTCGGCTACTTCGAGGGCGAGTAGTGGTTTTGCTTCATCGAGATGTAGCTCGGCGATTTGAAAGTGAGTCTGGTGCCGAATGTTCTGTTCATTGATAGAAATCAAATGGGTTAAGGCATTCTCGTACCAGTTACTGTCGTCACCAAGTACCCACAGGGCATAAATGCTCGGTGCTTACTATTCGGTGCGAATACACCGTGGAATCGAGTTAAATTGGCTCTGGGTTTCGGCACCAGTGCGGCAAGCCGAGCCATAAAAGCAGACCAGGCTGAAACCATCGAAAGATTGGGTGGTGTAGAAGCGATTCTTAATTCAGACGAATTCGATTGCACTCCAGTTGGAAGCAAGTCTGTCTAGAGATTAAAGAAAGTAGGGTTTAGACTCCCACTTACGCAGGGTACATTTTAAGTCAGACCCCATTTTATTTGTAAAATGGGGTCTGCGATACTCAGTAGTTTTGATGGATCTCCTTGGCAACACGCTCGGCTGACGCTATCGCCCCGTTCATATAAGACCAACCTTCCTCATCATAGGCTTCACCCGAAAAGTAAATATTTCCTTCAGGAGCCCATTGCGCTCCCCACCAGGAGGTCATCGTGCCAACGACAGGTGAGATAAATGCGCCCTTCGCTAACGGATCGTCCCACCAGTTAGAGACCACAGCGTTGCCGTTATACATTCCGGTAATGCCACCGCCCCAGAGATTCTCAAACTGGGCAAGCAAACCCTGGACGACCAACGGATCGGCAGTCCCCTGAATAACATTATTGTCCATTGCTCGACTAGCAACACCGCCGTTATAGTCGACTAAAATACCCTTAGACGACGGGTGGCCAGCATCGCCTTCCCAGAGGGATATAAACTTGTCCGGATCAGACCAGATTCGTGCTGACTGGTGTACCTCGTTACCATTAATGTTCTGTGTGAAGTCCCAGGGCCGGCCGTTGAACTCCATAATAACTTTGCCATTATCAGAAGTAACTACCTGCGCGATGGCATCGTTCTTTTCCGGGATAAACCCGTTAGAGATGCGCACATCGATGTCGATATCTCGAATCAGCCCCATTGGCAATGACAGGACCAGCACATCACAGGTTTCATCGGCTCCAGTATCAAAAACCAGAGTGTAAGGTCCCTCGTAAGGACCAACGATCGCTTCCAGCTTGCGCTCTGTCTCTATGCTACCATTGGGTAACTCGGCTGCCATACCATGCATAATCTGATCGTTACCCCCGACAACGTGAAAACGCTCGTCGGTTCCGGCGAGTGGCAGGCCACCCGAGTTGTGTGGATTGTAGGCGAGTAGATAAAGCAAATTTAGCGCTGAGTTATCGGGGCCAGTCGCTCCATTGTCGTCAATGACACCATATTCAGCTATCAAATCAGTCAATAATAATTTGTGTACCCAATGACTGCTGGAATAACCAATTTCCTCCAACCAGCCGATCGCATTTAAATTATCCAGTCGAATGTGTTCAGCCGTATGCACAGTGTTGTATTGTGGTTGCCAGGGTGCATCCTGATGAGAGCTTTTCATGGTTTGATAGAGGCCGCCAACCCACTCATCCAGCAGATCGTGTTCGCTGTACAACTGGTTATTAATGAAATAACTTTCTTCATCGCCGACACTCAGTTTGTTAGCGTCTTCCAGTGTCAGATTCAACTGGTGAGCCAGGTTTCGGATCGCGTTATGTTCGGTTGAAATAAACTCTCCACCCCATTCAACGACACGATTTTCACTGCCGAAACTGGGATTGGAGAACATGCGCCCGCCGACTCGATCTCTCGCCTCGTAAATGGTCGAATTTAAACCGTATTGCTGCAGTCTGTGTGCGGTTCTAAGTCCACCGGCACCGGCACCAATGATTGCAATATTTGGTTGAGCGGCGTGCCCGGGGCTATGTGCTGCGAATGCACCTGGACTAAGCGACAACATACCAGCGCCAAGACCGAGACCACCTGCGGTTTTCATAAAATCACGGCGCTGCTTTTGTTCTTCTCTCTCCGCAACTAATTTCTTTCTGAGTGCCTTGTCCTGTTCGAGCAGTTCTTTGACAGGAACACCTTTTTCATCCGATAGCGCCTTGGCTCGATGAATTCTTCTAATCGCTGCTGTAATAGAGGAATAATTCATATGCTTCATGTTTATGCTCATATTATTTTTATCTGAGACATCCCTTTCAAAACAAAACGATCAATAGCTGATCGCTTTAGCGGAGATAGAAGTCAGTAGTGGGTTAATTTGACTGGGGTTCTGATGGACCCAGCTATTACTTATAGTCGGAAGTCACTATAAATCAATGCCATCGGTATAATTCATAGCATTGCATCATATGGGACAGACACTCCAGACCATAAAAGTGCCGAGAATACTCAGGCCGTATCAATAAACAACAGTATGCGAGATAAAACCTGGTCAGAAAGTCTAGCTGTGGGGTGGGGTGTGGAGACTTTGTTGAAAAAGTATTTTACCTGGCATCAGGGCCACTAATAGGGAAATTACCTCAATAGTACAGTCAACTAATTCCGGACAGTAAATTAGGTTTTTCTTCAGCCACGGCAGGAGCCAACCCGTCATTGGCAGTGTGCAGCTATTGCCAATGGTGGACATGATTCGCTTCCATGCGATTCAAAGTGATTGTCGAGTCTCGTGCTGGAAGAGCATGTTTCGGCCACAAGCGTTAGATGACTCACGGCCAAATTTGGTAAAGATAGCGCGTCATTTTGTCCGATTCGAGCGCAGTTAAGAACTCCTCCTCAGACTCCTTGATGAGGCTGAGCGCAATAAACTCGTTGCCCTCAGCCTTGAACCTGTCAAGTAAATCAACGGCAGCCTGATAATTTCGCTTCCAGAAAGCTCTGTTTTGCTTGGTGTAATCGTGGGCCTCGTACCATAGCCTGTCCATGGCTGTGGGATAGGTTTCAGCATATGCTATCTAGCGCTTGGGATGTTTCGAAATTGTCTGGTCACGTACTTGCTGCGCGGGAGCGCCATAACGGAACTCGACGACCGTAAGAATAATCCCCACAATCATAATTGCGAAGACTGCCATCGCGATGTATAAGAGATTTCCCTGAATCATCGCTTTGCACCCTGCGCAGCCAGTGCGGCAAGTTTGAAATAGATTCCGAAAGCAAGAATGGACGGCACCCAGATTGCCGTGAAGAGGGCTTGCGATGTCTCTCCATTAAAATAGGAAAATCCAGAAACGGCAAATGAGACCGTCACGGCTAAAATTATAAAAAAATCGGATAATCTAAACATATTTCTTTCTCCTTTTGGATTTATAGAAGCCGGCCGTTATGGTCGACGGTAAACAGATTTTCAATTAACTTAAAAATCTTCAAAACCTATGGCTGCCATCAACAGGCCTCCTATGACGATACTTGTGGGGATCTTTAGTCCCGCTAAACCAAAAACTTCGATGACAGAAGGGATCGAAGGGATGAACCCCAGGGGTACCCAAATAATAAATGGCAAGGCCATACAAATACCTGCCACTCGAAGTAGTGTTTTAACAAACTTGATAAATCTGCTTTGACGGTTCAAAAAATTTTCTACCTATCCTGCAAAAACTATTTAGTCTTATACGTCCGGATTCGTGAAACGGATTGGTTAAGAATAAAAAATATGCCTCTGCCGTGCTCGAAGGCCCTGGCACACTTTACGTTCTAACGGAATCTTGAAATGAAATTGTTTGTGGTAAGCCCTTTAACTAGGGGGGCAACATTAAAGCACTACAATCTGCGATGTTCGAGATTTGACTAGGTCTATCGGAGATGTAGGACTGGGCTACTCACCTGCGATCTAAGCCAATGAATGTGAAGGAACGCTTTAGCACCACTGCAGAGGTTGGGGATACCTGCCCATGGTTGATGGGGCAATCGGCAATTGCTTGCAGATCGGCTCGACCCCGTGACCTTCCCGATGTTCGTCGATAAAGGAAATCAATACTTTGGTCGGCGGCCGA
>JBLIML010000248.1:0-5668 GCA_047638675.1 Planctomycetota bacterium | reverse complement strand
AGGAATGCCGTAGGACTGGAACATCAATAGAAACAGATTAAACGCCGCTACGTTTATAAACATCTCTAGACCGGAAGGTAAGCCCAATCTTATGTAGCGTCGCATAATTGCCTTATCGAACTTAAGAGAGGCAGATATTTGAAACGCCAACTTGTTTTTCTTTTCGATGTAAAAAAGTATGAACAGAAAAAGTGCGAAGGCACTGCTGATAATTGTACCAATAGCCGCGCCCGCAATGCCCAGAGCAGGTAGACCAAACTTGCCGAAAATGAGTACGTAGGACAGGGGGACATTCATCAACATACCTAGCACGTCACAGACCATGACGACCCTGGTTCGCCCAATGCCCGAGAAATACGAAGCAAAGCAAAGCTTTATCAAGGGTAGAAAGCAACCAATCATCAATAGCTTGTAGTAAATGCTTTCGAGTTGGACTTGCTCGGGCTCATGTCCCATCCCCGCAAACAGCTTGCCGACGAAAAAAGCGACTAACAGCAATATGGGCATGCTCAACAAAGTAATGATCAGACCCTGGGTAACAACTCGTGGACACTTGCTGTGCTCTCCCGCGCCGTAATACTGGGCAACCATGGCGTTGGCGTAGGAAAGGAGACCGATAAACAGGGACATCGAAAAGAAGGAGGCTACGCCACCGCCCAAAGCCGCTGCCATCTGCACCGGTGCGATTTGCGACATAAAATAACGATCGGTAAAGATCATGACCGCGAACGCGCCCTGTGAAATTACCATGGGCAGCGATAGCCTCAGCAATTCGATCAGCGTTTCTTTATTTATTCGAAGTAAATTCAACACCATCGCGTCTTCAATGCTCTTATTTCAGGGGTATGGTTGTGAAAAAACAGGAAAAAGATAAAACAGGAACCATCTCGATTGATTAATAGACCACAGCGCATTCTCGCTTGAATCAGGATAAGAATTCAAATGATTGTTTAGCACAAGGACTCTATTTCCCGAGGGAGAAAATCGCTGACGCCCTTTAAATTAATTGGCTTGAGATTGCGTTGGCATCCTCAACCTTGTCCGATATAGTACAAGCGTTCATAAAACCATCCATCAAGTAGGGGAACAAAATGAATATTGCTGTATTCGTCACCATCTGGTCCGCAGGCATGTCATCTGTTGACTTAAACACTCACTTTCTTGATGCTCCTCTTGATTATCTGAAGGCCGAAAACGCCGTGCACACGGTTGAAATTTATACGCCTGAACCCGGGGATGTGCCTAAAATGGATGATGTTCCGGCACCGTCCATTATTATTCAGATCGACATGAATGATGAGGATGCTGCAGTTGCATTAACGCAATCGGAGAAGTTCAAACAGATTTTTCTGGATAAAAACAGCTATGACCCGACAGCAGAGAAAATTAATCTAGAAATCACAGAGGCGGTTCACTTCCCATTGCCCGGACTTGAAACACCTCCTGCTAGAACGGCGGCTTTGTCTTTTGTCGTTCGCTATTATGGCCCCGTTAAAGACGAGGCAAAGTTTGTGGAAATGTATACCAGCGGTCACCCACAAATATTGGCGAAATTCGAAGGTATTCGAAATGTGCTGTGCTATTTACCACTTAATTGGCGCAGCACTGGTGAAGTCCTGGATGAAAAGATGATTATCGGCAATGAGGTCGTTTTCGATGATCTTGCTGCACTAAATCTGGCAATACAATCAGAAGTCGCACCTGAAGCTCAGGGGCATAGCAAACATTTTCAAAAATACGGATACAACACGCATCACGCCATGCACAGGGAGCTGGTATTTAGCCGTCAGGACTGAGCCCTGTCCGCCGGTGATAAATTAGCTGATCTGAATAAAGGATTCATTGCAACGCTCGCAAGTCACCCGGAGTTTTGGTTTTCCCCAAATATTGGTCTCGCAGCCAGGGCATGAGTATTTGCTCTTGTTCTTTCTAAGCTTTTCTTCAAGCACGAGCTCTACTGGTTTTAGATCCGGTACCAGGGCGTCGATTTTTGTGTGAAGTACGGCTCTAATTTCTGACTCGATATGATGTTCTGAAAGAAATTCTGTCTCTACCCGGATTTGACTACTTTCGTTAGAGGCTGGAATGCGATCTATCCAGCTAAGTTGAAATCCGTTTTCTACCAATCTCTGGCAGGCCTCTAAAAAAGGACCTCCAGATACAGGATAGTCAGACATTTGCTGCCCCGTCTTTTTTCCCCCGGGTAAACCGCTTTGACTGGGCATTAAGCCAATACCTTCCATGCGCCATGCCCATTCCCGGTTGTGATAGCCCTGTCTACTTTTACGCGCACCGTATACTTGTTGCCATAAATGACACTGCTCATGAACCAGGGTTTGAAGGACTTCAACCAAAGAATGTGAAGCGAAGTAGGCCGGATTGATGGCAATTTCATGGGCCTTTTCCCCCAGACGGTTTCCCCATCGATCCGGAGAAAAATACCCCATGGTATTGGTTTCTCGTTGAACCGTAAGAAGACAGTGGGGCAGGGCAGCACTGAATAGTGCTTTGTTGAAATGGTCAAAAGCCAGGCTTAACAGGCCGTAGAACTCATCTGTGGGTGATATTTGGGCTACTTCGTAGTTCATTTTAAAAATATATCGTACGAAACAAAAATAAACAATCTCAATGTACAAATTGGCAGAACAGCTTAGATAGAAGTTGAAAAAAGTTCTGTGGCAAAATAAGCGCCACGAAAGAATTTATTGATTAGAAAAGGAGAAGGCGATGACCTGGATAAAAACGATTCCCTATGCACAAGCTGATGAGTCTTTATTAAAACTCTATGACCGAGTCAAAGGTCCGGATAACAATGTTGACAATATTATGCTGGCACACAGCTTGAGACCGCACAGTATGACCGGGCATATGGCCCTGTACAAAAACGTCCTTCATCACTACCGCAATACGGTGGATAAATGGCTTCTGGAATTGATTGGCGTGTATACGAGTATGCTCAACAAGTGCAGTTATTGTGTTGAACATCATTTCGTTGGCATGACAAAATTACTCAATGATGCGGCTCACGCCAGGAATATTCGAGATGCATTGGCCTTAGAAGACTGGGGAGACATATTCGATGAGAAAACTAAAGCTGCGCTTGTCTATGCACGTAATCTTACCGAACATCCTTCAACTATCGCTGAAAAAGATATTAATAGTTTACTCGAGGCTGGCTGGGATGATGGTGAAGTTCTTGAAATCAATCAAGTCGTCGCCTATTTTAACTATGCCAATCGTACCGTATTGGGTCTTGGTATTAATACAGATGGTGATGAGCTTGGTTTGTCTCCCGGTGATTCAAGTGATGAGAATAACTGGCAGCACCGATGATCTGTTGACGACTAATGAGTTTCTGTTCTCAGAAAACGTGACGTAGCACAGTCGGACAGCACGGAATTGCTGTATCATAGAGACAAATAACTGGAGCAGATATTAATGATTTTTTCGAAAAACAATTCGTCCGGTGGCACCAATGGCATTGCCGCACTTGCCATTTTAAAAATACTTCTTGGCATTATGGAAAAGAAACAACTTCTTTCCAAAGAAGAGATTGATATTCTTCTCAATTGCGCAGAAGTGGAAGTTGACAATACCGATATTGGCGGCCAGGTCACTGAAGCAAAATTTTTAATCAACAATTTGATGAAGGTATCCGATGATACGACGAGGGGCTATAGCGGGAGTACCAATTAATGTCGCTAAGCATACCTGATTCCCATCGTGACCTGCTCGACGCTGCCGTTTATGTGCAAATGGCAACACACATGAAAGACGGGAGCATTCAGGTCAATCCTGTGTGGTGTAGTTACGATGGCACTCATATACTGATTAATTCAGCTATCGGCCGAGTAAAAGACAAAAATCTGCGAGCAAACCCGGCAATTACGATCCTGGCCATGGACCCTGCCAACGCTTATCGCTGGTTAGAAGTTCGCGGCATAGTAGATGAAATTACAGAAGAGGGCGCCGATGAACATATTGACGACCTGGGTGAACTCTATCTCAATCAACGACCTTATCCGTTTCGAGAAGAAGGCGAGGTGAGAGTGATATACAAAATCAAACCCTTAAAAGTGCAGGCTTTTGCGACTTAGTGAAACAGGTAAATACGAATAACTAGTCGCCTGGTATAATTCTTCATCGTTATGCTAGCGTTGTGGTCTTTAACTTCAGTCAGAATCCATTGATAAGTAGCAGACCGCCTATAAGAAAAGACAGCTTGCGCGCGGGCCTGCCTCCGGGAGGCCAGCCAGGGATGCCAAAATTTTAATGGAGATTTAGATTGAATAATCTCTTGTGTGTAAGCCGCATTCCCTATGATCTTCCGCTTTTGTTGGGTCCTTATATTTGCTCACCTGGGGAAGCCCATGCTCATAAAGATAACCTTCCATATCGACTTCCGTCCAGTTAAGGAAAGGCGCAACTTTGGTAATTCCATTGGGACCGTCGCTGATAACATCAAGCGTTTTACGAAAGTCGGTCTCATCTTTGCGGATAGCTGTTAACCAGTAATCTGGTTTAACCTTTTCCAGCATGCGTTGGAAGGGATCAAGTTTAACCTGCCGGGTGAATTCCGCATGCAATTCGCTATCAATATTAGGGATCCCATTCATTAAGGCGTTACGCCGAGCCGCCGTCATTTCGGGGATAAAAATCTCTATATTTAAATTCAGATCCTGAATCAAGCCTTCCGCATAAGTATAAGTTTCCAGAGTGTTGTACCCTGTATCCACCCATACGATGGGGATATCGGCTTTGACACGTGTGGCAAGATGCAACATGACAGCAGAAAACGGACCAAAACTGGTGGTCACAATCGCTTTTTTGTTTTGCGAAACAACCCATTCAATCAACTCCTGGGGCGATTGTTGCGGCAACTGACTGTTTCCGTTGTCAAATACTAAGGCAGCTGACATCTGTATAGTTTCCTGCTTGATTAGAGAAAGCGCTTATTTAGTTTAGCTTTGCCATTGTAATCTTCTAATTGCACATTTAAAGCATTAATAGTTAATTTTTTAGACGATTTAGTTATTAATATATTATGTCGGCTTAGATGTGCCAGATATGACCTCAGAATAATGGCTTACAAAACCATCAATACGGGTACAAAGGGAATTGAGACTAATATTTCTTGTCTATTTGACAGGAATCATCTTTGAGAACAGGACAAAAAACTATGTATTTCGGAACAAACATTCGATTTATTTCTTCTGCACTGATACCAGTGCTATTGGCAATATCATTTATTGCCACGGCAGATGATGATAATGCCGCCTTGAATGGCGTGTGGGTAATTAACGAGGCGCTTAGCGACGACACTGATAAGCAGGTCGAAAAGGCAATCAAAGCCGCAGGTGGTAAAGTCACACGAACAAAGAAAAAAGGCAAAGGTCGTTATAAAGGCGGACCGCCAGAACAGGCCTTATATGATCATATTTCCTATGATGATATTTTACATTTTCAATACAAAACACCAGAGTTTCATCTTACTTATGATGAAGGCTTCGAACGGGTATTTCACTCTGATGATCGCCAGCGTTCTGTCAGCGCGAGTGGCATACCAAGAGGAGAGCGCAGGGACTTTGCGTTTGCCAGCTGGTCCGGTCCGCACAAATTATTTGTAGAATCGAGACCGCGTGATGGCGGCAGAACAAGTGAAGTCTAT
>JBLIML010000247.1:0-5727 GCA_047638675.1 Planctomycetota bacterium | reverse complement strand
AAGATATTAAAATGCTTGTGGATGATTTGAAGGAGGCATCGCGAAAGGAATATGAAAACCATTCACAAGTTTTCAGACCCTGGGGCAGTTACGAGACCCTCGAGATGCGAGAGGGTTTTCAGGTCAAGAGAATTATTGTCAACCCGGGTAAGCGATTATCACTGCAATTACATCATCAACGTTCAGAACACTGGGTAGTGGTTAATGGCGTGGGTACGGTAACGTTGGGAGATAATGTGTTTGATTTAAAGGAGAATGAATCAACATTCGTTCCTGTTGAAACTAAACATAGACTGGAAAACAAAACATCATCGCCACTGACCATTATTGAGGTTCAGGTGGGCAGCTATCTTGGGGAAGACGATATTGTAAGATTTGATGATGATTTTGGCAGAGCATAGAAGTAATCGCACGCTTATGCTGATTTGGTGGAGCCGAGGAGAATCGAACTCCCGACCTTCGCATTGCGAACGCGACGCTCTCCCAACTGAGCTACGGCCCCTACATTAGTTAAAAGAGCAAAGTTCAAAGTGAAAAGAAGAAATGCTGGTGCTTTTCACAGGTTCCTAACGAATTTACGTTAGCTGCCCCATAAGTGTCAAGTAATCAGCACATTGAGAACCTTCTCGGGTAAAAGCTGTCATAGCACCCGTATTTACACTATATTCTTTTGCTATGCACGATACCTTGCCCCTGCTTGGACCCTCCGATTTTCCAGCTATCAATCGCCGTCAACTGGAAACACTTCAAATCAACATTGGCTTGCGTTGTAACCAGGCCTGTTTGCATTGCCATGTCAATTCAAACCCTTACCGAAAGGAAAAAATGGATGAAGATACGATCGCGCTGGTGATCAAGTTTCTTCAGCTCGATAAAATTAGAACGCTGGACATCACCGGCGGTGCACCGGAACTTCATCCGCAATTTCGTGAATTGGTAAGCATGGCGCATAGTTTGGGTGTGCATATTATTGATCGATGCAACTTAACCATACTCGAGCAGCCGGGATTTGAGGATCTTGCAGAATTCCTCGCGGAAGAAAAAGTGGAAGTGGTAGCGTCATTACCGTGCTATACGGAAGATAATGTTGACCAACAACGTGGTAAAGGCGTATTTCAATCCAGTATTAGAGGCTTGCAACATTTCAACAGACTGGGTTATGGAAATGATGATTCGGGTCTTGTGCTGAGCCTGGTTTATAACCCCCTCGGACCCACTCTACCTGCGGGACAACAGGCACTAGAAGCAATATATAAAAAGGAGTTGTTCAATAATTACGGTATCCGATTTAATCGTTTGTTCACCTTAAGTAACATGCCGATTAAACGCTTTGGAAGTACGCTCGTGTCCAGAGGTCAATTTGAGGAGTATATGACCTTACTGAAAAATGCACATCGCCATGAGAACCTGGATCAGGTGATGTGTCGGTCCCTGGTGAGTGTTGATTGGCAGGGCTATCTTTATGATTGTGATTTCAACCAAATGTTAGGTTTAAGTTTACAAAATAAACATCACAAGCCTATGCATCTCTCTGATTTACTGGATCAAGAGCTTGGCGATCTTCCAATTACTGTACGTAATCATTGCTATGGGTGCACAGCGGGACAGGGGAGTAGTTGTGCTGGTGCCTTGAATTGATTCGTTCAATTTTTATTTAGTTTGTGATAAAAATTTCCATCATCGTTCCATGCTTGAATGAGGCCGCCTCAATTCAAAGTTGTCTTTCGTCCCTCCAATTTTTACGAGCGAATGGCCATGAAGTGATAGTAGTAGATGGTAGCAGTAACGATGCCACCGTATCCTTAGCGAAGGACATGGCTGATTATGTTTTAGTTGCACCAAGGGGACGAGCCAGGCAATTAAATTTCGGTGCCGACAAAGCTACAGGGTCTTTGTTACTGTTCTTACATGCTGATACCTTATTACCGGAAGATGCTGAAGCTCGTTTAAACGAAGTTGTCGGTTCCGAATTCTTATGGGGACGCTTTGACGTACGTTTGTCGGGTGCGCATATATTGTTCCGGTTGATTGAATATTTTATGAATATACGGTCGCGCGTGACCGGGATTGCTACTGGCGATCAGGCAATTTTCGTGAGCCGGGAACTTTTTGAGTATGTCGGTGGGTTTCCAGATATTGAATTGATGGAAGATATCGCTTTCTCCAAAAAATTAAAAAAAATGGCTTCACCGATTTGTCTTAGAGACAAAGTACTTACTTCCAGCCGCCGCTGGGAAAAGGTAGGTATTATCAAAACAGTATTCAAGATGAGTTTATTAAGACTGCGCTATGCGCTGGGCGTAAAGCCAGATAAATTAGCCAGAGACTATGAATAAAAAACACGGGGTATTGTGTATTTTTACAAAAGCCCCGGTGCCTGGCAAAGTCAAAACCCGTTTGATTCCGGCCCTCGGCGAAGAAAAGGCCACGGAGCTTTATATAAATTTATTAAGAAGAACACTTGATACAGCGTGTGCATCTGATCGTGTTGATGTTCGTCTGTATTGTACACCAACGACGACACATCCGATGCTGCAGGAATGTGCGCAGAGAGTCGATGTCGAATTGTGTCTCCAACAAGGAGACGATCTCGGTGCCAGGATGTGTAATGCTTTGTTGGACGGATTGAAAGAGCACGATTACGCACTTGTTCTCGGTTGCGATTGTCCCTGGTTGAAAACAGAAGATCTGGAGCTCGCCTATGATAGTCTGGCCTCACAAACCGAAGTCGTACTCGGTCCAGCCAAAGATGGTGGTTACTATTTACTTGGCTTATGCACAGATCAAAATTATCTTTTTGACAATATGCCCTGGGGCGAGTCAACTGTACTCGAGGAGACCAGACGAAGATTATCCCTGGCCACCATTGACTGGTTCGAGCTAAACGAATATGCGGATATTGATGTGCCGGAAGATTTACCTGCTTACGAAAAATTGTTGACTGCATAAGCAAATTGCAGACAAGCCGAATTCAAGCAT
Organism: Planctomycetota bacterium; assembly: GCA_047638675.1. Taxonomy (GTDB): domain Bacteria; phylum Pseudomonadota; class Gammaproteobacteria; order Eutrophobiales; family Eutrophobiaceae; genus WLWS01. Next base: position 2,748 of record JBLIML010000247.1, on the reverse strand, counting down.
CATCGTCCATGCGTTTCAGTTTTTTAATATTTCCTCTTTCCTGTGTTGCTATTAACCTGGAAAGTTCGTGTCTGTCAGCCGCAGAAATATGTATAAAACGTGCGCCTATTCGTACCGATTGAGGCGTGGCTCCTTCATCAATTCGGGCAATCTCCATTGAGCTCAATATTTTCTTCCCATCGGGGGTTTGAATTATGCAAACCGGGATCTCATCTCCCACGGCCAGCACATTTGCCCTTGGTGAATTGATTCTGGCGTTTAAGCCGCCCAGTGAAATATCTCTTAGTTCTGCGTGTAGTAATACGTCATCCATTGTAGATAAGGCAAGCGGAACAGAATCGGAAATTCCTAAATTCACCCGAAAGCTGGAGCGACGTTGATAGTGGTAGATTAACTTTGGATAACTTACTTTGTAGTATTCAATCTCATCTCTTTCGGCAATGGCTTCGACCTTTACCGAAAAATGTATTTCTATACCTTCAAGTTGGGTTTCGATCGACAATTTATTGTTCAACAGCGACTTTCTTAGTTCGTTTCTCGGGTACAGTTCATCCAATACCAAATAGCGCTTTTCGGGATTCACCTTCAGGATCATGCTGCCGAAGCTAATTGAACTGTCACCGACTGTTAAAGACAGTAAAGTATGATTCTTTGAAAGCTTGCTTAATAGAGAGCTGATTTCAGATTGGGATTTAATTCGATAACTGGTGCGATGACTAATGAGGTGCTGGCTGGTTTTGTCATTCGCCATATTGCGGTTGCTATTGGTAACGCTATTCATAACAGTTGAACCAATTCGCCTATGTCAGTTATTACAAATGTTGATCTATATTAGATCAAATCTTTGCAAATACTTGCTTCAAGTTATTGCGTGAGTTATTACCTTCGGCATTATAAAGATTGTCTTCTTCCGGACCTGCTCCGAGTATAATATTCAGCATACGTTGATTAAATTGTTTGCTAATGGCAACAATGCCGCCGTTAACACTATTTATGTCACTACATTTTTTTAATAATGAGGCAACATTTTTATTAAAAAAATTATGTATCTCTTTTGCCTCTAATGGTTCTGCTTGCTGTTCGAATATCAGACGTTGCGCATCCAGCTGTTCGAGCTGGATTAATAGAGGCTCTTTTTGCTCCGTACAATTACTTATGATTTCAAAGTTTCGATCTTTCAGCGCACTCTGTTCGAGTTCTAACAATTCGATCAAGGTATTTAAATGCTGGGCATAATTTTCTGCTAACAGTGTTAAGCCCTTACTATTTTCTGAGAGATTCATTATTTTTCAGCTTTGCTGGCCAGAAGATTTTCGAATTCGGCCATTTTCTCGACAATGCGATTGGAGTCGATTTTGAAGCTGCCATCCGCGATAGCTTTTTTGACACTTTCAACTCGTTGCGCATCGATCACCGGTTGATTGGCAATTTGTGCTTCCAGTCGTTGTAATTTAGCGGCGGTATCAGTGAGACTTACCTCCTTAGCCGGTCCCGCTGAGGAATGCTTTTCAGAGCGATCTCCGTGATGAATCTGACTATCTTTTGAGTCCGCTTGTTGCGAAGTCCCAATTTTCTGAATTGCGGCGAGTTGTGCACTTTTAACTTCATTTATCATATATTTATCTCGTTATTAATCTTCTTGCTCAGGCTATCGACAGTCGATGATATAAACTTTAATTTATTATAACTAATTGATTAATTGACATAAACAATACCATCTTTCGCAATCACACCTTCTACAACGCGTTTCGAGCGCCTATTTCGCACCTTAATACGTTCGCCCACAGCACCATCCATAAGGGATTCCCCCATGGATCTAACTTCAAAGCTGGATTGTTGTGCGAGCATTGTAATGGTCTGTCCGCGTCGGATTATTGTCGGTGCCTTGAGTAAATTCGATAAAAGTGGCCGACCAAACTGAACCGGACGGGTGGTCACCTGACCTATGGCCAAATTAGCCTGTGACAGATAACCGCCAGCCGCCTGGCTAATATCCATACGTTGCATTTCGATATCATTGGCAGCAAGCAGCGTTCCTTGTGCCAGAGGTCGACTGGCAACAGCGATCTCCTGGTAAATTTGCATGGTAACCGGTACATATAAAGACCAGGCTTGCTCCCCTTCGCAGCGAACGGCAACAGTGGCCTTACTCGAGCTTACGCTGGAATACGGCATATGCGCTTGCAATATTTGCGTGCACAAAGCCAGCTTCAATCTTGGATCCAGTGCTTTGGCACTTATATGGACATCATTCTCATTATTAGCAAGATTAGTCCGCACATAATTTATCGCTGTATCACGAATGTCCTGTAGAGGATGTGTCGGCATGGCGGTAACAAAGCTTGACGGCAAAAAACACAAGATTGACAAAAGTGTAGTAAGTAAACAGCGCATATGTAATTCGTCCATAGGTTTGACTATGGCAAATACAATGCAATTCGTATGCCGGGATTTAGCAAAAGTGAAAAATTCATGGTTAATAAGGTGAAAGCAATAAACAATAAGTACTCATTAATAAAGTTGGGTCTTCAGCAGAACCTGTGGGTAGAATTACAGCAGCCGTATTGTAAATGGAAATATAAATTCGTCATTCCCACGTGCTTTTGGCGGGAATCTAACACCCCGTCATTCCCGCGTGCTTTTGGCGGGAATCTAACTCCCCGTCATTCCCGCAGGCTTTTGGCGGGAATCTAACCCTCCGTCATTCCCGCAGGCTTTTGGCGGGAATCTAACCCTCCGTCATTCCCG
>JBLIML010000246.1:0-5758 GCA_047638675.1 Planctomycetota bacterium | reverse complement strand
TTCTGCGCGGTTTCCTTCGGACCCTTTATCGGTTTTTGGGCAGCGGTGGAAGGTGCACGTCAGTTGGGTATGCTGATGATACCCGGCGGTGGTCGTTCATCATTGGATCGATTGCGTTTAATGTTGGATACACAATGCACAGCATTATGTTGCACACCTAGTTATGCCTTGCATTTACTGGAGGTCGCAAAAGAAAATGACTTTGATATCGGCGAATTAAAAATTCGTATACTGGTGCTCGCGGGTGAGCCCGGTGCAAACATTCCTGCTACCAAAAAACGCATCAATGATGGCTGGGCGGCACAATGTCATGATCACGCTGGCGCATCTGAAGTGGGAGCATTCGGTTTTGAACCGAGGAATCGACCCAACGGTCTGTATGTCAACGAAAGCGAATTCATTGCAGAAGTGCTCGACAAGACCAGTCAACAACCGGTTGCAGATGGTGAAGAAGGCGAACTCGTCTTAACTAATCTTGGACGCTGGGGCTTTCCGGTGATTCGATATCGCACTGGCGATGTAGTGAAATATTCCAGTCCAGGGGAAAGTTCCGGCGAGTTTCTTTACCTGCAGGGCGGCATTATCGGACGCGCAGATGATATGGTGACGGTACGTGGCGTGAATATATTTCCCAGCGCCATTGATAATTTGGTCAGGGAAATGGATGTAATTGATGAATATCGCGCCACTGTGCAGATACGTGGCGAGATGAGCGAGCTGACAATCGAAATTGAAGTGGCCGCAAATCAAAATGTGGACATTGCTAAAGCAACTTTGCTCAAATCAATTTCAAATAAATTGGGCCTGCGTCCCATCATCGAGTCTGTAGCGCACAAGGTCTTGCCTCGCTTTGAATTAAAAGGCAAACGATTCCACGTGAATGTAGAGATGGATTAATAGATGGAATTATGCCGATTGACGAAGGTGCCCAGTTTGATGGGCATGGTGAGGGCTGGGTGGTTTATGCGTCTGAAAGCGCACACAGTCCAACTGTTACCAGGGGCGAAGCGCTGGTGTTGTATCTTTTGCCCGAAGGCGCAATAGAATTTACTGCTCAATAAAACAGGCGAAATATTTTTTAAATTGAAGCTTATTGAAATTATTCTGCTTCAAACTGTAAGACAATAGCTTCAGGTATGGCTGTCGCCTTCATACCTTTTTTACTTGTTGAGTCTCTGGCGACCATAATGCGGTGTTCAAAACCTTCAAGTGCAAGCCGTCCATCGGCATGATGTAACACATGTTTAACCAGGAAGGTTTTTTCATCGTGTTCAGCAACCCAGGTTTCCATGTTCAGCTCATCGCCTAACTTACAGGCATTCTTATATTTCGAACCTGTCTCTAACAGAGGTGCACCGACAAGACCAAATTTCTCCATTAGCGATGTATAAGGGAAGCCCATAGCCTTGAACATTCTTTCTGTTGACTGATCAAACCAGGCATAAAAATGAGGGTAAAAAACGATACCGGCTATATCGCAATGAGCCCATTCAACAACATAGGTAGATTTAAATATTTTCATCAAGACAGGATAATGGATAAAAACACTTTTGTTAATGATCTTTCCTGGATATAAACATGTTAAATGGAGACAGCTTGTGCTTGAGTCGAGCTTAAATAATAATCCCTTGATTGAGAAAAAGGATCAGCTCCACTGATGAACGATGCATCTCAACCAACAAGCCCTACGGGTATTTCTGCAACAGAAATTATCGCGCGCGAGCCGATGAGCCGCCCACAGGTAATCGCCGTCATAATTTGCATATTACTTACGGCACTGGATGGATTCGATATATTGTCAATCAGCTTTGCTTCACCGGGTATTGCGGCCGAATGGAGCATTAACAGGGCAGCCCTGGGAGTGGTTTTGTCAATGGAATTAATAGGCATGGCCGCGGGCTCGATCGTACTTGGAAACATTGCTGATCGTTTTGGTCGACGTCCTACGATATTAGTTTGTTTGCTGGTGATGTCTTCTGGAATGATGTTGGCTGGTATAGCAAATACTGTCGTCAGTTTATCTTCGTATCGTTTTTTCACCGGACTTGGGATTGGCGGCATGCTTGCATCCTGCAACGCGTTGGTAGCGGAGCACTCAAACACCCGCCGCCGTAATTTATCTGTGGTTCTCATGGCATCTGGTTTCCCGCTAGGTGCAATCGTTGGTGGAACGCTAGCTTCCATGTTGCTTAATTATTTTGATTGGCGTTCGGTTTTTATTTTTGGCGCGATTGTAACAATGTCATTCATAGTGCTGGTCTGGTGGTTTCTGCCTGAATCGCTTGCTTACCTTGATAAAAAAAGACCAAAAGGTGCCCTGGAAAAAATCAATGAAATCCTGACTCAAATGGGGCATAGCACTATCTCAGCCCTGGGTTCGGAAAAAGCAGAGGTGGCTAAATCCAGCATTGCCCAGTTATTTACGCCCGGTCTCGCACGAATCACTGTCATTCTAACAATGGCGTATTTTTTCCACATCACTACGTTTTATTTTATTCTCAAATGGATTCCGAAAATCGTTGTCGACATGGGTTATGAAGCATCAACGGCTGGAGGCGTTCTGGTCTGGACCAATGTCGGAAGCCTTATCGGCGCTGTGTTACTTGGATTTCTGTCCAGTCGTTATACCGTGAGAGCCCTGACTATTATTGCCCTTTTTGGTGCTATCGTGATGGTCAGTATATTTGGCCGAGGATATGAAAGCATTGCAGCTCTTAGCCTGGTAGCAGCGACTGCCGGATTTTTTACTAATTCAGCCGTTGTTGGTCTTTACGCCTTATTCGCACAATCCTTTCCAACAGGAGTGCGCGCTGGCGGCACAGGTTTTGCCATTGGTGTTGGTCGTGGCGGTTCTGCGGCCGGTCCGATTATCGCGGGTTATCTGTTTTCAATTGGTCAGAGTTTGCAGACAGTGGCTCTAATAATGGCCATGGGTTCATTAGTCGCAGCGATGTTGTTAATGTTGTTTTTGAGAAATGTAAGCAACTGAAATATTTATTGATGGGATACTAATATATGCGCACATTAACTCGACTTATCCGTCTACGGGTGCAGTTCTAATGCAACAGGTGATGTTCTAACCATTGGGATAAATGCTTCATGTTCAGTTATTGACAGATCATTGTTATGCACCTCAAAATATCCAAACAAGGCCAAAATAAAAAGTATGACGGCACTAAATACATATTGGGCTTCGGGTCCTGTCATTGTCATTAAAAGGCCTACGCATATTGGCCCTACTGCCGCACCAATACCGTAAGTCAGCGACATCCCACGTGCGGCCAGCACAAATTTTTCACGTGGGATAATGTCATTTAAAAGTGCAGAACCAATCGGGTAAAGAACAAATGACATCCCGCCATAAAGAAAAACAATAACGATAATGCCATCTTTGTAGTAGTGGAAAAAAAACAGCATCAGAATAGAAAAAATACTGCCAAATAAACTTGCCAGGGCAATGATATTACGGCGGTCGAAGCGATCTGATAAATGGCCGATTGGCCATTGAAGAATGGCACCACCTAGTATCATCGCACTCATCAAAATGGCGATTTCTTTTTTATCCAGGCCCAATTGAATCGCAGATACGGCGGCCAGGGCAAAAAATGATCCATTTACCAATCCAGATGTCAGGGAAGATAAAATAGATACTCTCGATATTTGATACAACTCGCGCAAATCAAGACTCTCAGCGCCGTTAACAATTTCAGGTTCATCGAGTTTTGTCAGCGCTACAGGCACAATGCTAATTACAAATAATGCTGCAGATAATACAAATAAGGTGTGTGTATTCACATCAGCCATAAGGATAAGAAATTGCCCGGCAGCCAGCGCAAGCAGTGTCGTCATTTGATAAACACATAAAGTCTTACCTCGATTTTCATTCGAAGTCAGGTTATTTAGCCAACTTTCGATGACAACATAAACGCCGACCAGGCATATACCCACCAGTAAACGCAGCAAAATCCAGCTATAAATTGTAACGAAATATCCTTGAAGAATAATTGCGACAGCACAGAGTGCGACCAAAACTGTAAAAGTACGTATGTAACCAACGCTTTTGAGGAGAGCAGGACACAGGTATATACCGACAACGAACCCCAGAAAGTATGCTGCCATAATTAGCCCGGTCAGAATTTCATGAAATCCCTCGTAGCTTGCGCGCATTCCGGTTAGCGTGCCTAATAAACCGTTTCCGGAAAGAAGCAAACTAATAGCCAATAAAAGAGGCGCGATGGATTTTACAATCTTATTCATATAGGTATGGGTGCAGACAGGACGGAGTGGTTTACGAGGTCGTTTTACTGCTTGTTAAGTCCTAATTATTCGCTTCCATGAGGACATCAATTTTCTGGTGAAGTCTCAGGATTTCGAGTTCAAGCTTAAGATTGACTTCATAGTTTGCATCAACTTTCATGCGATCTTTTTCTGCTTGCCTGTTTTGAGACATCATGATGATAGGCGCTTGCAACGCGGCAAGGCCTGAAAGCCCAAGATTCAGTAAAATATAGGGATATGGGTCAAAGACTTTCTCATAGGAAACCAGGATATAGGTGTTCAGCAATACCCACGATGCCATCAATGAAATAAAAGTAAGGATAAATGTCCATGAACCACCAAAAGAAGCCACCTTGTCGGCAAGTCTTTGTCCGAAGCTTAATTCATCTGCGAACCTTTCATTGATGTTTTCGACCAAAGATTCCTGGTTTGCAATACTCTTGATTACACGTTTGTCTTCATCTGACAATTCGCGAAAGGTAACCCCTAACAGAATCTTCGCAAGGCTTTCAAAATATTTTAACATAAACTGATTTCATTCAAATCAACATGGATTTGCGTTATGCGGGCACAAAGGAAAGATCATTATTTTCCCTTCCACGATCGATATCTATGATGTACGCCTCGAGTCAGCGATTGAAAATACTCTTCCAGTACATCAACCCCAGGCCAGGAAATTGGATCTACTGACAGTAGGTCAGAATAGTTCATGGTTTTGATCTATCAGATCGTATGCTCAGGCGACACCTTGTGTGGTCACAATCGTTCTTTTGATTTTTTGTCGGCCAATCGCGGCTTTAATGATGTTACCGAGCATTTCTGCATAAGAAATGTCTGCAAGTTTGGCCATCTTGCAAAGATGGCCATCCCAGCACCAACCTGGATTCGGGTTGACTTCAAGGAGCCGCGGTGTGCCATTATCATCCAGACGCCAGTCAAATCGCGCGTAATCGCGGCACTCAGTGCGCTCAAATAATTTGGCGCAACTTGCCTGTAAATAGGCTTCGGTTTTGTCAGGTAACATGGCGGGAACGGAACGTAATTGCCAGTAAGGCGAATCTGGATCCCATTTTGCTTCATAACCACAGATATGGGGATATCCCTCAGGCAAGGAGGAGTAATCCTCTTCGATAACCGGCAGAAATACCAGGTTGTCGCTCGTATTGCCGATGACGCCAACACTTATGTCTTTACCTGTCAGGTATTGCTCCACAAGTATAGGATTATCATAGCCAAAAATTTTGCGTACCTCTGTAATCCCCTGCTCCAGTTCTGTGACGTTGTAACAGACGCTGTTTCTTGTAATACCTATGCTGGAGTCACCAAAATTTGGTTTGATGATTACCGGAAAGGCGACATTGATGTCAATATATGTCGTATCTTCGGGTTTGACGACATAAGCATCGGCTACGGGGATATCCATTTCGTGAGCCAGGCCTCGGATGAGAGACTTGTCATAACAGTAGGCTAGGCATTGTGG
>JBLIML010000245.1:0-5761 GCA_047638675.1 Planctomycetota bacterium | reverse complement strand
CGAAGAATTTGACCAGCAAAAAATCGGCCTGGTGTATCGAAAAACATTCAACGAAAAACATCAGCTCACCCTGCGCAATTATTATCTCTGGAAGGACTTCCAGACCTTCCTGCCGATTGGTAGCCACATTCCCTTTGTTGCTGACGATGGGGTAACGGAATTTAATCGTTTCTTCTTTGGCGGCGGCGCTCAATACACCTACACCGATACACTGTTTGGCCGGCCTAATCGTTTCATTACTGGATTTGATATCGACGTTCAGGAAGATGACAGGCAACGCTTTATTAATAACGCCGGTGTCAAGGGTGCCTTAAGTTTCGATCAAATTGAGAATGCCGAGTCCTATGGCTTCTACTTCCGTAATGAATTCGCCATCACTGACGTTCTTGAACTGACGCTCGGTGGTCGTTACGACATGCTTGATCTCGCAGTTGATGATCGCTTCCTGGCCAATGCAGATCAATCGAGCAAACTTGATTTTAATGAGTTTAGTCCAACCGTTGGCCTGGTCTGGAGTGCGCGTCCAGAGCTTCATCTCTATGCGAACTATGCAAAATCCTTCGAGACGCCCACCTTCACCGAACTTGGTGACCCGGCACGTAATTCAAACGTCAATCTTGGCGGTTTTAACAATGTCACCGCGCAGACGGCAGACAGCTTTGAAATCGGTATGAAAGGCAGTCTTTATGATCGCGTGATATATGATGTGGCTCTATATACCATGCAGGTAGATGACGAAATAAGTAATATTAGTACGACTGGTAGTCGCGGCATTTTCACTAATGCCGACACCAGCCGTAATGGACTTGAAGCCAGTGTGGTGACGGATATTTTTGCAGGGCTGACATTTACCGCTGCCTATACTTACTCAGATTTTGAATTCGACAAATCCCTCTCCGACCCCACCCTGGAAGGCAACAAACTCCCCGGCCTACCAGAGCATCAATTTTACGCAGAACTCGCCTATACCCATGACTCCGGCCTTTACATCATTTGGGATCTTCTGTATATCGATCAATTCTTCGGCGATAACTCAAACACAACTATTAACAAATCTTCAAGCGTCGCGAATCTACGCGCCGGCTGGCGTGGTCAGTTTGGAAAGTGGGAAGTATCACCCTACATCGGGCTGAACAATATGTTCGATGAAAATTACAACTCAAATGTCAGGATAAACGGTTTTGGCGGGCGTCTATTTGAACCTGCTCCTGATTTCAATACTTATGGTGGCATGACGATCCGGTACAAAATGTAAATTTATTTGAGGGACAGATAGGGACAGATAGGGACAACAAATTAGGGATCTTTAGAAGAAACTGTGGCTTAACAAGAACGGCAAACTAACAAAATCCGTCATTCCCGCATGCTTTTGGCGGAGAAGTGGCACAAGGATGTGCCGTTAACGGAGCTAAGGATGCAAATCCAGAAGGAAAGGAGAATCAAGGAAATATACCAATCCGGTTCTAACTTACTGGTCGATATCCATGGTTGAATGAAAAAAATAAAACCCCGTCATTCCCGCGTGCTGTTGGCGGGAATCCAGAAGGAAAGGAGAATCAAGGAAATATACCAATCCGGTTCTAACTTACTGGTCGATATCCATGGTTGAATGAAAAAAATAAAACCCCGTCATTCCCGCGTGCTGTTGGCGGGAATCCAGAAGGAAAGGAGAATCAAGGAAATATACCAATCCGGTTCTAACTTATTGGTCGATATCCATGGTTGAATGAAAACATTGTTTAACTGGATTTGCATCCTTAGCTCCGTTAACGGCACATCCTTGTGCCACTTCTCCACCAACAGCATGCGGGAATGACAGGGTTTTGTTAGTTTGCCATTCTTGTTAACCCACAGATTCTGCGGAGAAACCTAAATTATGGAGAGAAGACTGTTAGTATGAATTGATAATTTTTGTTGCGATTGTCAATGAGAATTAACAAAAGTTACTATTTCCATCCAAGTCTCCATTACGTTTTCACCCTACTTCTTAGATTCGAGTATTCGTTTACACTGCTGTTCAATTACCTGAACTACACGCTGCAACGCTGCGTAGTCACCGTGTTGTTGCTGAAACTCATCGACCACTCCTCTGAGAGAAGATTGGATTTGATTAGCGGTTTCATGCACGAGGTTTTGTAAGTATGTTTTTCTAATTCCGAGAGATTCAGCCTCATCTTGCCAATGAGTAAATTGAATATTACCGGGTGTTCGTTGACCACCAATGGCAAATGCAAGATTTTGATCGATTCTATCAATAGCTCTAGTACATACTAAATCGTAGAAGGGAGCTAATCGAATATTGTTATTTTTTTCATAAAGTAACGATAAATTCTTAGCGTGACCATCCGAATTTCCTGCTAAATAATTAAACGACTGCCATTTGAGTAATTGCAATACATCTTTCACAGGTTCAATTGATGTCTTTTGAAGTATGTGATAGCAATCTGCAAATGAAACACCATTATGCTGTTCGTATTTTCTATCTCGACTAATACCCAGGGCCTGGCAAAAGTCTTCCTGGTGTAACCTTGTTATAATCCCGTTCTTATTAACTTGTCTATCATATCGACTAACTACCAAGTAGTGATGCTCTTGTTTTTCGATCTCTAATTTTTTAAATTCAATATCGACGGTGTTCAATCCAATTTGCCTTGCCAGGTTTGTTAGCACAGCTTCAAAGGCCGGCACGTGCCGATAATCGGGTACGGTAAACTTTATTATATGAGTAGACGGTGCTTCCCCTCTCGGAATAAATACCTTGTTATCGCGAACGAGTACTGGACATTTGTTTTGCGCACCAGCTAATGACAACCTGGGAAATTCGGTTTGATCGTCTTCATCTTTATGATGAGCTCTTGTATAGACATTGCCCTTACTTTTTATTAGATTTTGAAATTCACCTTCGCTTAATTCCTCATAGGCTGATTTGCCTGATGGTTCTCTGTCATCTGGCAGTATTGATAACGCCCCTGCGCATTCACCTCCAATCGCTCTTAATAACTCAAAATCAGAATTAGCAATTTTCAGATCGGTGACGATTTGCTCTCTTGCATTTCCTTCTGGCAATAAATTGGCGAAGAAATGGTGCGCAATAGCATTTTCTGAGGAGTATTCTTCTAATGCGAGGGGCAGCGATACGGATATCGCAAAACCCTCTTTGTTTAACCAATTCTCATTATATCTAAAGCCAATTCGGCTAGTTTTATCACGCCACAAATAACCAACAAGCTGCTGTTCGTACCACACATGTAATGCCTCAGGATCGATCACTTGCCGTCCTTAATCTTCGCATCTATTACACCACGTGGCGCAAGGTAGAGCTCTATACCCAGTGTGTTGAGTGTACTTAGTACTTTTCCAATTTCAGATGTGGGCTTACCATTTTCAAAATCTGACAAAAAGTTAGTGCTGACATTACTTAAACTGGCAGCGGTATCTTGTGTTAAGCGTCTACTCTTTCTGTATTCTCGTAAAGCCTGACCTAGTTCTTTCGGAGTTTGTACTCGTCGTATTTGTTCTCTATCTTTGTTCATATATCGCACTCATTTATATACGTACGTATAAACTTAACAGGTATCTTCTTTGGAAACAACAAAATATATACGCTCGTATATGTATTTAGCTTAAGCATGTAATAATGCCAGTATATATACGTGCGTGTATATTAATGCAGAAAATGAAAGACACTAATAAGTTAATAAGCGGATGTGTGCTCGTCTCCAACTGTTACCACTTTACGCGCCGGCTGGCGAGGCCAGTTTGGAAAGTGAGAAGTGTCGCCCTACATCGGGCTGAACAATATGTTCGATGAGAATTACAACTCAAATGTCAGGATAAACGGTTTTGGCGAGCGTCTATTTGAACCTGCTCCTGATTTCAATACCTATGGCGGCATGACGATCAGATACAAAATGTAATTTTATTTTTCGAAGGCAACGAAAAAATTACATAGCTAACTTTTGCCCGCATCCTGAATATTTTGCCTATCGCCTTCTTCCTTGACCTTGACCACGCCTCTGGTCAATACCGCCTCGTGTATAGCAGCACCAAGACGGGAATGATCCCAGGCTGAATTGATCTTAAGGACGTTGGACATGAGCGCGACGATGTAGCGGTAATACTGTGCTGCGCCGGGTAGAGACTCTACGACGACGACCGAATTCATCATGTTACGCACATTACCCATGTATTTGCCGCAGGTAAATCCTTCTTCTTTCTCACACTGGTATAGCGATCCGCTTTTGAAAAACACGGCACTCTGCGCGAGTTCCGGTGCATACACATAGCGATAACGGCGCTTGGTCATGTAAAGATAACGTTTCATTTCCAGGGACGACCAGGCATCGATAAGACGACCCTGTTCCATTCGCCAGAGGTGGCGGGCGAGTTCTCTGGCGGTCGCAAAGGACCTGGTGCCGGGGATTCGGGCCTGGCCGGTGCTGGTCCAGAAGGAACCCTGGCGGAAATTATCGTGATTGAGCTTTGCTGCCAGCAAGGGCTCGTTAATCACCTGCAGGGAGAGCGCGCCCAATTGCGTCTTTGGTGTGTCATTGAAAAATTGCTCCGAGGCCTCCGGGGACAAAGGATAGGCATTGCCAAATTTCCGTAACAACATCGCTTCCCGCCAGACCACGCTGCCAGCTGCATTTGCCGATGCTGAAATCATGTGGTCCATCCATTCGGACAGTTGAAAGTTGTCTGTAGTCTCGATGATGGAGGACTGGTTGGTACCGCTTTGTTCTGAAAACTTCGGCACGCCGTGATGGTCGGAAATCACCCAGTTACCAGCATAGATATTGCTGTCCCTGAGTACGCGTTCACGGTCATTCACCTCGGGGAAGGTGCGCGCAAGTGAGTCAAACAGTGCCAACATAGTAAGGATCTTCCCAACGCTTCCGGCATTCTGGCGAATGTCAGGTTGTATGGCCGCCCAGGCGATATCCTCGGGCTTGCTGATATCAATAACCACTGCACTGTAGGAAGGATCACGGCTTTTAAATATCGACTCCAAAGACTTTTGCAATTCAGGTTCCACCGGCAGTTCATCGAAATCCGGGCCGACTTGCTGATGGACAAGCGTAAGTGATATGTCCTTTGTGTCGAGCAAACCACCGGGAGCAACTTTCGGACCTTGCGGCAACGTTTGCGCAAATTGATACCCAGTGAGCCGGCGTATGCCACTGCCTTCCCTGCCATCAAGGGGATAGGCCATGGCTAACGACACCAGGCAAAGAGCCAATACAACAAGGCACGTGTGTTTGAACATTATTTTCATGCTATTCAAGTTCTCTTAATGGACAGTTTTGCTCACTTTCAATGCCGGGCGATCAAGGCCAACAAGCTCAGGTATATTGATGCGACCCGGATGGATGATACTGACAATATGATTTGCTTTCTCCTGTCCGCGTTGCACCAGCGGTCTTATTTGAAATAATTTCAATTCTTCATTAACAAAACCAAATTCGATGTCCCATGGCAAGATCTTGCCATTAGCATCGCGCAGTGGCGGGCTCTTTTCCTGTACTACGCGGCTAAGAACGCGCAGTTGATTTTTCTCACTGATGCTTAGCACCGGACCATCAGCTGCCGGCAGCCACGCGACGCCGCCGCTCTCAGGTAAAAATCGTTGATAAGGGGTTTTTGCTTCAGAGATAAGCACTTCACTGCCGTCCTCCAGCAATAAAAGGGATTCAGCGGCTTCACCCGCAACAGCGCCACCCACGCCCCAGGCGGTGGAAGTAGTAATGCCTCTGCCGCGACT
>JBLIML010000244.1:0-5864 GCA_047638675.1 Planctomycetota bacterium | reverse complement strand
CGTCGTTGGCGCACATTACGACACGGTATTGCTAAGTCCGGGTGCGGATGATAATGCTTCGGGTGTTAGCGCATTATTGGAGATTGCCCGGGGCCTACACGGAGAACGTTTGTCCAAAACTGTCAGATTTGTCGCTTTTGCTAATGAAGAGTGGCCCTTTTTTGGTCGTGAAAAAATGGGAAGCTATGTGAATGCTGAACACTCACGCGATAGAAATGAACGAATAAGCGGCATGATCTCACTGGAAATGCTGGGGTATTATTCGAAAGAATCTTATAGTCAGGCTTATCCGAGACCGTTAAACCATTTTTATCCCCATCAGGCAAATTTCATTGCTTTCGTATCGAATATTTCCTCTAGAAAATTACTGCACGAGACTATTGGCGAATTCCGACGTGTCAGCCAATTTCCCTCTGAAGGCTTAATTGCCCCGCAATTTCTGGTTCCGGATATAAAACGGTCGGATCATTCGTCTTTCTGGTCATACGGTTATCCGGCTGTCATGGTCACTGACACTTCAAACTATCGCAATCGAAATTATCACACCCTGCGAGACAGGCCGGATACTCTCGATTACGACTCGATGGCCAGAGTTGTCGCCGGATTGCAGAAAACAATTATGTCATTGGCAAACAAATAATGGCTGTTCCGCAGAATCTGTGGGTTGACAAGAATGACGGGGGTTTATTACTTTCATTCTCAAGAAGAGCGTTGTGTTTCCACCCACAGATTTTGCTGAAGATCCCCAATAATAAATACGCTATTGTTTGTCGCGACGCTTCACGTAAACTACCGCTCTTTTTTTGTTTCGGAAATGGAAAGTATTCATGAAAATAGTGATTGCCCCTGATTCCTACAAAGGAAACCTGACTTCATTACAAGTGGCTTCAGCAATTGAGAAAGGCATATTGCGGGTTTTGCCAAAAGCAAAATGCATAAAAGTGCCTATGGCAGATGGTGGCGAAGGCACCGTTCAGTCTCTGGTTGATGCGATGGGCGGCAAATTTGTCCATATGAATGTTTGCGGACCTGATGGTAATACGGTGAGGGCAAGATACGCTATTCTCTCGGACCAGAAAACGGCAGCTATCGAAATGGCCGAAGCCTCGGGCTTAATGCTCGTTGCGTCAAAGGATCGAAATCCTTTAACTGCAACTAGCTATGGCACCGGGGAGTTGATTCTCGATGCGCTTAACAGAGGTGTAAAAAAAATTATTGTCGGTATTGGCGGCTCGGCAACCAACGATTGCGGGGCTGGTATGGCTCAGGCGCTGGGTATCAAGTTCTTCAATTCGAAGGGAACGGAGATAAAAACACCCGCGGCGGGCGGTATGCTCAATCGTATATCGGATATTAAAATAAATGATCTATCTCCCGGCGTGGCCTTGTGTAAAATCATTATCGCCTGTGATGTAGATAGTCCATTGTACGGTAAAAAAGGCGCTTCATACATATTCGGTCCGCAAAAAGGCGCGACATCCGCGATGGTAAAACGACTGGATGACAATCTAAAATATTTTGGGATGCTAATAAAAAAACAATTAAACATTGATGTAAGAACATTAAAGGGTGCCGGTGCGGCTGGTGGCCTCGGTGCAGGATTGCATGCATTTGCGGATGCAAAATTACAAAGTGGCATAGATATAGTTATCCAGGCAACCGAGCTCAATTCATATTTAAAAACAGCCGATCTGGTATTTACCGGCGAAGGAAGGGTGGATGTACAAACAGCATTTGGAAAAACAGCTGCAGGTGTTGCCAGGGCGGCGAAGAAATATAAACTGCCGGTTATCGCAATTGGTGGCGGTCTGTCTGATGATGCCAGCAAAGTATTTAATTATGGGATAGATGGTCTTGATAGTGCTATTGCCAGAGAGATGAGCCTGGAAGAAGCGTTGGCGAATTCTCGAAAATTTATAGCCAACGCGGCAGAGCGCGCGATGCGTATGGTAATAATTGGCAAGAAGATGAATAAAACATAATCAGGGGCTCAGGGGCTCTCAAATAAAGAACCTAAGCATTCCCGTACCTCTCTCGACTTGACGGTGATAAAGTTAACAAATGAAATTTTCCAACTTCGCAAAAAAATTTACTGACCACTCCGGTATAAGCCAGTTAATGGAAGACCTCGGTGATGCTATGGCAGGTGATCAGGATGTGTTGATGCTCGGCGGAGGTAATCCGGCACACATACCGGAAATGCTCGCGTTTTTTCAGGATCGTATGCAGCGCATAATAGAAAATCCTGCTGAGTTTGCGCATATTATAGGTAATTATGACCCACCAAAGGGTGACAAACGATTTATTGCAGCCTTATCCGATCTCATCAGAAAAGAATATGGGTGGAATATTGGCCCGGACAATATTGCTTTAACTGCAGGTAGTCAGGCAGGTTTTTTTATACTGTTTAATATGTTGGCCGGCGAATTTGAGAACGGTGAACGTAAACAGATATTATTACCGATGGCGCCCGAGTATATCGGCTACGCGGAAGTAGGTTTGATGGACGATTTATTCATCGCAAATAAACCTGAAATTGAAATCTTCGATGACCACACCTTTAAGTATCATATTGCTTTTGATGATTTGGTGATTGACAGCACGATCGGCGCCATTTGCATATCAAGACCCTGTAATCCCACTGGCAATGTCCTCACAGATGATGAAGTCGAGCGTTTGTCCAGGCTAGCTGAAGAAAAGAATGTGCCACTTATTATTGATAATGCCTACGGTATGCCTTTTCCAAATATAATTTTTACAAAGGCAAATATGTTCTGGAACGAAAATACGATCTTATGTATGAGTTTATCCAAATTAGGTTTGCCCGGCATGCGAACCGGCATAGTGATTGCGAACGATGAGATAATCAACGCCATCGGTAAATTTAATGGCATTATTAATCTGGCACTGGGTAGTTTTGGACCTGCACTCGCCTATGACCTGGTAAAAAGTGGTGAAATTATCCGGCTGAGTAATACCGTTATCCAACCTTATTATAAGCGCAAGGCGGAACGAGCCATGTCCTTGCTCCATGAGGCGCTTGAAGGAGTTGATTATCACATTCACAAAGCCGAGGGCGCGCTGTTTCTCTGGTTGTGGTTGCCTGAGCTTGCCATCAGCAGCGAAGAATTATATGAACGTCTTAAAAGAAGGGGCGTACTGGTGCTATCGGGGCACTATTTCTTTCCTGGTTTGAAAGAAGATTGGCGGCACAAACATGAATGTCTACGTATTACCTATTCAATGCATGATGATGTTGTCAGCGCCGGTATAAAAATAATTGCAGAGGAAGTGAAAGCAACTACTATCCCGTCTTCTTAATAAGCGCTGCTTAGTAAAGGTCTTGCTGAAATAATTTAACCGTTGATGAAAATATTTTTTCAAGAAAAGGTTTTTTACGAACATATTCTATCGAGTAAATGTCAGCGGAATCCGTAGCGGAACTGAGATAGTCATCACTTGTCATGATTTCGTCAATCAGACCAAGTTCCAGGGCCTGCTTTCCGTACCAATGTTCGCCAGTCGCAATCTTCTCAATATCTACCTTGTCTCTGTTGTCCTTTACGAATTCTTTAAATAAAACATGAGTTTCTTCCAGCTCTTCTCTCAATTTTTCACGATCGGCATCTGTGTTTTCGCCGAACATGGTTAATGTGCGCTTGTATTTACCTGCGGCAATCTGCTCGTATTCGATGTCATGTTTCTTTAATAATTTATTAAAATTGGGAATTTGTGCAAGTACACCAATGGAACCAAGAATAGCGAAAGGTGCGGCGATAATGTGATTGGCAACGCAGGCCATCATGTAACCTCCGCTAGCGGCAACTTTATCGACGGAGACCGTCAACTTGATGTTTTTATCCCGGATGCGTCTTAATTGAGATGCCGCCAGACCATAACCGTGTACCGTTCCACCACCACTTTCAACCTGAACAAAAACTTCATCACCCTCTCTTGTGACAGTTAATAATGAGGATATCTCTTCGCGTAAGGAGGCGACTTCCGATGCACGAATATCCCCTTTGAAGTCAAGAACGAAGACTCGAGGTCTGTCGCCATCACTTTCCGGTTTCTTGTCTTCTTTTTTATGTTTCGCCTTGGCATCTTTGACGGATTGTTTGAACTCTTTTTTGGAAAGAATGGCTGATTCCAACATCAATTGCATATGTTCAAATTTGTGATTGATGTTTCGTACGTCCAGATGTTCATCGCCGCCGCCTCTGGCACGTAAAACAAGGATTAAAACGATGGCAATGAGGATAACCACGACGAGCAGAACCGTGCCAAATTTGGCCAGAAACATACCGTACTCAAGAATGAATTCCGTTAATTTCGCAGACATATCTATCTGTATTTTCTCGATAATGTGTGAAAGGAGGCGCATTATACCTGTAAATGTATTTAATATTAGGGGTAATTATCGTAGTGTTGTACTAGTCGATCTGAAATTCATCTTTCTTATAATTATAAAAAATACCTGTTGTCGTGAAAATTATATTTTCCATCATAGGGACCTACCTCGGCGCGGTCGCTACCCATGACTGGCATGGCATCTTGTTTGGTTTGCCGATTGGATACTTGTTAGGTGCCCATATAGAGTTAAAAGGAAATCTTACAGCGCTTCAGCAGCAAGTGAAATTGCTCAAGACTAACCTTATTGATAGTCAAGTTGATGTGCGCGCCGCATCAATGGATAGCGAAACCATTAGTGAAGCGCCGACCGTCCTTAAAAGCCAGGCATCAATGGATGAGGAAATCGATAGCGAGGCTCCAACAGTGATTGGGTCTGTCAATCAGCATCAGGATGATGCAGAAGCGCCAGGCCTTATCCCGGCTCAACAAAACACCCAGAGTGATGATGACGAAGAAATCGAACTCGATATCGACATCCCCCAAACGCAAGACCTTTATGTTGAAACACCGCCTTCACCTGTCGATAAAGCGATTGAATTTGTAAGGCATTTTTTTACCACAGGGAACGTAGTGGTAAAGATGGGGATAATTATCCTGTTTTTTGGTGTTGGCTTTCTAATTCGATACGCAGTTGAAAGACAGGTACTTCCCATTGAATTGCGTTTAATCGGCATCGGTATCGGTGCGATAGTCATGCTTATACTGGGCTGGCGCCTGCGACATAATCGAACCGGTTATGCACTGGTATTACAAGGCGGTGCCGTAGGTATTATGTACATCACAATCTTTGCTACAGCAAAGACCTTCCATCTAATTAATCCTGCTGTCGCGCTAGTGATGATGATTTTTCTGGTCACTTTTTCCGCCGTGCTGGCCTATGTTCAGGATTCTCGCAGTCTGGCAATTTTCGGTAGCGCAGGCGGTTTTATCGCGCCCATACTTACTTCAACAGGCAGTGGTAGTCACGTCATGTTGTTTTCCTATTATGCCCTGCTAAATGCCGGTATCTTTGGCATGGCCTGGGTCAAAGCCTGGCGATCGTTGAACTGGGTTGGTTTCGTTTTTACCTTTGTTATCGGCGCTGCCTGGGGCATCAAATATTATCAACCGCAGTTCTTCAACAGCACCGAACCCTTTTTGATCTTATTTTTTCTTTTCTATCTTGGTATTGCCGTGCTGTTTGCCCATCGACAACCGCCACAACTGAAAGGTCTGGTGGATGGCACTCTGGTCTTTGGTGTGCCCCTGGTCGCGTTTACATTGCAAGCCGCTCTGGTGGGGGATTTTGAATTCGGTCGCGCGCTATCCGCTCTGGGCATGGCGGCCATCTATATAGGTCTGGCAAAAATACTCTGGCACAAACAGGTAGAGGGCATGCGTCTTCTAACAGAGTCGTGTGTTGGCCTCCGTGTTTTATTAGCCCCCCGGGCAAAACCCAAAGCACTGGACGG
>JBLIML010000243.1:0-5875 GCA_047638675.1 Planctomycetota bacterium | reverse complement strand
AACCGGACATAATTTTGGGTTTTTTTAATGGGTTATTGTTTGTAAAATACAAGCGACCAGATAACAAAGCAAATATTTGCCACTGCAAGGAAAGCTCATCGACCGACACAAAGCTCTCAGAATCATCAAAGACAAGATTACGAATTGCTACTCCTTTGTAGAGCGAGCCATGAATGACGTCTGCAGAAACTTTTGCCTCAGTCATGCCATCTGCAATGTTTAGCAGGGTCCTTATACCGTATGTCGTATAGAAAACGGTATAAACAAATATAAAAAACAAAAGAAAGGTCGTATAAAAACTATATTTGAGGGTTTTCATAAATCAGGTCCGACGATAATATGCAGGCGTAGAGGATAATCACTCTCGGAAATCCCGCTTGCCAGATCAATCCGTATTAATCCAACTGGAGACTGCCAACGTATACCGGTACCAACGCTATATTCAAATGAGTCGGAAAAACGATCAAAGGCATTACCGAAGTCTGAAAATACCGCAAGACTCCATTTTTTATAAACACGATGCTCATATTCGATGCTGCCGACAGCAAGATATTTTCCACCTATGATTTCGTTCGTTGAATTTCGTGGGCCGAGTGCCTCTATGTCGAAACCACGGATACTATTATCGCCACCGGCAAAAAATCGTAAGCTGGAGGGGAGATCGGTAAAACTGGATGTAAGCGTTGCGCCCAATTCAGCCCGGCTTATAAATCGACCGTCCTCACCAAAGGGAAAAATACGTTTACCTCTAAGTGTAAGTTGCAGGAATGAAACATCTGAAATAAAACCTTTGCCCGAGCCTCGCAAATCAGCGCTTAACCTGAATCCCTGCCGGGCATAAATTGGGTTATCGCTAACGGATTTCCAGTAACTGACTCCGGGGATCAGAAGGTGGCTCGTACCCTGAGTATCCGCTACTTCAAAATCCTCAAATTGATAAGTTAAACTTAGGGTCTCATTCCAACCCCACCTGTTGCTCAGATGTTGCAGGCTGGACTGGAATTTATTACTCAGGCTGGTATCGGTATCTTCACGGGAAATAGCGCTTGTAATACCTAGTTCATTTTCGCGGTTTCGGAAATACGGGATCAAATACGAAGTCGAAAGCGAGCTTTTTACCAGCGACAAGCGTAAATCAGTTTCGAGTCTATGACCGAACATATTTAGAAAATGGCTGTCCCATGCAGCCGCCAGGCGCGGCCCGGTATCAGTGCCAAAACCAAGACCAGCTCGATATGCATTTTTCTTTTTTTCAGTCAGTTGAATATTGATAGAGACTAATTTACTTGTTTCATTGGGTTGCGAGGGGGTGACTTCTACTTGTGTAAAATAATTAGCGTTTTCTAGCTGCTGTTGAGTAAGCACCAATTGATCAATATCAAAGTAGTCTCCCGACTTAATGCTGACCATTTTTTCTACAAGTATGGGCAAGATTACCGTCTCTGGAATGACAATATTGTCATAGCGATAACGGGTGCCGGAATCAAATGTCAGATTAATATCTGCAGTCTTTAATTCTGTATCTATAGCCAGGCGATGGATTAGCCATTCAGCATCAAAATAACCTCTCTGATTAGCCAAATTTTGGATATGCCTTTTACCCGTTTCGTAGTCTCCATGATTCAATTGGTCGCCCGCTTTCAGTGGGTAGTTTGCCACTGCTTTCATCAAGACTTCGTCATCTTCGTCATCACTGGAGATGACGATAGCCACTTTCCTGACAAGAATGGGTGATCCAGGTTCAATGCTGAATTTTGCAACCCACTTGTCCTCTTCCAATAGCAATGATTGCTCAATCCGAGAGTGATAATATCCGTATGATTGTAAAGTAGATGAGATTTCCTTCGACGAACGCTTATACAGAGCCTGGATACTGGCTGAGGTGAGTTTTTCATTGTCTTTCTGTCGCTCAATAGACAAAGCCGAGTTAAGGCTGTCTTTCAGCTTTTTGTCAACACCTTCTATTATCACTTCGACAGCCGAACACGCCAGATTGCAATAGAACATTAATGCAATAAGACAAGTGATTTTAAATATTCGAGTCAACACAGTATTATCTGATTTAATTTTTTAATAAGCTCCTCCGTTGGTGACTACCACCAGGTGTGGTTGAGGCGGAAGAAAAATATTTTTTCTAAAATAGGTGCCCAAATGGGTTCACGAGAAAGATAAATGATTACTAAAGACAGGATTCGTTCTTGTGTTACATTCAAACCTGAATGTCGAATCCATTATGACTGATATTTCACCTGATAGTTGCTACTTTTCTAGAATTAGTTCTGCGTCGCCCCTTAATAATTAAGCCAGGAAATATGTTAGGGTTTCTCGACTGAGGAGGAATACTATGAAGAAGCAATTTTCCAGTTCCGCAGAACTCTCTCCCTTACTGCGTTAGGGGCAGATTGCGCTCAGTTTGAATCGAAAGTGTCTAACCTTTAATGCCCCTGGCACGTCATATTTGCAAGGTCCATGGCACGAATATTATCTGAATAGCAAGGACAGGCTGGGTCTCACCGCTGGAAGGATCTGGCAGTTACATGATAAAGACCAGAGTCAGCGCGGATTTAAAATTGCTGGCAACTATCATACTTGTAAATTTCCCGATAAAATCACCGATGAAGATCAACATCATAATTGCGTATTCTACGTTATTGTCGAAGGGCGTCGGGTTACCCACACAGCGGCCGAAGATTCAAGGGCTCGTTAATCCACTTTATGCTGTTAATAAACTATATTGTGGAATCCGTGCATCTAACCATTTATGAAATCATTATCTATCATCACCAGGAAGCGATACGAGTACCGCCAATAATATGAATAAATTATTTCTTTTCTCTATCACTATTACTATCCTGATACTTATTGCAGGCTTGCTTTACTTACTTCCAGAAACGGACGATGTGGAGAGCAAAGCTGACATCTCTGAAAATTCCATGACAAGCTCCTTGTCGATATCGACAACTGCAGCAATTTGCGAATCATTTGACGTAGTCGAGGAGGAAGGAAAGAGAGCCTGTGCTGGCTGTCCTTCGTACACGGGAATGTCAGACTTGACGGAATCGTTCATCCTCAGTAATTCCATTGATGGCAATTTTACCGGCTCAGTTGAAGAACAAAAAGTCTTTGATACAGACGGTTGTGAACCGCACAGCAACAGTTTTGGAGGTGTGATTCTGCTGGAGAAAATTGAGTCCAAATGGAGAAAATTATTTTATCAGTCCGGTATTCGCGTCAATGACTGCCTGAAATATGAGTTTGAAGGTAAACCGGATCTACTGGTTTGTAATGAATCGGATCAATCGCAGGGTCAAACTTATGGCGTCGTATCTGTATTACGTTTTTCACCTGAAAAAATACAACGACGAATTCTGCTCGAATGGTATGTGCTGGAAGATATGGGAGGTGCTGAATTATCAAAAATACGCAAACTTGATCTCAACGATGATGGAACAATGGATTTGCTGCTTGAGTTTGATACAAGCGGCGAATTTCTCAGGGTATTACGCGAGAATGACGCAACCGCAATTGAACATGAAAATCTACTTTATCTCGAATATCATTTTATAAACGAGAAATTTACTGAGGCTGAAACGAGTCGAAAAACTTTAAAGTTACTAAAAGACTTTGTTCAACCCTACACCGCATCAGAAACAGGTGATTGAGATAGGCATATGAAATTTCAGGATTATTATATTACCCTGGGTGTTGATCGAAAAGCCGATGATAAAACGATAAAACAGGCCTACCGCAGGCTGGCAAGAAAATATCACCCGGATGTCAGTAAAGAAAGTGATGCCGAAGAAAAATTTAAACAATTACAGGAAGCTTATGAAGTTCTGAAAGATGAAAAAAAACGCCAGGCCTACGATAATTATGGAGAGCAATGGAAGGCCGCTGTCGAGCAGGGTGTTGGCAGTGGTGGTGCACACGCTTATTCCGGCACCACGCATAAAGGCGACGATGTAAACGATCTCTTTGGTGACATTTTCAGTGATTTTGCTCGCGGTGGTCGAAACAAGGCAAGCTGGCGGGGACGGGATGAGTATGCAGACATCAACATTTCACTAAAAGAGGCCTATCACGGTACTACCAGAAAATTATCGCTGCAATCGTGGGAAATCAACGAGCAAGGACAGCCGAGTCCGATAACGCGGAGTCTGAATGTTCGCATACCCGCGGGGGTCACCGATGGTCAACGCATTCGTCTGAAAGGGCAAGGGCAAAAGGGATCAGGTGATGCCAGCTCAGGCGATCTCTATCTGAGCGTAAGTATTAATACGCACACCGGCTATCGTCTTAATAAAAAGGATTTGTATTTTGACTTGCCAGTTACTCCCTGGGAAGCCGCTTTAGGCAGTCAGGTGGTCGCGCCTACGATAGCCGGCAAACTTAAACTCACTATCCCCAGGGGCAGTCAGGCTGGTAATGAGTTGAGATTGCGTGGCAAAGGTCTTCCCGGCTTTCCCCCGGGAGATCTATTTGCCGTCATAAAGGTCATATTGCCGACGCCTCAATCTGAAACTGAAGAAGAGTGTTATCGTATGATGGAAAAAACAATGTCCTTCGATGCGCGTGAAAAAATGGAGGTGTGGAAATGAAATCATCTGAAACAATAGTTTCCGGCGTAATGATGGATACATCCATGGAACTCAGCTTGCTGGAAATTTGCCGTCTGTGTGACATTGACGCGCATTTTGCCGCAGGTCTGGTCGAGGAAGGTGTCATTGAACCTGTCGAAAACAATACCCCGTTCCGATGGCGCTTTAACGGTTTGATGATCAAACGCGTGCAGATTGCCGTACGCCTGAGAAGGGATCTGGATATTAACCTTGCGGGTATCGGCATGGTGATTGATTTACTGGAAGAACTACAGGAACTGCGTCAATCCAAAAGACGGTAGCAGGCATACTAGACTCGTCTTAATCTGGAATGGTCGCCAGACACATTCGATTCACGACATTTGACCTGTTTTTCGCCAGCTGCTGCAAATGTTTCCGCATTGTTCGCGTCATTTTACGAACAGGAATTATCATCTTCCACTGCATTGAAACCCTGGATCGCCCAAACAATGGTTCATATTGGCATGTGCTCTCGTATGGCAGAAAACCTGAAGTATTTGACCCTTGTATTTAAATCTAAATTTGAGTCCTTAATCGTAATCTACGATATGCTCGGATAGACCCTGGGTTGAGCAGTAACAGTTAAAGGAGCAATAATGGAAAAAATAAAAGAATCCCTGGTAAGACCATCTACCGGTCTGAACCTGTTGTCACAACAGGAAATTCTCGCCGGTCTGCACACCGATCAGGAAGTGTTTCGTACATTTCGAAACTGCGCGTTGGCGGTGCTCAATACGGGTAACGAGCGTGACGATGTGGAGGAGATTCTGCGGGAACACGAGGATTTTCGTATAGAAATTATTCCAGAATCCCGAGGAATCAAACTAAAACTGCAAAATGCACCAGCCTCTGCGTTCGTCGATGGCAAACTCATAAGAGGTGTGCAGGAACATCTGTTTTCTGTGTTGCGGGATATTATTTATACACAGGATAAGATTGACCGTGCGGGTGGCTTCGACATTACAAGCGGACCAGGTATCACCGATGCGGTGTTTCGCATCCTGCGAAATGCCGGTGTTGTAAAACCGAATCAGCCGCCAAATCTGGTGGTCTGCTGGGGCGGTCATTCGATAAGTCGCATCGAGTATGAGCATTCCAAGACCGTCGGTTATGAATTGGGTTTACGCGGTTTGGATATTGCCACCGGCTGTGGCACTGGCGCCATGAAGGGCCCGATGAAAGGTGCCGTGATCGGGCACGCCAAGCAAAAAAATAACAGAGGGCGCTATATCGGGATCACGGAACCGGACATTATT
>JBLIML010000242.1:0-5892 GCA_047638675.1 Planctomycetota bacterium | reverse complement strand
CAATGGTGTTTCAGGCTCAGCATCAATCTCATGCTTAGCGCCGTTGACGCGTAGCGTAAAAGCCATCAGTAATTCTTCTCCGTGTTCATAATGGGACAGGAAAGTGGAGTCCAGAGGGAGAGTATAAACAACTGTTGTTGAATCGTCTAAACGACTCCGCCGGGCTTCATTGAATGTGAGAACTACACCTACCGTGGATTAACGCAGATTTTCTAGAGGAGACTTAGGTTTTACTCAGTTAAGGAGGGTGACCTTATTACCCATTCTTGAACTGTATCAATTCCAGTTCAGGTCGTGCTTGATCATTGATCATCTTAAGGTACAAGGTAAAAAATCAATGGCAACTGTTTTCTTTGAATTTCATTGATATACTTCAAAGCGATTTTTTGTTGCATACAATTAGCTCTATTTCTCTAACACTATAAAGACAACGAATTGGGAAATAGAAATAACACTGAGAAGAACAATCGCTAATTATCACTTATGAAAATTAATTATCTTGCCTGTCTGCCAGCCCTGATGTTACTTTTATCCTGTTCAGATAAAACACCTCCTGACACACAATCAACTCTTTCCAAAGAATCTACCTCGACAATAGAAATCCCCCACAGCACTGCAGCGATAGAGTCGGCAGAGGGAGAAGTCTATGCCCATACGCGCGGTACTTCTGAAGAAGGAGAAGAACATCCGGGTAACGCGCTGTACCAGACACATTGCGCGGCTTGTCACAGTCAGGCTGTACCGCGGGCACCGCATTTGTCTTTTCTACAGATGTTACCCGGCGACATGATCTTGCACACATTAAACGAAGGAGCCATGCAAGCGATGGCCTCGAAGTTGAATGCAGAAGAAAAACAACAGGTGGCCGAGTTCATTGCTGGCAATACTGAATCTAAAAAAGAATATCCTTTGAAGATGTGTGCGGCAGAGAGAAAAAGGTTTGATTACAGCAGTCATCCTTTTGCCGTTGGTTGGGGTATTGATTATCGTAATACGCGTTTTATTCCAGGCGAGGTCGCACAACTGGATAAAAAAGCTTTGTCGAAATTGAAATTAAAATGGGCTTTTGCCTATCCGAATATGATCCGCGCACGTTCTCACCCGACATTGGTCGGTGGTGGGATTGTTGTGGGTAGTCAGGACGGTTCGGTATATTTTCTCGACGAGGAGAGTGGTTGTGTTCGTTGGGTCTATCGTTCTACGGCGGAAGTACGCACGGGCATCACTGTTAGTAATTGGCAGGGTGATGAAAAAACAAAACAGCCGCCGGTGGCCTATTTTGCTGATTTAATCGCGCGTGTGCATGCCGTTAATCTTGAGACAGGGGAGTTGCTGTGGATGACCAAAGTGGATGAGCATCCCCATGCCACGGCGACTGCACAACCCGTATTGTATAAGGATGTTATTTATCAACCCGTATCTTCATTGGAGGAAGCCGCTGCGGCAGATCCGGGTTACACCTGCTGTAGTTTTCGGGGCTCGCTTGTCGCACTCGATGCCAGGAGCGGTGAACAAAAATGGAAGAGCTATACGATTAAGGAAGCACCAAAACAGGTTGGTGTGAGTTCAGCTGGCTTGCCTGTTCTTGCACCCTCGGGTGTGCCGGTCTGGAACAGTCCAGCGATTGATGAACAACGTGGTTTACTTTATATGGGCACGGGCGATAATTATTCATCACCATCTCAGGATACTAGTGATGCCTTGTTGGCAATCGATCTGGAAAATGGTGATATAGAATGGGCCCGGCAAACGACTACTGGTGATGCATGGAATGTTGCCTGTCTACCCGTTGTCCCTTCACAGGCGAATTGCCCGAAAGAAGCTGGACCCGATGTAGATTTTGCCGCAGCCATAGTACATGTCATCAAAGATGGACAGGAGATATTGGTCGGCGCGCAAAAGTCCGGAGAGGTGCATGGCATTGATCCGAATACGACCGAAATAAAATGGCGCCAGAAACCGGGTCGGGGCGGTATTCAGGGCGGTATTAATTTTGGACTGGCTAGCGAGGGCAGAAAAGTATTCGTTCCTGTCGCGGACTATAACGATGGTTTCTTACCTCCCGAAGATGCCAGACCCGGGTTATATGCTTTTGATGCATTTAATGGAGAGGCATTGTGGTCAAGTCCAACAAAGAATAGTTGTGCAGATCGTGAACATTGTGCTCCAGGGATCTCTGCACCGGTAACCGCTATACCCGGCATCGTTTTTGCCGGACATCTCGATTCAAGATTAAGAGCATATGACAGTAAAAACGGCGAGGTGCTCTGGGAGTACGATACGTTTCAGGACGTCACCACGGTATCAGGCGAAGTCGCCCACGGTGGCAGTATGAGCGGTGGTACCGGGCCCATCATTGCTAATGGAAAAGTTTACGCAAACTCTGGTTATGGCGTTTATTTTCACACGCCTGGCAATGTGTTATTGGTTTTTGATTCCTCAGAGTGAGATCTTATCCCTATTGATAAGCTGACTCGAATTAATACATCCGATTAGTTAGAGTTCCATTCAAGGGGCAAACTGGATTGAGTATGGCGGTCTCCTTTGACAACACCAGGCGCAAGAACTTTTCTGCTAAGACCTCACCTTCCAGACGAGTGGTAAAGCTTTGACCCCGGCAACACCGCCCGGCGAAAAGCTGACCTGATGGTCCGGTGCGAGGCTGAATTCGGGAATACGCTTTAACCATTCCTCCAGTGTGATGCGGATTTCGGTGCGCGCGAGAAAGGAGCCGGGGCATATGTGCGGGCCGTTGCCGAAGGTCGCATGCTGTCTCGATTTGCGGTGGAAATCAACATCCATCGGACATGCATTGTCACGTTCGTCAAGCCCACCCAACGGCGTCGGCGTTGCAATCATATCGCCTTGCATCAGACGAATACCATCATATTCCATGTCATGCTTGACCTCTCGAGCCATGGTCACGATCGGGAAACGGCGCAACAATTCCTCGACCGCCGATGGGATCAAGGTCGGATCCGCTACGAGTTCGGCGCACTGCTCCGGTGAACGCGACAAGTGCAGCATGGCGAAACCGAGAAAATTGACGACTGTGTCGAGCCCGGCAAGCACGATCAACACGGTCAATTGAAGAGCTTCTTCGTGGGTGAGCGGCCGGCCCTCAATGTCGCCGGTGAGAACACGGGTCAGCAGATCACTGCGATCGCTATCGCGACGCTCCTTGATATAAGGTTCGAGATACTCGCTGAACAAGCGGATACCGCGCCGCCAGCCGGATACATCATCACCCCAATCAGCGCCTGGATCGGGACGGAGCATATGGTCAGTCCAGCTTTTCAGCATCGGAGCGTCCGCAATTGGCAGATCGGCCATTTTCATGAAAACGCGGACGGGAAACTGTGTCGAATATTGCGTAATAAAGTCACAATGACCGGCGGCCTCAATGCCATCGATCAGCTCATTCGCGATAGCACGGATGCTCGGTTCCACATCGCGCACCGTCGTTTGGGCGAGAGAGCTGCTGAGCTTCATGCGAAACGGTCGATGGGCAGGCGGGTCCAGTGTCACGGGTAAAAGGCCCATGTCGCCATAGGCGGACTTTGGCAAGATCGAGGCGGTACTAGCGAAGCGCTTGAAATCGCCCAGCACCTCATTCAACATCAGATTGCGAGTCGCTATCCAATGACCGCCATTGTGAGGAGTCCAGATAAGATCGGGTAGCCCTTGATCCTGTAGTGCCTTCCAGGCGGAGTGGAAATCCTCCTCTCCACCGGGCGGGTTATAGATGTCAAAATCGACAACGCGGCTGGCTGGGACATGGTCAGGCTTATCGCTAACAAAAGCGTTCAAAATTGATCTCCTGCTGAATGAGTCTTAGCCAATCATCTTATACAAAGCCCCTTGAAACAACTTTAAATTTGGCCAATTGAATTTGGGTGTCATTTATACCCTTAGCTTAGGTCTGATTCGCATTCATCTACGAGATAGGAACGCATGAAGCGCAGATCAAAAATATTTTCCTCATCCTCATGAATCTCCTTTGCGACTTCCGGTGCACTCAATGCTTCTCCAGAGGCCTCAAAGGCTTCCTGATCGGGATACCAGACTTCCAGGAAAACATCATATTCCGGATCTCGCAGCTGGCCATCACGATCCAGGGTCGGATTGGTGAAGCGCCTAAAGTAGCGTGTTGCATAGCCTTTCAAATACTTTTCACCGAGCAAGCGGTGTTTTGTTTCATAGTATTCTCTGAACGCCGGAATACTCATTCCCGGGCGTCTTTTCATGGGCATCACAAGTTTTATCATTCTTGTTCTCTATAACGTTTATCGACCAGGTAGAGGAGATTACCTGATATCAATTCACATATGAAACCTGACAATATCTGCTAATTAACAACGGAGCACCGCAGCAGGTCCGACAAGGACGGTCGAATGTCGCGCTCTGGATTAGCCGGTGACGATCGTCGCTAGCCCCTGCGGGCTTAAGATCTCAATCCAGTAGCCGTCAGGATCCTTGATGAACGCGAGCCCTTTCATCTTGCCGTCGTCTGGTTGCTTCACGAATTCGATACCGTGTTTTTCGAAGCGTTCGCAAGCAGCGTAGACGTCCGGCACGGATATGCCGATATGGCCGAAGCCTTGCGGCTCCCCGTTGCCGTCGTGATAGCCTGCGAAGGCATCGTCGCTTTCCGTGCCCCAGTTGTGAGTCAGCTCGACCAGCGCCGCTCGGCCAAACACCCAGCGCGCACGCTCGGCCTTGTCTTCCGGGATCTTCTCACCTTCATCCAGGTAGCCCATGAAATAGAGTGAGAATTGCATCTCTTCAAAATCGTAGTGATCGAGCAGGGTCATCCCGAGCATATCGCGGTAGAATGCCACCGAGATTTCCGGATTGCGCACACGCAGCATCGTCTGGTTCATGACATAACCGGCGGTGGCGGCTTGATTGGTCATTAATGTATCTCCTTATGGATTGATCAGTCTAGAGGTAGGGCATCAGTGGCAGTATACTTAATTAGCTGGCGTAATTATAGAAACAGGTGGGCGTCCAAACAATTGTCGTCCCCTGGAAATTGTGGGTGCAGTAGTTCGGAAAAGCGTGTTAGTGATTGGCCAAACAGAACTAAAAATAAGCAGAGGATTGAAAAAATGAGCGAAGCTTTTCAAAAAAAACCTTTCAGCGGTCCGGTCGGCTCGGCATCAAGTCCGGCACCCAGCGCGCAGGAAATACTTCGCAATATTAACGAGACTGTACCTCCACCACTCGATCGCGAGACTTTCGAAGCCGCTGGCATTGAGGATATTGATTTCAGTCGTTATACATCACCTGAATTTTTTCAGTCGGAGATGGATAAGGTTTGGTGCAAAGTCTGGCAGTGGGCCTGTCGTGAGGAACACATTCCTGAAGTTGGTGATTATATGGTCTATGACATCGGGCCTTATTCCATCATTGTCGTTCGTACCGAAGAAGACAAGATTAAAGGTTATTACAATGCCTGCCTGCACCGTGGCACGCGTCTTTGTGGTTTTTCCACTGAAGGATCCACCGAAGCTTTTGTCTGTCCTTACCATGGCTGGTCATGGCACATTGATGGTCAACTGAAGGAGATTCCCAGCGACTGGGATTTTGCTCATGTGCAAAAAGAGACCTACAACCTTCCGGAAGTTCAGGTAGACACCTGGAATGGTTTTGTCTTTATCAATATTGATCTTGATGCACCGCCCTTACTTGACTATTTGGAAGTGCTTCCTGAACATTTTGCGAACTGGAATCTGAAGGATCGCTATATCACTTTTCATGTCCAGAAGGAGTTGCCTTGCAACTGGAAAGCAGCGAAGGAGGCATTCATAGAGAACTACCATACTCGTGTGACTCATCCGCAACTCCTTTCCACTTCCTCAGAGCCAAGTACTCAGTACGACCTTTTCA
>JBLIML010000241.1:0-5894 GCA_047638675.1 Planctomycetota bacterium | reverse complement strand
GCTGAACCACAGGTGATCGAAGAAGAGCCAGAATCGGAAACGGTTACTGTCAAAGACGCAGCGGAACTTATTAAGAAAGCAATCACGCAGATATCTAAAAAGAATGGTGAAGATTGGGTCGTAAAGGCAGCCATCAGACCCGTAGTTAAACGACTGGATCCCACCTTTGATGAATCCAATTACGCTTGTAACACCTTTACCGATTTACTCAGCAAATATCCTGAACACTTCAATGTGAAAAAGGGTGAGCACGATCACCTGGTGAGTTTAAAAAAATAGACAACTGTGTCCAGGAAAACCCTTCAGAAGGGAGACTTTGATCTTGAAGGACAATACTGACTCCGCAACACTATCTGGAATATCCCGCCGCCGCTTCATTCAACAAGCGGGTAAGGGTCTTGCCGCTGCGTTTACGCTAAGCGCTGTACCTCAATCGTTTGTCCATGGAATGACATCAAACAATAATACTGTAGCGCTGACAGCGCTGGATCTCTCGAGGGCAATTCGCAGCCGTACACTATCCTGTACTGAGGTTATGACTGCCTATCTTGAACATATTGAAAAAGTTAATCGCACATACAATGCAATTGTGTCATTGCGGGGCAACGAAGAATTACTCTTTGAAGCGAAGCAATGTGACAAAGAACTATCGAAGGGAATGTACCGGGGCTGGATGCATGGCTTCCCTCACGCTGTAAAAGATCTCGCTGATGCGAAAGGATTGCTTAACACGCGGGGTTCGCCGATTTTCAAGGACAACGTGGCGACAAGTGATTCCATACACGTAGAACGTATCAGGAACGCCGGCGCGATAATCATTGGGAAAACCAATGTACCCGAATTTGGTCTGGGTTCTCAAACCTACAACCCTTTGTTTGGCCCCACTCTCAATCCTTACGATGGCCGTAGCACGGTTGGTGGAAGTAGTGGTGGTGCGGCAGCGGGCCTCGCCTTACAAATGTTACCGCTTGCCGATGGTAGTGACTTGATGGGCTCTTTGCGCAACCCAGCCGCTTTTAATAATGTCATTGGTTTTCGGCCAACGCCGGGCCTCGTGCCTTTAAGTGATTCATTCAAAGAAGAGTTATCGTGTAATGGACCCATGGGCCGGAATGTGCAGGATACGGCGATGTTATTGTCGACTATGGCTGGTCATCACCCCTCATCACCGAGTTCATTAAATAGTAATCCCGGTGAATTTGCGCAGCCACTGGACAAAGATTTTAAGGGAACAAAGATAGGCTGGCTTGGTGACTTTAACGGCTATCTGGCCATGGAAGAGGGTGTGCTAACACTTTGCGAAAAAGCGCTTCAGGGTTTTCGGGAGACAGGCTGTAGCGTTGAAGAGCTGACACTGGATTTCTCAATGGAAGAGTTGTGGGAGACCTGGCTGACGTTTCGGCATTGGATATTACGTGCACATGCTTTGCCTCTGTACCAAAACCCGAAGACACGTGCACTGCTTAAACCGGAACTAATCTGGGAGATAGAAGGTGGTGAGAACATAACAGCTGATGAGGTAGCAAACGCATCAGCTGCTCGGGGAAGATGGTACGCCGCACTGCTAAAGGCATTTGCCACTTATGATTTTCTTGTTTTGCCATCAGCACAGGTATTCCCTTTCGATGCAAATATTCACTGGCCGAAGGAAATTGCCGGGCGGAGCATGGACACCTATCATCGCTGGATGGAAGTTGTTATTCCAGGCACTTTGTCCGGTTGTCCTGTTGTTAATGTCCCGGCCGGTTTTGGCGTAAGAGGTTTACCAATGGGGCTTCAGATAATCGGTAAACGCTATGCAGATTTTTCGACCTTGCAAATGGCGTATGCCTACGAACAGGCAACACGCTGGAATCTGGACAGACATCCACCTGTTCTTTCTTCCCTTTAGTGAAGCCTGGAAGCAATTTTACTTAGCGTATCAAGACTCGCCAGAGAGTGCTTCCAGAAAGCTGAGCAAAGTTATACATATATCTATGTTATTTCACCTTAAGCCTTAAAATAAAAACTAGGGTAAAGTATTTAATCGATTTTTCTTTATTATGGTCTTAGCGCGTAATACCATGCACAAAGATAAGAATAATCTTTAATAGAAAGAATATGGCAATAGCCATACAAACCTGGTTAGTGAGGAAAGAACATGAAAGCAGTTGTATTAAATGAAAAAGGTGGTCCGGAAAATCTACAAATCGAAGAAGTTGATACGCCTAATCCAGGTCCTGGCGAGCTAAGAGTCAAGCTCAAGGCGTCTGCACTAAATAGACGAGATTACTGGATCACTATCGGCAAGTATCCCGGTATCAATTTCCCTTGCACGGCTGGTTCCGATGGCGCGGGCATCATTGATGCCGTTGGCGAAGGCGGAGATGATTCAATTATCAGCAATGAAGTTGTGGTCTACCCTGCGAGAGAGTGGGGCGATAGCGAGCAAAAATGCGGACCCAAATTTCGTGTACTAGGTATGCCTGATCAAGGAACCTTTGCTGAGTATATCTGCGTTCCATCGACTGATGTGTATGCAAAGCCTGCGCATTTATCCTGGGAACAGGCGGCGGCCATTCCTTTAGCAGGGCTGACATCCTGGCGAGCCGTGGTAACACACGCGGAAGTCCAGGCAGGTCAAAAATTTCTGATAACAGCAGCTGGTAGTGGCGTGTCTACCTTTGCCATCCAATGGGCCCTGGGTCACGGTGCCGAAGTTTATGTCACCAGCGGCAGCGAAGAGAAAATCAACAAAGCCATCGCGATGGGCGCAAGCGGTGGCGCGAATTACAAGGATGAAGGCTTCACCGATAAACTTCGAGAGATGTCAGGAGGCTTTGATGCCATTATAGATAGTGGCGGTGGCGACGGTATCAATTCGTTACTGGATACTTTAGGCAACGGTGGACGCTATGTGTTTTTTGGTGCGACGCTCGGAAATGCTTCCGCGGGACTGGAAATGGCGAAACTCTTTTTTAGACATGTTCGCATACAGGGAACAATGATGGGTTCGCCAAAAGAGTTTGCTGCGATGATGAATTTTGTCAGTGACAAGAAGATAGAACCGATTGTTCATGAGGTCTTTCCAATGAGTGAAGCGACAGCGGCACATAAATTAATGGAGAGCTTCAGTCAAATGGGCAAGATTGTTTTGCAGAACGAATAAGACACTCGGATTATTTTGAATAAATATTATCTGTTTCGCTATTGAGGAAATGATCAGATCGTGAATTCCCAAAACCATATTTTTCAGCTAGTCGTACTACTGAGCCTTTTTTCTACTTTTCTTTATGCTGACGAATCAATCACAGAAATGGTTGATATTGTCTGGCAATCACGCGTAGATAGGCAGCCCACGCCGAGGCTTTCAAAACAATTTTCTACTCTTAATCTCGTCACGGCTTACAAAGTACAAAAAGCCTATGTGGATCGTCGGCTTGCGAATGATGAAGTGGGTGGTTATAAGGCTGGGTTTACCTCGAAAATTGTTCAGGAAATATTCGGTATTTTTGAACCCATCTCAGGCGTGTTGTTCAAATCCGGTCGATTGCAAGAAGGCGCAATTATTAATAATAGTGATTTTGGTTTTATGTTGATAGACCAGGAATTTGGATATGAGATCGGGACACGCATTACCGAGCCTGTTAAGAATGTTGAGGAGTTAAAAACAAAAATCCGCAATATACGACCGGTAATTGAGATGGGTGATGCGACGGTACCAGATCTAAAAGCGATAGGCGTCACCATTACCGATATGGTCGCGGCCAATGTCGGCTCGATGATCTTCATTCCCGGAGAGCCCGTCGAACCTAAGGCCATTGATCTCAATTCACTAACCCTGGTTAACAGGCGTGATGGAGAAGAAATCAACCGCTGGGAAGGTTCGGAGAGCACCTACGATCAATGGGACGATGCTTTGTGGCTGGCCAACAATTTGATCAATCATGGTTGGACGCTTGAACCGGGTGAAATTCTGCTTGCCGGTGCCAGAGGTAATGCGGTTCCCGGCAAGCCCGGCCTGCATACGGCTGACTTTGGTGAACTGGGTTCAATCTCTTTTGAGATTAAATAGAATTTCTCTTAGATAGATGGTCTTAGGCCAAGAATAATTTATCTAATTCAAGCCCTTTCGATCTAAAAGCGGTTGAACATTGGGCTCCGCGCCGCGGAAGTTAAGGAACAAGGTCATCGCCTCCACACTGCCACCGCGGGATAATAAAGTTTCCCGGAAGTGGTCGCCATTTTTTCGTAACAGGCCTTCATTTTCTTTAAACCATTCCACAGTGTCTGCATCCAGTACTTCACTCCAGATATAAGAGTAATAGCCCGCAGAATAACCTCCCATGATGTGAGAAAAATAAGTACTACGGTATCGTGGAGGAAGACTGTCCATCGCCACACCGGCAGTTTTCAGTGCCTCGGCCTCAAATGCCAGCAAGCCATTCGCATCAGGAACCTTGTCCGGACTTAGTTGGTGCCAGGCCTGATCTAACAATGAAGCGGCCAGGTATTCTGTCGTGGCAAAACCTTGATTAAATTTCTGCGAAGCCAATACCTGATCCAGTAATTCCTGAGGCATAGCTTCTCCTGTTTTATGGTGTATTGCATAATTACTGAATACCTCAGGCCAGATTGCCCATATTTCATTAACCTGGGATGGGAATTCGACAAAATCTCTTGGAACGTTTGTGCCTGCAAAACGAGGATATCGTACCTCTGAAAACATGCCGTGTACCGCATGACCAAACTCATGGAACATGGTGGTTACTTCATCAAATGTCATCAGTGTGGCTTCACCTGATGGGGGTTTGGGGATATTTAAATGGTTTGCTACAACGGGTTTTGTCCCCATTAATTCGGATTGAGATACGTAGGCATTCATCCACGCGCCACCGCGTTTGGACGGACGAGCGTAAAAATCGGCTATAAACAAAGCCAGAGTAGAACCATCGGCATCGAACACTTCAAAGACTCGCACATCATCCTGATAAACTGGTAGATCGAAGCGTTCGCTAAAAGTCAGCCCGTAAAGCTTGTTCATAGTGAAGAACAAGCCATTTTGAAGTACGTTATTTAATTCCAGGTACGGACGTAATTGAGATTCATCAAAGCTATAACGTTCCTGCCTGACTTTCTCTGCATAATAATCCCAGTCCCAGGACGCCAACTCAAAATTGCCTCCCTCTGCTTCAATCATGGCCTGTAAATCAGCAGCTTCACGTTTGGCATTCGCGGCA
The DNA here is from genome assembly GCA_047638675.1 of Planctomycetota bacterium. GTDB lineage: Bacteria > Pseudomonadota > Gammaproteobacteria > Eutrophobiales > Eutrophobiaceae > WLWS01. The sequence continues at coordinate 675 of JBLIML010000241.1, read as the reverse complement.
GCCCTGGGTGCCAGTTGGGCCAGGCGCGCATTTACCGCATCAACTGTTTGTGCAGTTTGATCTTCAAGGACGTAATCAGCATGCGTTGGATATCCCAATAATTGTGCGTGTTCAGCACGTAAACGTACGATATCAATCAATATTTTGCGGTTATCGAACTCGCCGGCACTGCTCCCACGGGACAGGGAAGTAAGATGAATACGTTCTCGCAATCCTCTATTTTCCAGGGAAGATAAAGAAGGTTGACCACTAGTATTAAGCAAAGGGATAACGAATTTCCCGGATTCACCCCGTGATTCTGCTTCGTCGCTAGCACCCTGGATTTCCGCCTCTGTTAACCCGGACAACTCCTCGCGAGAATCGACAACAATTGCGAGTCGATTGACTTCTTTCAGGACATTCTGACTAAACGCAGTTTTCAGCTCGGCAAGTTGGGTGTTTATTAACTTTAGCCTATTTTTATCAAGCTCAGATAATTCAGCACCTGCACGTACAAAATTAACATATACTTTTTCTATTAAACGCAAAGATTCCGCATCCAAATTAAGTGAATTGCGTTGCTCATAAAGTAATTTTATTCTCGCAAATAATTTCGCGTTTAAAAGTATCGTGTCATTGTGAGCAGATAGCTTTGGTGCCATTTCAGTTTGATGGGCATTCAAAGCGTCATTGGTA
>JBLIML010000240.1:0-5913 GCA_047638675.1 Planctomycetota bacterium | reverse complement strand
TGCACTTGTGCTACCAAATATGATTGTGTTCATGACAGTCTTTCCAGACATGTCGATGATACTGACAACGTGATTTGAAACTTCTCCCAGTTCAATGTGGATGAAGTTGTTAGCTGGATTTGGCATTAAGCCAATTGGGCTAACTGGTAGTTCCTCTGCCAAGCGTGGGCTTGGAACAGGATCGGTTGTAAAGGTATCGGGCTCTGCAAAGTTGGAGTAAGTCCCATTGCTGCATAGCGTTCGAGCAGACCAGGCGTATGAAGTACCTGGATCTAGGTGTCCAACTCTTTTGCTAAGACTTGTTAACGTGAACCCACTAACATGACAAGATCCGAGTGAGTGTCCAACAATCTCGAATGCAGCGGTACATTCATCACCATAATCCCAGTCGAGATCAACGGTGTGACGTCCGTTTACCGTGGAGATCAGATTAATCGGGGCCTTGCAAACACAATCACAAGAAGGATCCTCAGGCACGAAGCAGATGTCATCGATAGCTCCAGAACCATTTAAGGTGAATACCATGTATGCAACACCATTAACACCGCCGATAATGTCTACGACACTGACACCATTGTCACCTGTTTCTGAAAAGGGGACAACAGCAAGGAGGTTCATGATTGAGTCGAAAAGTTCAACTTCTGAGCCATCTCCTCCCCCATCGTTGTCAATCAATGTGAAACGGTTGACGGTAACAGGGCCAATAGCTGTAAAGTCGACGGTAAGGATAACTCCAAACTTGTCGACATCATCAGGGTCACTGGCATCCAGATCTTCCGATACAATAAGGACATTGCCACGAGCAACATTGTTGACGTAGGCTCCACCTTCTCCTCCGATTCCAATTCCCGGGCCGCCAAACAGCTGGTTTGGGGTGCCAAGATCATCATCTTCCCCAGTAGGGTTAGCAGAATCGAAGATCATCGCGGCATTAAGGCCTGGAAAGTGGGGATTGTCAGCTGTAAAGCTGATTGGTCCATATCCGCCGTTGGAATATGCTACATCGACAATGTCGCCAGCTGCAAATCCATCAAAGGTGAGACACTCTTCTGCAGTCTGAGCATAGATGCCCAGACTCAAGAATGTCATTAATATCAAATTAGTAAGATGTTTCATGGTCATTATCCGTGTTTTTTTATAGTGCATAAGTCCAAAAACCATAGACGGAAGGAAAGACACAAAAACGTGAGTTAAAATGAAAAACACGACTATTATCTACGTTATATAATGTAAATGATAAAATGTGTAAGCGTAGATAGTTGATTGTCAATAATGTAAGAATTTAATTTATATATTCTGGCCCTCGAAATACAATTCTGCTGCGACCTTTTTCAAAAAATTGTGTACCTAATCCAATGTCGCCTACAAGTCGATCCGGCCTTATTTATGCTGGAAATACTCTACGAATGAAATAGTACCGGGGGGTGAAATCGCTGGCTTTCACTTTGGCTAACAAACGTTGTAAATCGAGTGGGTTATGGCTGAAATCGGTATCCATTTCCGAAATTGTGGCATAATCTCGTTCCAGCGCAGAGCGAAAAGCACCTTTTGGTTGGTAATAATGCAAAATCAATCTGAACTATAAGACCTCTTTTGCCACCGCAATTACAATAGCCCACTTCACAATTTTAATAACGATCAGGGCAACAAGACCCTTCCAACCTAGTTTTCTTACGAATTTTTTGGCGGTGCTTTTGATAGAATTCAGATTCATCTGATAAAAGATAGTTCTTAAGTGGCAATGCCGCGGGATATTTAATACAGTTTAATGTTATCTTGAATAAATGCGCCTCCTCTTTCTCCTCGGTTTATTAATAGCATTAAATGTATCTGGTCAGGGGTATTCGATCTCGGGTATAGTTATTGATGTCCAATCAGGGGAAGAATTGATGTTTGCTACTGCAGTCCTGGAATCAAGAGGAATAGTTATTACGGGAGCAGTTGCAGATTGGGAAGGGAATTTTAAATTCGAAGAAATTCCCGCAGGCAGCTATTTACTTAAAATCAGTTTTGTCTCTTATGAATCTTATGAGCTCGAAATTGAGCTAGTCAGAAATCTGCATCTTGGAGAAATTGAATTAAAAGAAAAGCCTGTTGTCTATGCCCCCGTGCCTGTCTGGGGTGTTTCTTATCGAGCAATAGATGGAATGGCATCCTCATCTTCCCGCTCATTTGGAATTAAACAAGTTGAAAGTATTCCGGGTAATCTCTCTGATCCTGCAAGGCTGGCATTGAGTTTTCCAGGCGTCAAGGGCTCTGATGATATAACAGGAGCGCTATCCATACGTGGAAATTCACCCAAAGGCGTGGTCTGGAGGGTTGACGGAATTGAAATTCCCACGCCAAGTCATTTTTCTACCGAAGGAGGTGTTACAGGCTCGGTGAGTATGATTAGCTCTAATTTTCTGGGGCACTCAGACTTTTATTCAGGAGCATTCCCAGCCCAAATAGGAAACGCGATAAGCGGAGCATTTGATCTGAGACTTCGAAATGGATCTCGGTTGGATCACAGGTTTAGTGCTCAGGTTGGAATGTTGGGAGTTGAGGCTGGAGCAGAAGGGCCTTTTAAAAAAGACAAAAACCACAGTTATAACTTAAACTATCGCTATTCTACATTGGGCTTGGTTGGTGATCTTGGTTTCAACATAGGTGAGACAAAGACCGCTTATCAGGATTACAATTTCAAAAGCCATTTCAACCTAAATGACCACAGTTTTCTAGATGTGTTTTCTATCGGTGGGATCAGCACAGTTGAACGGTCTATAGCAGACAGGGAAGAGAAAATGTACAGTTTGTGGCTTGGCGGACTGAAGTATTTTGCTTGGAAAAAGGCACACATGTTTTCTAACATCGCTGCTTACAGTGTAAGTACAGAGACCTATAATATATTGCCTCTTGTAACGGAAGAAAAAGGTCTTTTTGAATCTCAGAATCGTACATTAAAACTTTCATCGTCCCATCAATATAGTGGTATAGAGCGTATAAAAATCCTGTCGGGTTTAATCTATACACTTCAGGATTTTTCAATGAAAGAAAAATTTGGGACGCTGATGAACCCGGCCAACAACTGGTGGGCTGCAGATGATTTGGCGGTATTTGCAGAGGCCTTTTCACAGTTCCAATACACTACAAAAAGTGAGATTGAATTTCTTGTAGGAATCCATGGGAACTATTTTTTTTACAATAATACCTGGAGTATTGAACCCCGACTTGGCGTTACATACCTTCATCTTAATGGGCTTGAGTTTACAGCAGCAGCAGGGATTCACAGTAGGCTTGAATCGATGGGATATTATATGAATCGATTGGTGACCTCAGACTCACTCTTGTATCACCCAAATAAAAATCTTGATTATAGCAAAGCGGCTCATTTTGTTGCCGGGGTATCTAAACACATAAGTAAATGGCACATTGGGGCTGAAGTATATTATCAATATCTTTTTGATGTGCCGGTTTCAACTAATTCCAATTCTCTTTTTTCGGCGATTAATTATATGTGGCGTTATCCTATTTATGCACTTGATAATGATGGCACAGGATTAAATTATGGTATTGATTTTTCAGTCGAGAAAGAGTTTTATCAGGGGTGGTTTTTGCTGTGCAATATGTCAGCTTTTCGATCTTTTTTTACTGCGGCTGATGGCATTAGACGCGCATCTGCCTGGGATGCAAACTTCATCACAAATTTTTCGGGTGGAAAAGAATTTCCCTTGCGCAAGGGAAGGGACAATATTTTCACATCGGGACGTTTGTTGTGGTCTGGAGGATATCGGCTCGAAGAGAGTGCTTTTGAAGAGTCACTTCCGGATTATTTAAGACTGGATCTTCGTATTGCATATACAAGAGACCGAGGAAAACTACGAACAACGATCACTCTTGATATACAAAATGTCACCAACAGACTCAATGAAAATATTACAGACGATATCGATCCGGTGGGATTGATTCCTGTACTTGCTGCGAAACTGTCTTTTTGAGTTTGCAGTGGGATTAAAAAAAGCCGTCTCGTTTCGCATAGCAAAATCCGTGTAGCAGCTTTTAACCTTTTTGGACAATCCAACAATTGCTCTTTAGTTCGAACTAAGTGGGTAAATAGCTATTATTGGGTAACATTTGTAATTTAACAATCGATTTTTCAGGTCCCCGAATATAATGTGTCTTAATGGCCGAGGGCTATTGCTGAAAATTTCGGAGATAACCTGCGATACAAGCTAAATGAGCCTCGACTTTCTTCGACAAATTGGATATATATGGGACAAATCAAGGTTCCCTTCCGACCTCATCACAGATGATGGTCACAGTAAAGCTGTGCAGCAAATGGTTGCATTTCTCACCGCAAAGCAATCCCGGTCGGTGGTTGTCAGTGGTGAACCCGGTGTTGGGAAAACCACGCTAATCGATCTTGCTTGTAAAGAATTGGATGGACTTGGATGGAAGATCTTTGTCTCCGGTGCAACAGATCTCGTTGCCGGGCAACGCTATATTGGTGACCTTGAGCAGCAAGTAAGGACATTAAGCGAGTTTCTACAGAAGTCAAAAGAAAAGTGGCTTTGGATTGTTCCGCGTTTTCATGAGCTCTATTATATCGGCAAACACGAGTACTCTCCCATGGGTATTCTGGATATGATATTGCCACATGTGGAAGCTGGTAGAATTACAGTTATTGGAGAGACACAGCCCAGGCATTATGAGCGTGTTTTGCAGTTTCGGCCTGCCCTGCAGATTGCTATGGAACAGATTCGAATTCAGCCAGAAGACACAGCCTATGCCATTGCCCTGGCCGAAAAATGGATTGCAACAAAGCAAAATAAAACAGCCTGGAAAGAAGTGGATAAACATGCACTAAAAGAAGCGGCATGGATGGCTAAACAATATCTGGGAAACAAAGAGGAGCCTGGGAATCTGATGGACTTTCTCAAGTTGACGGAGAAGCATTTTCAGGCCGAAAACAGTGAAGGCCGCCCTAAAACCGGCATTCAGCAGGGAGATTTTATATCTGCTTTATCTGGAATGACAGGACTGCCACTTGAAATTCTTGATGACCGTCAGAAATTGGATCTGGGCGATTTAAGCAAAGCATTTCAAGATCAGGTACTAGGTCAGGAAGAAGCTGTTGATGTGTTAACAGAGCGCATTGCCATGATAAAGGCGGGTTTAACTGACCCTTCTCGCCCAGCGGGAGTATTTCTTTTTGTAGGCCCAACAGGTACAGGAAAAACCGAGATTGCAAAGACACTTGCAGATTTTATGTTCGGTTCACCAGACCGAATGATTCGCTTAGACATGTCTGAATTTCAGACTGCGGACTCTATGTACCGCATTTTTGGTGGGCTAGGTGGAGATTCTATTGCGCTTGTCGATCAAATTCGAAAAAACCCATTTAGTGTAATTCTATTAGACGAATTTGAAAAGTCTCATCCTAAAGTTTGGGATCTATTTCTGCAAGTTTTTGATGACGGCAGAATGACGGACCCGCAAGGAGACACTGCAGATTTCAGGCATGCAATTATTATAATGACATCCAACTTGGGTGCAGGAATTTCTTCTGGCGCTGTACCAGGATTTAAACCCGATGCACCAGGCGGTTATCAAGTTGATAAAGTCTTTAAAGAATTAGAAGGAGTTTTTAGACCTGAGTTTTTAAATCGAATTGACAGAGTAGTTGCATTTAAGCCATTAAGCAGAGGAGTGGTTAGAAAAATTCTTCGAAATGAGTTAAAAAAAGTATTACAACGCCGAGGTTTTCGCCAAAGAAAATGGGCTGTGGAATGGGAAGATTCTGCTTTGAGTTTTTTAATGGATAAAGGCTTTTCTGAAACGCTTGGTGCAAGACCAATGAAGCGCGCTATTGAGCAATATTTATTAGCGCCACTTGCCATTGCAATCGTAAATCATCAGTTTCCTGAAGGCGAG
>JBLIML010000239.1:0-5928 GCA_047638675.1 Planctomycetota bacterium | reverse complement strand
CGACAATTGGATGAACTGGAAAAACGCAGGCGAAATAAATTGGGGTCAGAGTAAAATAAAAGGGGGTCAGAGTTAAAATAGACACCAGGAGCGATGGAAATGGTTAATATCAAACTGTCTAATTTAACTCTGACCCCCTTTTATTTTACTCTGACCCCAATTTATTTCGCCTGCGTTTTTCCAGTTCATCCAATTGTCGTTCGCGTTCTTCGGCGACGGTGTTACCGCCATAAAGCTCAGTGCCATCTTCCAGGACGATTAATTTCCAGTCCATCTTGTTACCGCCATCTTTTGCGGGGTTGCCGGAAATTTTGATGCTGTCACCTGGTTTTAGCGTATCTCTTTTCCAGCCACGTCGTTTCAATATTGCCGAAGCATTGCCTTCGGCCAGCCATTGTTTGACTTCGCCATTTTCTGTGGTGACGTTAAAATAAATCCTTGCATGAGGGTTAATCAGCCTGAATTCGCTGACGACACCTTCAACAGTAATCGATTTATCCAGATCATAGTGTGACGCCGGGCCATGATGCGAATAGGTGGGCAAGGAACAAAGCAGTCCAGCTATCAATAATATCGTCAGTCGTTTAATCATTTTTTTACTCCTCAAAATTCGCCTGTAATCGCCTCGCAAATAAATTCATCCAGCTCCCAATCAGGTTCTGGTAAATAACTTCTCTGATTACCATAGGGCTTTTTAAAGTGCACCGGATCAATGATGCTCAGTTCCAGATCAAGCCGGCCATTGTCGGGGTTATGCGTATAGCGTTCTATAAAAATTGTCTCCGAGCTGGGAGCGAACGCACCACCACCAGGTACGCCGGTCACATTCGGGATCACGTGTGTGGTTTCAACTATCATTGTTGAGCCTTCATAACGTCCAACGGAATGTCCGAGACGCGTCGGCGGTTCTCCTTCAGGGTACGCGCGTCCATCCAGATATATGGTTCGCACAGCATTCCAGTATTCGTAACGAATGATCACCCGGTCTTCCAGTTGTTCAATTTGCATCGGCACCGGGGCAAGTATTTGATGTCGCAAATTGTCACCTTCGGGCGTGCAATCGAGCGCGGCTCCCTGGGAAGGATGGTACTCAGCCTGCTTTTTTTGACCCAGGGGTGTTAGCAAGTTCTCGTTTTGCTTTTTTTCGTATTCCCGCATATCAAAAAAAAGTTCTTTTATAGAACGGTGGTCGTTATTTTTATCTTCCAGTAGAGCCTGCAGGTAGGTGAAACCTGTTAAAGAGCATCCGGTACGGGCACAGGCGATATCCACCAGGCGCCAGCGTTCATCTTCAGGCGTAAGTAGCGCGTTTGACCAGACGCTACTGATATTGGGTGGGCTAGATACGTCGGCAAGGGGGGCATCAGGAATGATCAGACTTAACGTTATTATGACCAGGACAGCACAATACAGGCGTGCGCGGGAGAAATTAGCATTGTGGCCTTCATTATTACGCATTTGAGGTTCTCTGAATTTATTACACGATTTATAAGGTAAACGAGAGGACTTCAAATGGAAAGTAGTTTGTATTTGTAGTCCTTAATCTCTAATTAATCTTACACGCTCTTTTGCGAAATCTCCCTTATGTGTGCCCGCAACGATGGGCTGCCAATTCGCTCGATAAAATTATTAAAAAAATATTTTCCACTCTTGCATCCGAATTGGCATATGCCTGCATCTAAGCTAGTAACTTAAATAAATAATCGTGGAGAATCACATCATGAAAACCTTAAACATACTAGTTATCAGTGGCTTATTGGCTCTATCCGTGAATTCAAGTGTTAACGCAGCAGAATTTGAGAAACAAACTTTAGAGATGAATCAGGTGCTGCAGAGTCAAATCGACAAGCAGGTGGATCTCTCGTTGAAGTCGATGAGCAAGGCGAGGGCACAAGGGATGGTGTATGTCACTGACCAGAAAGTGAAGTCTACGCCTTCATAAAGAAAGAACGTGGCAACTGCAGGCGCTTGCATCGGCGAAGCCTGCGGAATTCGCCGATCTCTAATTCGCGATACTCAGAAAATTACCCGCTTAGCTCATGAGCAACATCAGCCCACTTCCAGATAGCAAAGATGCGCATCGCTATACGACGATGGGTCGTAGTATTGAGCGTCATTGGCTGCATCGATATTGGAAAACGGTACTAGCCTTTCTGGTGTTATCCATTATTGGTATCGCTGTTGATCTGGTTAACAGTCGACACCCATGCGATCCGTGTCGCACGATCCAATCCTATCCTGGCATTAAGATATGAGGAGCCTGTCGGTAGAATTTATCCATACACCTGGTGGCTCATCAGCGTGGGGTGCAGTTAAATCAGAGTGAGCTAAAGCTTTACTTCAAAAAATTCAAAGCTAAGTCCGCTCGGACCTCGTATAAATAGTATTCGATAGCTATCTTTCCCGGAAGTCACGTAGCCATCTGCGAAGTCTTTAGGTGCCTGCCCTATTACTTCATAGCCCTTTGCCAAAAGCGTGCTTTTGAGAATCGTGACATCCTCAACCCATATAGAAATATGTGCAACACCGGCCACGCGCCCTTGTGGATGCAGTGGAAAATCAGGATGAGCTTGCACATTTTCCGGATCCGACAGTAACTCAATATACTGTCCACGAGGATCACTCAAGATCAGTCGTTCTCCGCCTGTATCTCTCTGTGCACGTAAGACGATCTTATAATCCATGACCTCAGCTAGAAAACTCAACATCTCATCCATATCTTCAACCCAGAGCCCGACATGGAAAACGGTGTTTAGATGGCTTGCTGGTCGGTCCAGGACGTTGACTTCATCATCGGCAATTGCTGTGCTCAGCAGGCAATCACCGAGAAATAATAAGGATAAGATTAAACGAAAAATCATTTGAGTTGTCACAGATGCTGTCCTCAATATTAAGATGGAAACTAATGTCGTATAATGGATTTAATTTTCAGCTTGTCAAAAATATCGACTAAGCGGTTCAAATGCGGCCCGGCAAGGCATAAGATAGGGCCATTGACTCTTCTCCTTCGCAATATAATTAAGGTGTTCAATATGACGACTTCAATACAAATTAACAAATTAAGTAAACTTGAAAAAAACAGGGCTACACCAGTTTCAATATTCCTCGGACTCGGAATAGCTTTATTTTGTGCCGCTGCCTACTCTCAAGATTGGGTGCCGGTCTATGAAGAGCCGAAACACAGGTTGGTGTTCGAAAATGATCATGCATTTATTCTGGACGTGAATTTACCGCCTGGTTATGAAAGTCTCTATCACGAACATAAACTAAATGTGCTTTATGTGACGCTTACAGGGAGTAAAGTCTGGGCGAAACCACTGGACGGAAATCGGCGCGAGGTTGAGGTGCATACCGGTGATCTGCGTTTTAGCTCCGATAACCATGGCCTGCCGCATATACACCAGGTGGGTAATATTGGCACCACACCTTTCCATTTAATTGGTATTGCCAGTAAAGATGAGGTGTCGAGCGATACCACACCACTCGAAGGGGATACTAGTGGCATGGAACTGGCCATTGAAAAACCGCATGCCAGAGTTTATCGCATACACTTAAAGCCCGGCGAGAAAACCGGATTTCATCAGCATAACCTGCCTTTCACAGAGGTTTTCATGAGCGCAGGAACTTTGGCAGATAGTAGCGGCGAAGCTAAGGCCGTAGCTGCAGGGGATTTTGACTGGCATGATGGTGGTAAGAGCCACAGTTTTGAAAATACGGGTGAGGAAGCTATTGAAATAATTGAAATGCAATGGCGCTGAGGCTTAACTATTTATAAGGTAAAAAATGTGAAAAGAATAAATCGAATAGTTGCCCAGTTCTTGCTGGCGGCGATGTTAATGCCGGGTCTTTGCTTTTCTGCAGAACCTGAAACCAACGTGATCACCCATATCGTTATCGCCTGGTTAAAACCAGAGTTTCGAACAGAGGAATATCTTAAAAAACTGTTTGAGGCGAATGAACGATTGAGAGATATCCCTCAAGTCCAGTCCATTCGGATCGGAAATCCCATTCAAAGCGACAGGGATCGGGTAGACGATAGTTTTGATCTTGGCAACGCTATTACATTTAAATCAGTACAGGATATGAATGAGTATCTCGTGCATCCTATCCATGAAAAATTTATATCGGAGTTTATTGCCGGGAAAACAGCAAAGGTTGTTGCCTATGATTTTTAATAATTCTGTGCCAGTGCTGGTACCTCACCATCATACTGGTGAATACCAGTACCCAGTCATTTAATACATCGCTGAAAGCAGAACATTTAACAATTTCAAGTGAAGAACCTACGATTCAAACCAGCGCCTTCACAATAAAAAACAAAATAGAAGGTCCAAGCAAACAACCCACACCGGTATAAAATGTGGCCGTCATCGCGCCGTAAGGCACCAGTTTCGGATCGGTGGCGGCGAGTCCAGCCGCGACACCACTTGTCGTTCCCATCAGGCCGCCAAAGACCATGGCTGAACGTGGATTGTCCAAACCGATATGGCGAGCAACTATGGGTGTGCCGATCATCACGAGAATAGATTTTATCAAACCGGCGGCTACGCTAAGAGCGATCAGATCCGAGCTAGCACCTAATGCGGATCCGGTTACCGGGCCAACGATATAAGTCACTGCGCCAGCGCCGATGGTGGTGATGGCGACGGGGTCAGAGTAACCATACATTACCGCGACAACTGCGCCGACGATAAAAGATACAACAACACCGGCGAATATTGAAATCACGCCAGCGATCCCGGCTTTTTTCAGTTCACCTAATTTGACGCCAAAGGCCGTGGCAACAATGGCAAAATCGCGCATCATGCCGCCACCCATCAGGCCGATACCGCCAAGCAAAGGTAGATCGGCAACACCGGCATTGCCGCCTGTCACTCTACCCGCAAAGTAGGCAGTGACTAATCCCAGAGCGATCGCAATCGCCGAACCGTGGATGCGACCATGGGTTAATTTGTCGGCAAAAAAATAGGATATCCAGATTGTGACACCAACAACGGCAAAGGCGACGATGAGAGAGTTGCGGACAAAGACGGTTTCAATGATATCCACTAGTCAATTTCCTTCTTATCATTACTAGACAATCCAATCCTGCTGATCACAGGGACCAGGGCGAAACTGACAACAACGGCAGATACCCCTGCAGCCACGGCGAGCATGCCGCCTTCAAAGGCCGCCATTACATTTTGTTTAGCGGCCATGGCCACCACAATAGGAATATACATGGCACTCCAAAATTGAATGCCTTTGCCAGAGACCCCTTCCACCAGCGTCTTGAAGCGATCAGTGTTACTGGCCAGGACGAGAAATAACATGGCGATACCGACGCCACCAACATTCGCCTCCACACCAAGTGCGACTCCCAGCATTTCTCCAATTAACATGCCCACAATCAAGCAGAACGAGAGCAGTGCGACACCGTAAATGATCATTATTGATATTCCTGATTTACTAGCCGTATTTATCGGCTCTGGAGCTCTGATGATATGACGCAGTCGGTTTATGCGCAATTTAACTTAATAAAATGCTCAATATTGAATTTGTAAAGATTGATTGGGCTACCAATTATTAATAGCATTGTATTTGTAGTAGATTAAACAGATCCATCCTTCACAGGAGAATTCAATGCCTCGTAAAATTCCAATTTGGCAAGCACCGCCGCAGGCTCTTCAGCCCATGCCGGAAATAAGCGGCAATAGTGTAAACGGTTTGGGTGAAACAGAGTCGAGACGAACATCACCGTTTTTCTGGCATGAACCTAAATATCATGCTTTCGGAGATATGCAGGGTTATACCATTGGTGTGATGTATGGCATGGAGGATGGAGAAGAAATCTGTAAAGCATTCTCCATCAACCCGGATTTCCGACCCGGTTCAGAGGAAGGTAAGGCCTCTGATGAACAATTCATACATCGCGGTCCCGATCCAATT
>JBLIML010000238.1:0-5938 GCA_047638675.1 Planctomycetota bacterium | reverse complement strand
GTCAGATGTCGGCACCTGCCGGTGTTGCCGAATACGAATACTGGGGTGCCTTTACAGGCGAAAAATTGCACATGGTACGTTCGGAATTGCATCCGCAAATTCTTGTACCTGCTGAAGCGGAAATTGTCATCGAGGGTTACTATCACCCCACTGAACGCATACTCGAAGGACCGTTCTCGGAATTCACCGGTTATCACTCAGGGATTTTTTACCTGCCGGAGCTGGAGGTAAAGACAATTACCATGCGTAAATCACCCATCTACCAGTACATGTACATGGGCAGGGAACCGACCGAAGGACACATCATCGATCACCTTGTCTACTCCGCCAGCATGTATACCCAGGTAAAAACCTCTATACCAGAAGTAGCAGATGTTGCGGTCATGGGTGCGGAAGGTCTAACGACGGCGATCGCCATCCGTAAAGGGTCGAATCGCGCTGGCCTCATCCGGCAACTGGCCATGGCGGTACGGGGTTGCCGTTCCGGCAGGCTGGTAAAAAACCTGTTCGTCATGGAGGATGATATCGATATACGCAACATCAATGATCTGATCTGGTCGTTCTCGGTACGCTTTCAGGGTGGCAAGGACATTTTCGTGGTTGAGCAGCTACCAGGGTGTTATCTGGATCCATCAGAACCTTCTGTTACCGGCACCGGGGAACCCGGACTGACATCTTTTACCGTGTTTGATTTGACCGAAGCCCTGGCACCGTCCAACGAAGGTTACAAGCGTGGCAAGGCCGAACCACGCCGCACCGAAACCGCAATAGCGTTGCTGAAATCCATGGGTATAAATGTGTAAGCAATCGAGGTCTGCACAGATGAATGACGATATATCAAGTTCTGACCTTTCACCCTACCGGATGAAATTGCGGGCCATGTTAAGTAATCGTCGTTGGATTGGAGCAAATATTGATGAATTAATGGAGAAGCACCGGGCAAAATGGATCGTAGTTACAAACAGTAGGGTGCTGGCTGCGGGGGACACAGCTGAAGGCGCAATCGCAGCTTGCGGAGAAGGACTAGACGAGGTGGAAAGTATCGTCTTACTGGTACCGGATCTGATTCCAAGGCCTATTTAATGGGCTCGATGGGTTCGGGTAGAGTAGAAGACAGGTTCCAACCATCGTTAGGATTCAGCCTATCTGTTTCTCGTCGGGGTCAGGCCTGACATTTTACACATCTTACACATCGTCTAAAGTGAAAAATTTCTCAAGGGAATGCACAAACTGCAGTGGCATAAATCATCATTAACAAGCACCGAACAGTGACCACAGAGATTGAATTTCCTATTTCTGTAAAGGGCTTGTTTGCTCATCCCGCACTTAAAGTATGAGCGTCGAGTCAAGCTCGCACACAAAGCACCGGGATCTCAGCTTTCCGTAAGACATTTTCCGCGACACTGCCTATCAACAGATGTTCGATACCTGTTCTTCCATGGGTGCCCATAACTATGATGTCCGCGTTAACTTTTGCGGCAAGTCGTACAATCCCTTCGGTAGGATCACCATATTCAACTTCAATAATGACTTCAGTTTTTCCGTTGGACATCTTTTCTACCAGCGCATGCAGCTGATGTTTAAGATCTTTGAATACTTTCATCTCAACAGTCTCATCTAAACCTATCTGGGCTGTCGAGACGCTTTTATCGTCCATATCAGCAGCATATACAATATAAATTGCGCTTTGCAATTGCTGGCTCAGGTCAATGGCAACCTGCAGTGCTTGTATGGACGGTTTAGAAAAATCAACAGCTACTACCAGTTTTTTTATGTTCATAATCAATCAACCAGAATTATTCCGAAATGGATTACATGACGCTAAATTTTATTATCTATCATTGGTCGTCTCGTATCGACTTTTCCAGCATATTACAAAATGTTTCAAGAACTTTGACAACTCCATAGTTTTTATCATTACCCTCAATAATAGAGCGGTGTCAGTCCTTACATTTCACATCATGAGCGAAATTTAGCCTCGATTTAACAAGAGACTTTCTTTCGAGGTCAATCTCAGAACACTGCAAACCACGCATTAGCAACAAGGGCATCATTCCAAATTCCTCGGTCAGAGATTCCGTGCACTGATGCGCACTGTCTCTGTGATCCAAGTCATTCGGGTAAGCGACAATGGATGCCGCCGGTCTCAGGCCTTGCATTTGACATTTTTGATGTAAATTGTAAGGCCTGACCCCGTGCAAGAGATCCGCATAGGAGGAGAAAGTGCGACCGCTTCTTTCCTCAACAAAGTGACGGAACTTTTCGATCTGGGAATTGTTTATTCGCTCATCGGAGGGCGACCAGAGTAATTTGTTTTGATTTGTTATGGCTGTTTAAAAACTTCTTTATCTCATTGTCCTCGCAAATGCAGGGACCTGGTTCGATAAAGTCCGCCAAAGGCGGTCATTGGTACTATAGACTGAAATTGCTGCAAGCAGTGAGTAAATGGCATCTAGCATCAGAACATGCAAATCAACAACCCTGTAGGGCCGAATTCATTCGGCCGCATGCCAGCATCCTGGCCTCCGCGGTCGAATGAATTCGACCCTACAAGATTCGTGGTAGGAGCATGCCTTTAGATTTTTTTTGAAAAAAAGATAAGAATGGTGGGTCGTGCAGGATTCGAACCTGCGACCAATGGATTAAAAATCCACTGCTCTACCAACTGAGCTAACGACCCTTTACAGATTGTTGTTCTTGAGCGTCAGGCTCAAAAGGAAAGCGATGATACCGGAGTTTATCCGGTGGGTAAAACTGGCTTTTGTCGCCCGATTATCGAATTAACCATTAATAAGGTATATCTCCCCTTGATTTTAGTGTGGATAGCACCTATTTTCTCTGCGTCTTTTCATATAGTGAGATTTGGAAGTGCCTATTTACGAATATCAATGCAACAAATGCGAACATAAGCTTGAGACTTTACAGAAGATAAGTGACAAGCCTCTGAAGAAATGTCCTGAGTGTGGCAAACAGAGTCTGCGCAAACTGGTTTCTGCCGCCGCCTTTCGTCTTAGCGGATCCGGCTGGTATGAAACAGATTTCAAGGATAAAAAGGAACAAAAAAACCTCTCTATATCAGATAATAAGCAGCCGGACAGTGGCGATTCGAAGAAGTCGGATTCCGCTAGTGACTCCAAGAAGTCTGATTCCGCTGGTGATTCCAAGAAGTCTGATTCCACTGACAGCAAAAAGGCTTCGTCTTCCTCTGACAGTGCTACTACTAAAAAAGCGACAGAAGCAAAACCTGTAAAAAAGGCCTCCAGCGACGACTAGTCATTAAGCCATAATTCCGGCATTCTGTCCGGATGATGGCCACTCTACGAAAATATATCATTGCCGGGCTACTGGTCTGGCTGCCCCTGGCGGCGACAGTGGTCATTATCAAGCTGGTCATTGACCTGCTGGACAAAATTATTCTGTTCCTGCCAATTGACTATCGGCCTGAATCCTTGTTTGGGTTTTCCATTCCCGGTTTTGGTCTTGTTCTCGCACTTGGGGTTTTAGTGCTTACCGGGATGCTGGCGGCCAATCTGGTTGGCAGACAGCTGGTGACGCTTTGGGAAAACATTCTTAGTCGCATTCCGATTGTTCGCAGTATCTACAACGCGGTAAAACAAATCTCGTCCACCGTGCTGACTTCCAAGGGAAAATCCTTTCGCAAGGTCGTATTGGCAGAATACCCGCGTAAGGGGATCTGGAGCATTGGCTTTTTAACCAATGAAGCGGTGGCCTTTGAATGTGCAGGCATGGAGTCAACTATGCTGGCCATATTCCTTCCAACCACACCCAATCCAACGTCCGGTTTCATTCTCCTGTTTCCCAAGGAAGACATTATCGAACTGGATATGAGCGTTGAAGATGGTTTCAAATTTATCATTTCTATTGGCGTGGTGGTGCCGGAAGGCCCGATAAAAGAATCACTAATCGCGTCGAGCTAGCTTGCGCATTCGCCAGCGTGGCCGTAATATGCCGCCTTTTCGCCAGATCCTCAGGAAATCAACTACATGCGCAGTCACTATTGCGGACAACTCGACACCTCCCTGCTTGACCAGGAAGTAGAACTCTACGGCTGGGTGCACCGTCGCCGTGATCATGGTGGGGTGATATTTATCGACCTCAGGGATCGTGAGGGCGTGGCACAAATTGTCTTTGATCCAGACCGTGCCGAGGCCTTTGCCACCGCTGATATGGTGCGTAATGAATATGTACTGCGCATTACAGGACGCGTCCGTAACCGTCCAGAAGGTACCATTAATGCCGAGATGGCGACCGGTGAAGTAGAAGTGCTGGGGCACAGCATAGAGATCCTTAACAAGGCCAAGACGCCGCCATTTCAACTTGATGATGAGCATGTGCATGATGACATTCGGCTGCGTTATCGTTATGTCGATTTACGTCGCCCTGTTATGCAAAAGAACATGCGCCTGCGTGCCCAGGTCTCGCGCATGATGCACAATTTTCTCGACGACAATGGTTTCCTTGAAATCGAGACGCCGATGCTGACAAAAGCTACCCCGGAGGGTGCCAGGGACTATCTTGTCCCCAGTCGTACTCATCAGGGTGAGTTTTTTGCCCTACCGCAATCCCCGCAATTGTTTAAACAGTTGCTGATGATGTCTGGTATGGACCGCTATTATCAGATCGTTCGCTGTTTTCGTGACGAAGACCTGCGCGCTGATCGCCAGCCGGAATTCACGCAACTGGATATCGAAACCTCATTCATGAATGAGGATGAAATAACCGGCTTGACCGAGGAATTGATGCGAACATTGTTCAAACAGATTTTGGATATTGACCTGCCATCCCCCTTTCCCCGCATGACTTATGCAGAGGCGATGTATCGTTTCGGTTCTGACAGACCTGATTTGCGTAATCCACTGGAGCTCGTAGACGTCAGTGATGTGATGCAGGAAGTGGAATTCAAAGTGTTCTCAGGCCCGGCCAAAATGGCCGATGGTCGAGTCGCGGCATTGTGCGTGCCTAAAGGCTGTGAATTGACGCGTAAAGAAATTGACGATTTGACCAGCTTTGTCGGTCAATACGGTGCCAGAGGTCTTGCCTATATAAAAGTAAACGATTTAAGCGCTGGTCGAGAGGGTTTGCAGTCGCCGATATTAAAGTTTCTGCCCGACGATGTTGTCGAGACGATCATGACACGCACGCAGGCTGCCACTGGCGATTTGATTTTCTTCGGTGCGGATAAAACCAGCGTGGTGAATCAGGCACTCGGGGCGCTAAGAGATAAGCTTGGGCACGATCGACACTTACTTCAAGGAGAGTGGGCACCCCTGTGGGTGGTTGATTTTCCTATGTTTGGTCGTAATGAGGATGAAAACCGCTGGGACGCCCTGCATCACCCCTTTACTGCCCCGCAGAACGACAGCCTGCCCGAGCTCCAGGCTAATCCAGGCGAGAGCCTGTCCCGTGCCTATGACATGGTCATGAACGGCATGGAGCTAGGTGGCGGGTCCATACGTATCCATCGGGCGGAGATGCAAATGGGGGTATTGGCCCTGTTAGGTATTGGTGAAGAAGAAGCAAAAGAGAAGTTTGGTTTTCTCATCGACGCCCTTGATTATGGTTGCCCGCCCCACGGTGGTATCGCTTTCGGCCTCGATCGCATTGTGATGATCATGGCTGGTGCCACCTCAATTCGTGATGTGATCGCCTTCCCTAAAACCCAATCTGCCAGCTGTTTGCTTACCTCAGCGCCCTCCATTGCGAGCAGTAAGCAATTGAAAGATCTGGGTATTCGCCTGGCCAAGCCCACCAAATCTGAGTAAACCCTAAATTCGTCCTTGATTTTAGTGTACTAGATACACTAAGCTTTAGTTATTGTACTTACTACACTAAGGCTTATGTACCAATACGAATACCCACATCCCGCCGTATCCACCGATATCGTTATCTTTACGATCCAGGAACAACAGCTCAAAGT
>JBLIML010000237.1:0-5944 GCA_047638675.1 Planctomycetota bacterium | reverse complement strand
ATCAGATGCTGAATCTATCTCTGAAATTGCCTGGGATTTTAGTTTCTCAGTATTATTCACGTTTTATCCAATATTCCGTCGCTACTGACTCCGATCCTCTCGCGACATGACCGCCATGGATGGCGGAAATATCAAAAATGCAGGAGCAATTTTTGATGACATTACGTCCTTGTAAATAAAAAAGGGAAAGGTAAGCCTTTCCCTTTTTTAGATCATTATAAAAAAGATTAATGGGTGAGGCTGGCCTTGGCCTGTTCGGCTAATACGCCAAAAGTAACCTTATCAAATACAGCAATGTCAGCTAATACTTTACGGTCAACCTCAACTGATGCCTTGTTCAATCCATCTATGAAGCGGCTATAAGAGAGCCCATGAATTCGAGCAGCAGCATTAATTCGCGTAATCCAAAGCGAACGAAACTGTCGTTTACGTTGACGTCGATCTCTGTATGCATACTGTCCTGCCTTGGTAACTGCTTGCTTGGCAACACGAAATATATTCTTACGTCGACCTCTGTAACCTTTGGCTTGGTCAATAATTTTTTTATGTCTGGCGTGTGCGGTTACGCCACGTTTTACTCTGGGCATTGCTTCAATTCCTCTCTATAAATACGGAACCATTCGGGCAACTGCCTTCTGGTCACTATCATGAACTGCAAGCATTCCGCGTAACTGACGTTTTCGCTTTGTGCTCTTTTTAGTCAAAATATGGCTACGATGTGACTGTCCATGTTTAAACTTTCCCGATGCAGTACGTGAAAATCGCTTTGCAGCACCGCTGTTTGATTTCATCTTGGGCATTTCAATAACTCCACTCAATATTTCTTCAATTTATTTCTTTGAGGCCAAAACCATGACCATTTGTCGACCTTCCATCTTTGGAAATTGCTCAACT
Organism: Planctomycetota bacterium; assembly: GCA_047638675.1. Classification (GTDB taxonomy): domain Bacteria; phylum Pseudomonadota; class Gammaproteobacteria; order Eutrophobiales; family Eutrophobiaceae; genus WLWS01. The sequence continues at coordinate 5,050 of JBLIML010000237.1, read as the reverse complement.
GTTCCGTATTCTTCCAGATCGGCCTCTATTCTCTTTAACATCTTCGTTCCTAATTCCTGATGTACCATTTCTCTACCACGAAATCGGAGTGTAATCTTTGCCTTATCACCGTTGTTCAAGAATTTGATTAAATTCTTTAACTTTATTTGGTAATCACCGTCTTCGGTGCCAGGTCTAAACTTAATTTCCTTAATCTGTATCTGCTTTTGCTTCTTTTTAGCAGCGTGCTTTTTCTTATTCTGCTCGAATATGAATTTTCCGTAATCCATAACCCGACAAACAGGTGGCTCTGAATTGGGTACTATTTCAACCAGATCTAACTCGGAGTCTTGAGCGATTTGTTTTGCTTCAGTAATTGACACTACACCTACTTGTTCACCTTCTGCATCTATTAACCTCACCTCTGGCGAAGTTATGTCTTCATTGAGGCGTGTCTTCTTGTCTGAGCTGATAAATTATTCCTCCAAATCATTGCGACCAAGACGCGCAATATCGCCATTAAATCGTTCGATGAGATCCTCAAGAGACATTGTCCCAAGGTCTTCACCTTCACGAGTCCGCACTGCGACAGTATTTTCATCCTGCTCACGCGCACCCAGAATAATTTGGTAGGGGACACGTTGCATTGCGTGGTCGCGGATTTTAAGCCCGATCGTCTCATTTCTCAAGTCAACTTCGACCCTAAAGCTCTGGTTTTTCAAGATTTCTGCTACTTTTTTTGCATATTCACTTTGTTTTTCTGTAATTGATATCACAACGGCCTGAATTGGTGACAACCAAACTGGAAAAGCGCCTGCATAGTTCTCAATCAAAATACCAATAAATCGTTCCATCGAGCCAACAATGGCGCGATGAAGCATCACTGGAACTTGCTTTGTGCTGTCCTCATTGACATAAGAGGCATCCAGTCGCTCAGGCATGGAAAAGTCGACCTGAATCGTCCCACATTGCCATACACGTCCAATGCAGTCTTTAAGTGAGAATTCAATCTTCGGTCCGTAAAAGGCCCCTTCACCAGGTTGAAGATCCCACTCTATATCTTTGTTATTTAATGCTAATTCCAGCGCTTTTTCGGCCTTGTCCCAAACTTCATCATTGCCTACCCTTTTTTCTGGACGCGTGGAAAGCTTAATAATGATGTCGTCGAACCCAAAATCTCGATAAACCTCAAACAACATATCGATAAAATTTGAAACCTCATCCTGTATTTGGGCTTCAGTACAAAAGATATGGGCATCATCTTGCGTAAAATTACGGGCACGCATTAAACCATGCAAGGTTCCAGAGGCTTCATTGCGGTGACAGGAGCCAAATTCAGCCAAGCGTAGTGGCAAATCTCGATAACTCTTTAATCCTTGATTAAAAACCTGAATATGGCACGGGCAATTCATCGGCTTTATCGCATAGTCACGGTTCTCTGAACTTGTCGTAAACATATCATCCCTGAATTTGTCCCAATGTCCGGAACGTTCCCATAGGCTTTGATCGACAACTTGCGGTGTTTGGATCTCTTGGTAGCCATGCACATCCATTTTTGCACTGATATAGCGTTCGATGATTTTATAGACCGCCCAACCCTTCGGATGCCAAAAGACCATTCCTGGCGCTTCTTCCTGAAAATGGAACAAATCCTGTTTCTTGGCCAATTTACGATGATCACGTTTTTATCCTGCCAGGCAGTGCCATATATTCGTTGTAGCATTTCATTATTAGAATCCCCACGCCAATAAGCACCTGCCAGCTTCATCAACTTGAAGGATTTTATTTTTCCGGTACTGGGCACATGAGGTCCACGGCACAAGTCGGTGAAATCACCTTGAGTGTACAGTGAGAGTTCTTCATTATTAGGAATTGATTCAATGATTTGAGCCTTATATTCTTCACCCAATTCACGAAAAAATGCAGTCGCCTCATCTCTGGTTTTGACTGATCGAGTAACCTCTAGGTTGGCTTTGGACAATTCCTGCATCTTTTTTTCAATTTTGACCAAATCTTCCGGAGTGAAACCCGGTTCGTAGGCATAGTCATAATAAAAACCATCTTCTATAACAGGGCCAATAGTAACCTGTGCTTCCGGATAGAGTTCTTTTACCGCTTGCGCCATTAGATGGGCGCATGAATGCCGAATGATCTCTAATCCTTCAGGATCACGTTCGGTAATAATTCTTAAATTGCTGTCTTTTTCTATGAGAAAAGAAGCGTCGACGACTTGATCATCAACCAAACCGCCAAGGGTTGCCTTGGCTAGACCAGGTCCAATGGACTCAGATACTTGCATGACTGTAAGCGCGTCATCATATTCGCGCTGGCTTTTATCGGGTAACGTAATCGTGGGCATGTTCTCTCCTTATTTATCAGTGGTGACCCCCACAAAAGGCCACGTGTAAAGGATGTTTAAAATAACAGGCACCGATTAAACGGTGCCTGAATGTTGTTTGGTAGGCACGATGTGACTCGAACACACGACCCCTACCATGTCAAGGTAGTGCTCTAACCAGCTGAGCTACGCGCCTAAAGGCGGCTAGCATACAGAAGACTATGGGTGCGTTACAAGCCCTATACCCAAGATGCTGAAAAATTAAGGTTTAGAGTGCTTCTATTTTTATTCAAAGCGAGGCACGACGACATGTATGGCCGCTCCCTGCAAGGAGGAGCACCAACAGTAGGCGCTTTAGGCGACGCTGCTATGGATGAAAATAGATGTGCTATAGATCTTCATTTTCCAGTATCTAGGGTATTTAATTAGCCTGCTTTAATATTGTCTAAGCCAAGCCCGTTAATCTTCATTTTATGGATCTCATCACGCACCTGTGCTGCTGCTTCAAATTCTAAATCACGTGCATGCTGATACATCTTTTCTTCCATTTTTTTAATTTTTTTCATTAACAGCTCAGGAGTCATGGCACTATATTCAGCGACATCTTCGGCGACTCTCTGATAGCTCCTTGAAATCGTGTTTTTGTCCGTATATGCACCATCCAGAATATCTGTTATTGCCTTTTTAATACCTCTGGGTGTAATTCCATGTGTTTTATTAAATTCAATCTGTTTAGCACGCCTACGGTCTGTTTCATCTATAGCATGCTGCATGGAATTCGTTATTTTATCTCCATATAGTATAGCCTTGCCATTTAGGTTTCTCGCAGCTCGTCCAATAGTCTGAATTAAAGTCATCCCTGAGCGTAAGAAACCCTCTTTATCTGCATCAAGAATTGCCACTAAAGAGACTTCTGGCAGGTCTAAACCTTCACGCAAAAGATTAATACCTACCAAGACATCAAATTCTCCTTTTCTAAGATCTCGGATAATCTCAACACGTTCAACTGTATCGACATCTGAATGAAGATAGCGCACTTGAATACCGTGCTCTGACAGGTAATCGGTTAAATCTTCTGCCATGCGTTTTGTCAGCGTCGTGACCAATACGCGTTCATTAACTGCTACACGAAGATTAATCTCCGAAAGCAAATCGTCAATTTGTGTTGTCACCGGGCGTACTTCAATCTCAGGATCTATTAACCCTGTAGGCCTTACAACCTGTTCGACTATCTTCCCTGAATGTTCTTCTTCATAGGCTCTCGGTGTAGCAGAAACAAATATTGTTTGTGGCGCGAGTTTTTCAAACTCATCAAATCGTAATGGCCGATTGTCTAGTGCAGAGGGTAAACGGAAGCCGTACTCAACCAGGTTTTGCTTTCGCGCCCGATCACCTTTATACATCGCACCCAATTGTGGAACAGTGACATGACTCTCGTCTATTATAAGCAAGGCATCTTTTGGCAAGTAATCAAGCAAGGTTGGCGGTGGTTGGCCGGCAGCACGTCCGGACAAATAACGAGAGTAGTTTTCTATGCCAGAGCAATAGCCAATCTCGTTGATCATTTCGATATCAAAACGAGTGCGTTGTTCCAGTCGTTGATATTCAACCAATTTATTTAACGATTCGAGCTGCTCTAATCGCTCTTTCAATTCGACTTTGATTGATTCAACCGCATCCAATAAGACCTGACGCTTTGTCACATAATGTGACTTTGGATGAATAGTGACGCGCGGTAATTTTCGATTTACAGCACCTGTTAATGGGTCAAATTGACTAATCGATTCAATCTCATCATCAAATAATTCCACGCGTATAGCTTCGCGCTCTGATTCTGCTGGAAAGATATCAATAACATCACCACGCGTTCGAAAAGTCCCTCGATGTAGTTCAACTTCATTACGTTTATATTGTAGCTCCGTCAGTCTGCGTAACAGGGTCCTTTGGTCAACCAGGTCCCCCTTGTCCAGGTGCAGTACCATCTTCAGGTAACTGGATGGGTCACCCAAGCCATATATCGCAGAAACACTAGCAACAATTATCGTATCACGACGTTCCAGTATGGCTTTTGTCGCCGACAGTCGCATTTGTTCTATGTGCTCATTGATAGAAGCATCCTTCTCGATAAACGTGTCTGATGCAGGAACATAAGCCTCTGGCTGATAGTAGTCATAATATGAAACAAAATATTCAATCGCATTTTCAGGAAAAAACTCACGCATCTCGCCATATAACTGCGCGGCCAGGGTCTTATTAGGCGCCAGTATCATGGTCGGTCTTTGTTGTTCCTGAATGACATTGGCGATTGAAAACGTCTTACCTGACCCTGTTACACCAAGTAATGTTTGATAGGCCAATCCATCCTTTAAGCCCTCGATTAACCCAGTGATCGCAGTCGGTTGATCACCCGCAGGGGTAAAGTCAGAAACCAGTGAAAATTCTTTCATATTATGATTGTTAAGCTACTCGTTTCTAGTATATTACACGGCTTTTCAGCACCATTTTAAATCAGGAGACAATGTTGGACATTCCATTATCACATCGTGCGCAAAGTATTAAACCGTCACCTACTCTCGCAGTCACTGCACGTGCAGCTGAACTTCGAGCTGAGGGTAAAGATATTATTGGTCTTGGCGCCGGCGAACCTGATTTTGACACCCCAGAACATATTAAGGAAGCGGCGATACAAGCTTTGAAGAAGGGTCAAACCAAATATACCGCTGTTGATGGAAC
>JBLIML010000236.1:0-5954 GCA_047638675.1 Planctomycetota bacterium | reverse complement strand
TCAATGGCCATGAATATTTTGCAGCCTCTGTCGCTGTCACATCCAGGTGCTGCTCACCGGAACGCGGAAGATATTTAGCAAAAAATAATCCTGAGGCGCAAAACAAGGCAAAGAATAATAGTACGCCATTCATTTTTATTATTTCAAAAGCACTTGGCATCGCCAACAGACCCAATGCGCCGTAAGTCAGTACCCAGGTAATAATAAAACCAAAGTTTCGATCTGATTGTTTAGTCAGGCCCATCATGGCAAAGGTAAGCGACATGAGTCCACCCGAGCCCATGCCAGTGATAAATCTTAGTATCCGCAGAGAATCAAAATCGGTGACAGAAATGGAGGCCAGATTGCCAATCGCACTGATGCAAAGAAAAAGCATGGTCATTTTACGCCAGTCAAAACGCGTGGAAATGAAGTTAAGTAAAATGGTTGTAAAGGCAAGGCCGAACATCTCTGCCGAGGCTATGAAGCCTGCTTGTTCTTCGCTAAACCCAAGATGCTCTACCAGTCCTTGTACATAACCGGGTTGGAGGATGAAGACACAAGGTGCAATGACCGCAATGTAGACGATGGCAATTATTGATATTCGCGAATTGATATCCACGCTTTTTGTTTCATTACCGAGTATCCATTGCATAGTTTGTGGTCCCGCTGTTATTGGCTTTCAGATCTAAAAAATAAGATGTGTTCTTTTTTTCCTTTACCCGTTATTTTAGGAGGCCAATGTATGTTTGGCCTGGTATGCATTCCCACGCGGGAGCATGGGAACGAGGGTTAAACTGAAATTCTCATCGTGCTGGATTCGATCCAGTATTGTCTACAGGGATGTTGGCGCCTGGGAAAAGTCTGGGACACATTTCCTGCCAGTCAAACAATGTTCCACCATAGGCCATCTCGTTGCCACGCTCCCGCGTGGGAATGCATAACTATCTGACAGATATCGATTAACTATTTCTCCCTCATACACCACGCAACACATTCAACAATATATCAACGGCCTTATTCATGTAGTCTCTAGTAATGGTCAGTGAAGGCATGAGTCTGAGCACATTGCCATAACGACCGCAGGGCACCATGATGATACCGTTTGACAAAAGACCCATGACGACTTTTATCATGTTGTCTCCATCAAGGGGCTCACGTGTCTGCTTATCCTTGACCAGCTCAATGCCAATCATGAGTCCACGACCACGGACTTCGCCAATAATAGCAATATCATCACTGGCACTTTTAAGGCGTTCCAACACTTCTGCGCCTAGTTCGGCGGCACGGTTTACCAGATCATTTTCAAGAATGATATCGATGTTCGTGATACTCACCGCTGCGGAAACAGCATTGGCGGCAAAGGTTTGTGGTTGTGACATCGGGTCCAGTTGGTCTGCAAGATCCTTGCGCATAATTACCCCGGCCATCGGCAGATCGCCGCCCATGCCTTTACCAAAGGTCAGCATGTCGGGTTCAACACCGGCATGTTCTATCGACCACATCTTGCCAGTGCGACCTGTGCCTGCCTGGACCTCATCCGCAATAAAAAGTGCACCATGTTTCACGCAGGCGGCCTTTATAATTTGTAGAAATTCTGGATCCGGCGGAATATATCCACCTTCTCCCTGCAATGGCTCAATGATGACGGCAGCAACATCATCAGCGGCGGTATAGGGCGTATTCAACACATGGTCAACGTAATTTGCACAGGCAAGTTCACAGCTTTCGCGTTTTAATCCAAAAGGACAGCGATAACAATATTGATAGGGTGCGTGAATCACGCCTCCCATGAACGGACCGTATCCCTTTCGATATTGCTCGCCAGTAGTCAGGGCATTGGACGCATTCCAGACACCATGATAGGCGCCATGAAAAGCCAGGATCTGATTTCGTCCTGTGACTTTACGCGCAAATTTGATCGCACTCTCAAGCGCACCACTGCCACTTTGACAGAAATAGGTGATGCAATTGTCTTTTAGTCCGGGAGGGGCAATGGAGGCGATTTTTCTCGCCAGTTCACTGCGCCTGGTATTGCTGATATCAGAGGCATGCATGAGGCGTTTCGACTGCTGCTCCATTGCCGCAATGACGCGTGGATGAGCACGACCTACACTGTTGACGCCAACGCCGGCGGATACGTCAATATATAAGTTACCATCCGGGTCTTTAACGGTGACACCTTTACCAATATCAAACACGAGGGGAAAGCCACCACCACCACGAGTCATGGATTCATAATCCGGTGCTTCGGCTAGCAACTTACTGGTTTCCGGGCCAGGCACGGTATCGGTGATTATCTTAGGTGCATCAGCGAAGGAGAGTTCTGCGAGTTCTTGTTCAGAGATCATGGTGTTCACCTTAATTATTGTTGAGGTTGTTCATGAGTTCATAGCGCTTAGAGATGATGAAGTAAATATGTCAATTCAGTCAATTTATCAATCCTGTTTTGGTGCCAGATTGCGGATACTCTCTTCCAGATAGTTGCGCAGCGCTGCGTTATTGTCTTCACCTGAGGTGGTGAGACGATTGATAGCCATGCCTTCCATGACTTTTTGTGTCAGATTCAGCGCGAGATCAAAAGCTTCGGGATCGCTTTGCCATTCAGGAAACAATTCCTTGGCCGTAAGATACCATTCCTTATCAAAAGCTGATTGCGCTGGATCGAGAATATCTTTCAAATCGTCATCGTGACGTGCGGCAACCGAGAGTTCAAAAAAGGCAACAAACATCGGATGATTGACCTGATCCCAGTAAAATTTGACACCGAGTTTCGCACGATCGGCGCCCTCAGGAATCGTCGTGATGGATTTACGAAATGCGCGGAGGCGTTTCTGATGCAGGTAATCCACTGCTGCGCGGATAATATCTATCTTCGATGGGAAATGATGAAGAGTAGCGCCTCGGGACAAACCCGCAATTTCGGAAATTTTCGTTGTCGTGGTATTGGCATAGCCTAGCTCAACGATACACTCAATCGCCGCTTCCAGAATCTGATCGCGGGTGTTGGAACTCTTATGGGCTTGCCAACCGGCATCACCAGGTCCTTTTGGTTGGAGTTTCATTGTATTTATTTCCTCTCGCTGCGGTTTTAGCTTAATCATTGAAAAGCAGGAGGCTAGCGCAGATTGATTATCATTATTATTAAGGCTTTATACCCGCTGACTGTTTTTCCTTCAAGGTTTGTGATGGAAATGCTCTGGAACGATATCACCAGGTTTAATATTCAGTCGTTTTAAGAGCGAGACATTCAAAGTCTGCTTTCCTCAACGACCCGTTTTCACAGTTTATCTAGAAAAAAAGCATTGGTGACTGTTTTCACAAGGATTCATTGATATACTGAAGCAAGGTTATGGTGCTGCCGTGCTGGCAGCAGAGACCTTCAATAAATAACATTTAGAATCAATTAGTTATAATTATAAATATGCGCGTTTGTCGCTGCCGCGTAGAGGCATTCAAATGAATATCAATAAACTGTTTAGCCTTGAAGACAAGGTGGCCATCATCACCGGCGGTTCCAAAGGGCTCGGGCTGATGATGGCGGAAGGTTTCGCCGAGGCGGGCGCGAAGCTGGTGCTGTGTTCAAGAAAGCTTGATCAATGTGAAGAGGCCGCGATAAAAATTCGTGCTTTGGGCGCCGAATGTCATGCCATTGCTTGTGACGTATCGGATCCAGATGACGTCGAAAAAATGGTCAATTACACGATCAAAGAATTCGGCAGGGTGGATATCCTCGTCAATAATGCTGGTATGGCCTGGGGAGACGAACTCGAAGACACGCCGCTCGAAAGATGGGACCAAATGTATAACATTAATGTACGGGGAACCTTCCTTTGTACTACCGCTGTCGGTAAGCATATGATTGCCAATGGCGGTGGAAAGATTATTAACCTCACCTCCATGACGGCTATCAAAGCTTCGCATCCCGATATTGCCATCACACCTGCCTATGCCTCAACGAAAGGCGCTCTTCTTTCTTTGACACGGAGCCTTGCCCGATACTGGGCTAAACATAATATAAATGTAAACGGTATTGCGCCGGGAATTTTTCCCAGCAATGCGACAAAAGGCCTGGATAGCAAAATAGAATTAATGGAGGAACACATTCCTCTTGGAAGGTTAGGGTACACCGATGATTTTAAAGGTACGGCGGTGTTTCTCGCATCGCCCGCAGCGAACTATATTACGGGTCACATTCTGGTTGTCGATGGGGGTATGCTCGCCTAGTGTTCTCGTCAGTTGCAATCTCCTGTGAGCGATAATCCGTCGGGTGAAGATTGAACCTGGATTGGCAAAATAGCCCGGCCTCCGCGGACTACAGCATTGACGAATTATTGATCACCGTGTTGGCGGATCAATTTTCTAACGGTGATCAGGCGACTAACGGTATGGGCTCATTTGTGCCGGTAGCGGCTTTTATGCTGGCCAGACTCACTCATGCACCAGATTTGATATGGCTGGCGAGCACGGTAGGGCTTGAACCCAGGCCAAAGCGTATTCCGGCATCAACGCTGGAGGCACCCTTATGGAAGGATTCCATTATGTATCTTGAGCAATTTGGAACTGCCTGGGATTTGCTATTAAACGGTCGTTGGATAAAGAAGTTTTGTGTAGGTGCCGCACAGCTGGATCAATTCGGCAATGCGAATAATTCAGTGATTGGCACTAATTATCATGCGCCGAAAGTACGTTTACCGGGTACCGCCGGTTTGGCAGATTTATGTTCTCTCGGTAAAGATTTGTATTACTGGAATTTTAATCATAGCCCGCGTGCGCTTGTGGAAAAGGTGGATTTTATCAGTGGTGCAGGCTATCTCACTGGAGGAGATGCGCGTGAAAAACTGGGATTAACGGGCGGGCCACAAATGCTGGTGACTAACCTCGCGGTCATGGATTTTCATCCTGACAGCAAACGAATGCGATTAAAGTCAGTACACCCTGGCGTCACAGTGAGCCAGGTCCAAGAGGCAACGGGATTCAAATTGCTGGTGGAGAATGAGGTGGTGGAGACACGTGTACCCACTGAAGCACAATTGAGTTTGATAAGAGACGTGATCGATCCTGATGGCATGAGAAAAAAATAATACCAATGAAGAAAGGTGCTATGTCCGAAATATATAAAACAAATGAAATAGTGCAGATTGCCTACTTTGTTAAAGATGTGGAGGTCGCCGCGCGTAAGGCCCACGAGACATTGGGAATTGGTCCGTTTTTTATATATAAGAACATCGAATTGGTGAATGTCACTTACAGAGGTAATGAGACAGAACTCGATCACACTTCGGCCTATGGCCAGAGTGGTTCATTGATGATTGAATTTTGCCAACAAAACGATACAAGCCGATCCGCTTTTTCAGATATGTATCCCGATGGAGGCGAGGGGATCCATCACGCTGCAATGTTTGTCGATAGTGTCAGCGAGGAAATGCGTCGTTTTAAAACCTTAGGTCATGAAACGGTAACGCACTACTTTACTCGCGACGGGAATGTTGAGGTTGCCTTTGTGGATACGCGAAATCTATATGGTCACATGATTGAATTGTACGAACCGACTGAGGCTCTCACCGGTTTTTATAGCTCGGTGAGGAAAGCAGCGAATGAATGGGATAGGAAGGAGCTGTTTCGTTATTTAAATTGATGATGGTCACACATCCCTCGTTCCCACGCTCCGCGTGGGAATGCATACGGTGCTAAGGAAAGTGTAGTCGGAAAGACAGGGTTGGATCCCCACGGGGACCGTGGGAACCAGCAACACACCGCGCCTCGTTCCCACGCTCCGCGTGGGAATGCATACGGTGCTAAGGTATGTGTAGTTGCTAAGATAGATATGGATTCCCACGGAGACCGTGGGAACCAGCGGCCAGCAACACACCGCACCTCGTTCCCACGCTCCGCGTGGGAATGCATACGGTGCTAAGGTATGTGTAGTTGCTAAGATAGATATGGATTCCCACGGAGACCGTGGGAACCAGCGG
>JBLIML010000235.1:0-6030 GCA_047638675.1 Planctomycetota bacterium | reverse complement strand
CTACGGGCATCAACGAAGGAGAGGATTTCAAGAGAGGTATGGGTTACCACGCAGAGCGTGGGAACCAGCGACAGCTCTCCGGGCATAAATTCCGAGCGTGGGAACCAGCGCGGTGTCGTCTAACTCGACTTTCCGAACAATACATCTCTGTCCGGTTGCATTTCATAGCAGGGCATGTCATCAGGTAATTTCACCCAGGGCTGAGCATTTCTCGTCCACACGTGCATCTGCGGCTTTATGATACTCGTATCGTCCAGGGTGCCAGGTTTAAGGCGAATCACCTCCGGTTTTTCCGGATCCTCATGGTAAATACGATTACTGCAAGTCGGGCAAAAATAACATCTCGCTATATTGCCGCTTTCGGCCGGTCTGTCAAAAATACCCAATTCACCACGAACAAGTTCAAAATCCTCACGTTTAACCAACATGGTCATAGTAAAGGCGCCGGCAGAGACTTTCTGGCAATCTCTACAGTGACACACGACAGTAACTATAGGTGCTTTTTTAAGTAGGTAATATACTTTGCCGCATTGGCAAGTACCGCTTGTGGGGTAAGTCATAATTTATTGATCCATTGCTATGCGGATGATTTGTTTTTTCATTTCTTCTTCGATGCCTGATTCGTTTTTAGACAAATGTATATCGGCATCACCAAACATTAACATCATACCTTCAATCATGGCTGCAATCATTGCCGAACGTTGTTGCAATCTACTCCTGCTCAAGCCTGGGTTGACCAGAGCTATCAGGGAATTTAAATGGCCGATTTGAATTGCGTATAGTTCATTTAACAGTACACCTGAGTGTGCATCGGAAGATTCAAGCAAGGCCCATAACTGAATAAAAAACCGGCGGGTTTCAGGATTTTTAATATCAGCAATCAGAAAATTGATAACAGCTTCGAATCTCAATTTTCCATCGTCAGGAAAGGAGCCAAATAACTTATTGTATTGATCCACATATTCCTTACCGATGAATTCCATTAGGCCATGGATCAATTCGTCTTTGCCAGCGAAGTAGTACTGCAGATTACTTAAATGTATGCCCGCGCGACTGGCGATATTTCTCAGTGAAAACTGGACGTAACCGTCCTCGATTAATGTCGCCCGAGCCGCGTTTAATATATCTGACACGCGTTGCTGCCCTTTGGCCCGGACCGCGGTACCGCTGCGCTTTCCCTTTGTTTTATTCGCTGGCGCTGAGATTGTCATTTTTAATTTTATATAATGGGTTTACTTATTTTGTCGATTGACCAATAATAACACCAATCCCTACCCGAACAGTTTAACCGTGGAGCTATCATGAGCAAGAAAAAAACCACACATGGTCAAGATATTTCGTCTGACAATCCTAAGGAGATGAGTCGCCGTGATTTTATAGGGGGCACTTTGATCGGTAGCGGTGCCGCCTTGTTATATGCAAAAGCACCAGGCGCATTTGCACAAGCGGGGGCGCCAAAAGTAGATGAGTTCAAACTGGGAAACACCATGCCCTTACCTTTGAATAATCTGGATAAGAGCTGGACGGGACCGGGCGGCGTTGGCGATTACGCCACGGCTAATGGTAATACCCACGCGGTTGTGAACGCTGCACATACTTTCAGAAACGGTGATTTTAAAAAACAGGTAAAAAAGGCAAAAAATACGGGTGAAGAATATGATCTTGTCGTCGTCGGTGCGGGTTTTGCTGGATGTTCTGCAGCCTATACCTACTTGAAAGAACATCCGCATGCGAAGGTGTTGGTCTTTGACAATCATGACATGTTCGGTGGTGAAGCAAGACATAACGAGTTTGAGGTTGATGGTTACAAGCTTTGGGCGCCTCAAGGTTCCACAGGTGTGGTTTTTCCATTGGACTGGGCCAAAAAAACCGGGATGTATTCCTCTTTGTGGGGAGAACTAAACATGCCGACTGAGTTTGAGTGGCAAGAACCGGTAGGTTCGAAATTAAAAATACCCAAAGACAATTACACCCCCATGCATATTGGCTGGGAAGTAGCCGATCTCGGCTGGTTTAACGACGGTCACAAAATGGCTGTGAATCCCTGGGCAAATCGCTTTAAGGATGTGCCCATCAGTGAAAAAACAAAACAGGATCTCCTGTGGATGGAAGTCTATCGTCAACCACCCGAGCGCGAAGATTGGCAAGAGTGGCTAGACTCCATGACCTACAAGGAATTTCTGGTGAACGAGATGGGTATCGATAATCAGGAAGTCGATGAGTATCTAAACCCTTTCATGGCAGCCATGGGATGTGGCTTGGGCACGGACGTAGTCTCTGCTTTGCAGGCTTTCAATTTTGCCTCCCCTGGCGTGTTTTCATATACACGCTATATGGACATGGGTGATCCAACAGATTTTATGTATCTGGCACAATTTCCTGGCGGCAATACCGGCACACTTCGCCATATTGTCAGCAAACTCATTCCCGGTATATTCGGCGAAACCAGAACCATCATGGATATTCTTTCCAATCCGGTCGACTGGGATTTAATTGATAATCCAAAGCGTTCCGTGCGTATGCGATTGAGTTCTCTTGTGGTGAATGTTGAGCATGACGGACCTGTCGACCTGGCTGAAAACGTCAATGTGACTTATCTCAAAGATGGCAAGATGCGACGTGTCAGTGCAAAGCATGTCATCATGGCCGGGCAACAGCATTTGAACAAACGCGTTGTGACGGATTTACCTGAAGCTTATAAGGAAGCTATGGATCAATTCATGCACGCACCGATGATGGTGATTAATGTGGCGCTACACAACTGGAAGTTTATGGACAAGATGGGAGTCTCGGCAGTGAGATGGTTTGGAGATGATTTGGGCTGGTTTACCAATTTGCGTCGTCAGATGATCTTTGATGGTGAAGAACCCATGCCCCTGGCGCCGGATAAACCAACGGTGCTAACTATGTATAACTCATTTTGTAAACCCGGCATGCCGGTTGAGCAACAAACCGTCGCCGCACGTATGCAAATGTTTTCCATGAGTTATGCTGATATCGAAAAGAAGGTGCGTGACCAATTTACAAAGATGTTCGCGGAAGGTGGTTTTGATGCAGATCGCGATATTGCCGGCATTACGGTTAATCGGCAAGGACATGCCTATGTCGTCACCCCACCGGGATTTTTCTTCGGCAAGGATGGTAAGCCAACGCCGAGCGATGTGATTCGACAGCCACACGGCAAGATTACATTTGCACATGCCGAACTAAGAGGGATGCAAATGTGGGAAGGCGCGGTGCATGAAGGAGAAAGGGCCGCTCGTCAGGCGGCGGGTAAAAATCATTAATTTATAACGTGGAGAAAACCAAAATGAATAAGGTAACTGCAGCAATAATTTTATCAGTATTGTGTTGTTTACAAGTTAACGTCGGTTTCGCAGCTGATAAAAAACTGGACGCTTTTAAAAAAGCAATCCGTGCCAAATATGACATGAAGGAACAGGCCTTCGCCAATAATGACCCCAGTTATATCCTGGAAAAATTCTATACCGGCGATGTTGTGTCTGTCGGCCCTGATGGTTTTGTACATGCTGGAACTGAGGGTATACGTCCTGTTTATGAAGAGGTCGTTCCAAGCTCAAAAGTATATATCGAATCCTATAAGACCCATGTAAATGGCAATCTCGGCTGGGACTGGGCCAACTTTCATGTTCACGTGGATGATCCCGCTGTCGCTCCCTTTACCTTCAAAATGCTGTTCCTCTGGGAAAAGATAAAGGGCGAATGGATGAGTCAGGGTGAGATGTATGTTATGGGTGAGTTCGATACTTCGACTAAGGGCGACTAATCTGCATGGGCATCCCCAATAATAAATTATTGGGGATGCCGGAGAAGTTTGGATGGTAGATACTGACCGGGATAGAAAAAAACAAAAGTCCCTCCGGAGGTAAGTTCGTTAATGCTTTTTTGTCTGACTGAAGGTATTAAAGACAAGTTGTAAGTCATAAGTAAAATCTAAGTCTGCTGAAAAATCCTAAGAACGATGAATTGTCAAACAGACGTTTTTTGCACACCATCCTATTAAAAGTATTTACTTTCTTTTTCCCCTGTCGTTTAATCGAGTCAAATTATCTACTTATCGGATCTTGATAAAAATAATATGGCCAGCTTATCGCAGCTTGATCTTGAAATCAGAAAGGAGCCAAAGCAGGCGCGCGCACGTCAGACCTGGGAAAAAATTCTCGAGGCTACGGCTGCACTTCTTGACGAGGTGGGACTGGACGGAATCAATACAAATTTGATTGCGGAGAGAGCAAAAGTCAACATCAGTGCTATCTACAAATATTTCCCAAATAAGTACGCCATCCTTTCGACTCTCGCGGTTCGACTCAATAATAAACAAACAGAACTGGCAATCGACTACATGGCCAAAGTAGATGAGTCCATCAGCTGGCAGGAAATGATGTCGGGGATGATAGATACAATGGTAAAAGGCACACGAAAAGAAAAAGGCTTGATTGCCCTGCAAAGTGCCATGCTGGCAACACCCGGACTAAAAGCTATCTATAGAAAATCAAATGAAGAAGTGAGCAAGGTTTTTTTACGGGTCTCTGAGAAATGTGGCATTAAACTGCCGGCAAAACGAAAAAAATTAATTGGTAGATGTGTTGGAGAGATTGTGCCCTCGATGCTGGATTTATCCGCTTCCAGCGGTAAACGATACGATCCAAAGGTGATTGAAGAACTAAAGCGAATGCAGATTGGCTATCTATCCACCTATATCGACGACAAAAAACTGTGAATGCTGTAAGGCAAAAGCCCGTAACTATCGTAATTTCGACGCTTGCCATAGGAGTGGGAATGTTCGCCGGATCTTTTGGGCAATATTTTGTACCAATTCAAATCGGCGCCTTTATAGACGGGCTCGGCTACTCTGCTTCACAATCAGGAATGCTGGGCGCGGTGGAAGTGGGTTCAATGTCGCTGACGGCGATATTGATTTCATCAAAGCTATCTACCTGGTCGCGTTCGCGTACTGCAATATGCGGCGTGGTTTTCGCATCAACCTGCGAATTATTAACCGGCTTTGTAAGTTCATTAACTTTACTTTTTCCGCTAAGAATATTAGTTGGCGTTGGTTGCGGGTTTGTATTCGCGTCGATATGTGCGGCGGCGGCAACAAGTCATGCCCCCGATCGAATTTTTGGTTGGGGCCAGGCAGTGATGAATTGTCTATTTCTTTTGATGTTCTTATTATTGCCGCATACCTTGAATTATGGAATACATAAAGGTCTGTTTGTAACACTTGCTATTGTTCAGCTGATGACAATATCTCTTATTCGCTTTTTACCCAATGCTAGTGGAGAAGTGCTGGCAGAGCAATCAACAGAAAAAAAGGCGAGTGTGGTACTGATAGCCACGCATATTGTTGCAGTCGTTTTGCTTAATATAGGCCTGGGGGCTTTGTGGGGTTTCGTTGAACGCGTCGGCAGCGAGCAGGTTGGATTGACTGCCGAGACGATTGGCAAGGTGTTATCGATGGCTACCTTATTCATGATTGGAGGTTCATTATTCGCTGCCTGGCTCGGCGTGCGGATTGGGCGGGCGATTCCAACAGTTATCGCTGCGGTATTATGTGCAGTAGCCTCAATATCAGTAATGAGTGCGGAAACGCTGGTGTTCTACGCTGGCGGTTTATTTTTATATAACGCTGCCTACCTGTTTATTGGACCCTATATAATCGCTGGTATTTCGTCGGAACTCGACCCCAGCGGACGTCTTGCAGCCGCCGTCGGTGGAGTGATGTTTCTCTCATATTCTGTTGGTATCGGTACAGGCGGGTTTATAGCGGAGTTAATTTCACTTACTGGCATCGGTATATTGGCATTATGCACCTGTCTTATCGCCGCACCGCTTTTTGCAATAGTAAGTACCCGATTGAAAATAAATGAGGGTCAGAGTAAATAAATAAGTAAATAAGGGTCAGAGTAACAATTCACCAAACATTTCTATTTTTTGTTGAATTGTTACTCTGACCCTCATTTATTTATTTTTATCTGATTCCGTTTAGATACCATTTAACGAACGTTG
>JBLIML010000234.1:0-6051 GCA_047638675.1 Planctomycetota bacterium | reverse complement strand
GCATTTTTTTGGCGGGAATCCAGTTGAACAATAGTTTCATTCAACATTTGATTTCGTACCAGTAAGTTAGCCCCGGATGGCATATTTCCTTAATCCTCCTTCCTTCTGGATTCCCGCCAGAAACATGCGGGAATGACGATGATTTTTTTGCTTACCCTTTATGTTAACCCTAATATTCTACTGAAGACCCACTATTAATATTCCAGTCTTATAAATAATGTCATCACCAACGACCGCAAACCTGCAGAGAAAACTCCGTCGCATCGCGCTCAACCAGCAGGGCCTACTTTTGGCGGATACATTCGGGAGAGGTAAAAAGGCCACGCTACGTGCCATCGAACATATTGGTTATGTACAAATTGATACCATCTCAGTCGTTGAACGCGCGCATCACCATGTGTTGTGGTCAAGAGTGTCAAACTATCGACCCGAGTTTCTTGACCAATTAATGAAGGAACGTCACTTGTTTGAATACTGGTATCACGCGGCAGCGTGGTTACCGATGCGCGATTATCGATTCGCTTTACCACGCATGAGCGCAAAGAATGGCGATCGCGACTGGTTTGAAAAATGCGACAAAAAATTAATACGCCTTATTCTGAATCGAATCAAGGAAGAAGGCCCTCTGCGGGCGCGCGATTTCGAAGATACGCGACGTGGGAAAAAAGAATGGTGGGACTGGAAACCAGCCAAAAGAGCCCTCGAACAATTATTTATGCTGGGCGAGCTGATGGCGAGTCATCGCGAGGGCTTTCAGAAGGTCTATGATTTACGCGAACGCGTACTACCAGACTGGGTGGATACCCGCGAACCAACATTGCTTGAATACGCAGATCATCTAATCGATACCACCATACGAGCGCATGGTTTTGCAACGCAAAAGTCGATGACTTACTTACGTAAAGGAAAAGCATTGAGGGAGGCGATCACAGAACAGCTTAATGCGCGTGTTGATGCGAAGCTGCTATCCGCTTTAACCATGGAAAATAATAACGTCGCCTACATCGATGCAGGCTTACTTGACGCTCACACCCGACGCAGCAGCGCTGGCGTGCGCATACTCTCACCTTTCGATAACGCGGTGATTCAGCGTGATCGCGGACGCGATATTTTTAACTTCGATTATCAAATAGAGTGTTATGTTCCAGAGAAGAAACGCCAATTCGGCTATTTCTGTTTACCTGTTTTGTATCGCGATACGCTGGTCGGGCGGATTGATTGCAAGGCGCATAGAAAAGAGAAGCGGCTCGAAATTAAATCCATCCATCTTGAACAATCAGTGGACAACGATTTTCACGGTTCTTTTTTAGAAGCAATTGAGCGCTTTGCCAAATTTAACGCCTGTGTACAAGTTGATTTGCCTAAAACATTCAAACCAGGGCATCAAAAATATAACACTAAGTTGTCTTAGTGTCAGACCTGATCTAGTTCGAATGACCGCTTACGGAGGTACAGCAGACCTTAAAAACAAGCAACCGTGTCCTCTACGAATGACGGCTATGTGCCAACTGCGGACATTAGCGTAAGCAAAGAAACGTGATTACTTTATGAAAGGTATACAAACAAAAACCCCGCCATGTAGGCGGGGCTGGATACCTAACGGGGGGAAGTTAAGTATCACTGAAGTCTTTTACGTTTGTTGAAGCCGAGTCCGAATAAACCCAGTCCCAGTAGCGCGAGTGTGGTGGGTTCGGGAACCAATACACCACCTGTCTGTTCGAAACCGGCATATTGAACTGCATTTTGTGAATTATTGTAGAAGCCGAACTGACCTGAACTGAAGGTGGAATCAGTCACCGTCTGCGTCCAAAGTGATGTAGCACCTTGTTTTACTTCGATACTGAATTCGCCCGCGGTCGTATTGAAATCCAGGTGAAAGTCATACGTGACATTATCCGCCCAGCCCATCGTAGTTCCATGATTTTGTGCAAGTACGGTCATATCACCAAGATTAACATTGTTCTCCCAAAACTCGGCCAATGACAAATCTACAAGCCCGTCGCCCGTGCCACCTGTCATTTTCTTTATAGTCATCCCTTCAGTGGCATCCGCACCATCATAAACATTGTTCTGTGTGTTCTGCTTCCAATCAAATAGATAAAAGTTACTTGAGTTCTGATAGCCAAATACGAAACCCATAAAATCATCATCACTCGTCGTATTGACCTGCCAGGTGCCGTCTATTGAATAACTGGTCTGATTGAGGTTGTTCAAAAAAAACGAAGGATCGGCGTTTATTGTCTGCGTTACAGACGTATTACCTGATCCAAGGGACCAGCTTCCCGCGGGCTGCCCGCCACCGAAATCAAGCGTTAATGCTGACCAGCTGGAAAGATCGATTGGAGCCGCGTTTACTGTTAAACCCGGCATCAGGAATAAAATAGTTAACAATACTTTTTTTATCATTTTCTCTGCCCCCACTTAAAATTTATGTACATCAGCTTGACTCCTTGAAAAAGCAGGCAAAGAGCATACCAATATATTAATATCTTATAATACTGTGACTTACAGGATAACCAATATACTGCAATATTATAACTGTAAAATATTCCGACACATTTGCATGGGTAAACGTGAACTATTTCACAAAAATGGTCACACAACTCCTACGTTTACAATGACCTACCATCAATAAACGCACCATTACAAAACTGTAAAGAAATCCGACAGTTAATAGCAGGAATTTAGACCTTTCTTGAGAAAATCCCACCGTGAAGATCTAAGCGGTTTTATGAGCTAGAGAAATCAGGCGAATGTCTGGTGTGGGTCGGTTGCTGCCTATTGCAGTGCAATAAAATAAGAGTCCGCTTCCAGGTGTAGAGCCGTCGGTCAGCACAACTGATTTAGGCTATCCTTTCCCTATCTATAGCAAAGGTCGATAATAGGGTTTGAATTGAATGCCCTGTCAAGGAGAAACCGATATGCAAAAACACAATATTAGAGAAATCAGCAAGCTACTATCATTTTTATTCGTTTGTTTCGTTTTCAACGGAACGTCTCACGCTGCTTCAACGACAGAAATTGACATTAAGACATCTGCTTCTCTGGAAAATTTTAAGGAAGAAGTACTAGGCGCCGAGAAATTCTTGGAAAAGGCAGAAGGAGTGCTGGTCTTTCCCGATGTTGTCAAAGCTGGTTTTGGTATTGGTGGTGAATACGGAGAAGGTTCGCTATTGATCAAGGGGAAAACCGTTGATTACTATAGTACTGCTGCCGTCTCAATTGGCTTTCAATTTGGAGCACAGTTCAAAACGGTTATGCTGATCTTTCTGCAGAAAGACGCCTTGGACAATTTTCGTAACAGCGATGGTTGGGAGGCAGGCGTAGATGGCTCAGTAGCCCTGGTTAAACTGGGTGCAGGTAAGGACATAAATACTGTCAACTTTGCAGAGCCGATTGTTGGGTTCGTCTTTAGTAATAAAGGATTAATGTACAACCTAACCCTGGAAGGATCAAAGATGACTAAAATGGATAAATAATAAATTAGCAGATAAGTATTTCTCAAATACTCCAGCGTCTGCTGTGGGTCGTTTGCGGAAGTACCCTCCCGAATAGGCTAAATGACCGCTTCCGGGAGTATAGCCGCCGCTCACCACACCTGATTTAGGTTATCCTCCCCCCATCAATAACAAACAGGGGGGGAAGCATCATGGAAACACTGACACTTGAGCAGGCGTATTACATTGGGGAGATGATAGGAACATTTATATTAATAATCTCACTGATTTTTGTAGGTCTACAAATCCACCAGAACACCCGAACGATGCGATACGAAGTACGCAATAAGACGCGGGAGCGGTTTTTAAATTTTCAGCTTATCCTCGCCCAACAAGACGATTTAGCCGACATTTACTTTCGCGGAACCTCAACTTTTGAGATTCTGAATGAGCTTGAACAGAAAAGGTTCTTTATGATATGCGCCTATACACTTAACGCTATGTCAGAGTCGTTTTCCAGTTTTCAGGACGGAATGTTGTCATCAAACTATTGGGATTCCATGAAAATAGGAATCAGGAATGAGCTGCAAAGTGATGGTGTACGGAAGTATTGGGAAGACAAGAAACATCTGTATGCTGGTCCATTTCAGATGTTTATTGATGATCTTATGCAAGATGATTCTACGGCGTGATTAATTAAGCAGCGTAAACAATAAAAACTTTCTTACTGCGGCACCCTCAGAGCAGGAATCATTATATGAGCATAAGGCGTTCCAGAATACATGACCCAGGGTACGGAATCATGTGGCGTAGTAGGCAATCCCATTAACTCCTTGGGATTGACAACAAGTACTCCAATATGGGGTGCACCATCCGTCATCACATGTCCTTTAGCCTTATCACCAGTTGCAGTTGGGTCTTCATTTGAGCCAGGGATTCTCCCCTGTAACCAGTAACCTATACCCATTTTTGTTCGTTCAGGTGGAGCAACTCCTTTACTCGCAGCTTCAAACAACTCCAACCAGGGTTCATCAACACACATCGGGTTAGGATCGTCAAACTCCTCAGGAAAACATACGTAGTTATTCGTTCCCTTTTTTAGCACCGTACCATCCAATTCCATTACCATGGCTTTAGACGAGATAAAGTCCGGAGCCGCAGACATCGCTCTTTTAATTCGATTTTCTTCGTTCATGTCATCAGTTGCATAAACTAAGGTGAAAAATCCCATTAATAAAAGCGATATAAATAATTGTGTTTTCATGATTTGTATACCTTTAATCCAATTTAAGTCACCATCTAACTTGTAGATAAGCGTAACATGTCAGGTCTGCTTATTTCCCTATATATCATGACTTGCAAGAAGCAATTTATCATTAAGATTGCACTATGCGAATGTCCGCTGTGGGTCGGTTGCGGAAATACGCACTAGGTCTGGCTGAGGGTCTGCTTTCGGGGTAAAGCAGTCATACAGACCAGATGAAATCTGACACCGTTGATCAGACGAAGTGCCGACCAATTCAGCTAAGTAATACTAGTGGCCTGTTAAAGCGGGATATGCTTCCGTATAAACCCAATCATTGTCCCTTGCTGGAACATGGCAACCAAGGCAATCCGATTTATAATCACTAGCAAGATTCTCATTTGTGTCTGCTGGTTTAAACAAGGCCCATCCCCATCCTTCTCCCCATATCGGATTATCACTAAAACGATTCTTATTATCTTTCACCATAACAAACCATTGTTTCAGTTCACTCGTGGCATGATGCACGCCCTGTCCCGTTGTATAGTCTCCAGATTGAGACGCTCGTAATTCTTTAACCAAAACTGCGCCATTCGGAAACTTTCCTGTTCTTTGATAGTGCTCCACGGATTCTCTCTGCGTGTATACATCATGGAATCCACTGGCACCACCTGAAGGTACAAACCATGAACCTAAATGCACCATGGACATTCTAAAATCCTCAGGAAAACTAATATTACCTTTGCTGTCTACATAAGGAGAAAAACCCTCGTCTGCGAAAACCACTGTTGGCATTCCTATGACAAAAGCCACAATTAATAAGAACGAACGTAAACTTTTCATTGTGCTTATTCGCTTGCTTGTGGCTCAAGGTAATTATTATTCAAATCCGAAATATGACCGCCTGTGGCTTTCGCGCCAGTGGCTTTTCCTGCACTTAGCACCGGGTAGTATTGCGTAAAGACGAAATCATCCCCCGCAGCGGCTTTATGGCAGGCGTTGCACGCGGCCTGCGGAAAAGCGGTGGCGGTTTCTGTCAAGGTTTTGTGTTTCGCACCGGAAAAACTAAAGTAGGCCCAGTTTCCAGGTTCATCGGGGAATTCAGCCTTACTTTTGATGGTGGCTTCAAGACCAATGAATTCACCCTGAAAATAGCCCTGTCCGCTGACAGCCGCTTTTGATCCAACACTGACCAGTTCCTTGACTAATATGGTGCCGTCTCGGAACGTTCCTGTTTTTTTCCACTGCGCCCAACTGACAGGATCAATGTAAACATTGTGATGCTCTGGAAAAGCTGCTTTTCCATTGTTCATGTCATTTGGCGTGACAGGAGTTCCCACATACACCCATTCGCGATATCCTGTTGGCCGC
>JBLIML010000233.1:0-6064 GCA_047638675.1 Planctomycetota bacterium | reverse complement strand
TCTTTGTACGAGCTGCAGATAACTCCCAAAGTTTTCGAGACAAATCTATTTCACTCCAACGCATATGTAGAACTTCTTCCACCCTATGGTCACCTGTGGCAAATAAAAGCTTGATACAGGTTGAATCAGATGGTTACAAGATCAATGCGAACCCCTCTCTCGACTCCGAATTCAGTTGCTTTAAGGTGTCGAAATATGCCTTACATATAATGTATAGAGATAAATGTAGATAGGAGTAACTTTTCATTCATATTTTGATTCTAATTGTGCAGAGTTGGAAAACATTAGGACGACATTAAAACAGTTTATTTTAGTTATCGTTACTTTGAAATCGTCTATAAGACAGTGTGTCCTTCCTGACACATCACGCCGACGGATAGACAGTCACAACTCGATCAAGTAATTCAAGAATGAGTAACTAAGACGACTTACATTCTCGACATACCACGAAATCAGAACGCTCGGACTTACGGTGGACTTATAAAATAATATTAAGTGACTGCAACTAACGAAAATATTCTATAACTCTTTGATTAAATTGGTCGGGGTGACAGGATTTGAACTTGCGACCTCTGCCTCCCGAAGGCAGAGTTCCATCCAGATCATCATATTTTACTAATAGTTATTCAGAAAAATAGTTATTGTTGTTAACGCACAATATGCGAACCACGCACACTCTGTCACTTGAAATCACATATTCGCGTTCAACTTATAAGCAGGAAAGATACAAGCTGAAAAATTCTGAATCAGAAAATATATCTGTATAAAAAACTTAAATGCTAACCCACAACACAAGCCACAACAGTAGGGTGTTATTAATAAATTCTTAGCTTGATGAATTTCATAAGTCGTTGAAAAAATTGGTGCCCTGAGCAGGAGTCGAACCTGCGGCCTACCGCTTAGGAGGCGGTCGCTCTATCCACTGAGCTACCAGGGCATTGCTTAAAAATCATACACTTGTATTTTAGAAGACCTGAAAAATATCACAAGGTAAAAAATGAAATTGTAAGTTATTGATTTAATTAATCCGAAACAGGTTTCACTATCAGTATTTAACAATCATAAATATTCATCGTTGATTGTGATCTATGGCTTTGTTGCTTCCAGTTTCTCCGCTCGAGTATCCATCGTTCCATTTTTGTCTACTTAATTTCCCAGTATAATGACCACTTGCTAGTAAATAGATTGTTCTTTTTGTGAAATTTTTGTAATTCGGATGGATACAGTCACTGCTTGGAGCAGTATTAGCCTGCTTACTCAAAATAAGAGAACGGTAACTTTAGTGACTGCGATTGCAATCCGAGAAATCGCAAGAGTACAGCTCACAAAATTCCACAGCGGTTTGCTGCCTATACCAGAGCTTCGCGTCTCAGGGCCCGACACAGAGCAGCATCTCGATCTCTATTATACTGCTGAGCGAGCGCTGACATCGGGGCAAATCCCTCAAATGCGTGGTAGCCGCCTGGATAAACATGGAGTTCTGTAGCGACATCTGACGCAATTAGCCTAAGTGCGTAGTCGATGTTCTCCTCGGCAAAGAGATCTATATCGCCCACACCGATGAAGGTTGGCGGCAGGCCAGACAAATCTGACGCGCGGCTTGCGGCAGCGTACATCGGTACGTCCTTTCCTCCAGGCTCATGTCCGAGTAGAGAGCGCCAGCCAATCAAGTTGTTCTCGCGAGTCCATAGCAGCGTATCGGGCAAAGTCGCACTTGCCTGCCTCAGGTTGGTATCATCAAGCATCGGGCAAAGGAGTAACTGATAAGCTACCTGCACTTCTCCGCGATCACGGGCCTTAAGTCCAAGGCACGCTGCCAGGCCTCCGCCAGCACTGATGCCACCGATGGCTATGCGGTCTCGATCAACGGCGAATTGTTCTGAGTGTTCTGCAAACCACAACAGCCCGGCATAGCAATCGTTCAAAGACCCGGGATAAGGTGTTTCTGGCGCCAACCGATACTCGACGGAAGCCACTACGCAGCCAGAGTTCTTCACCAGTGTGCGGCATTGATAATCATCCTGAGCCACGCTACCCATCACATAACCACCGCCGTGGATCCATAACAGCCCCGGCAATGTATTTGCCGCATCCACTGGTGCATACACACGCAGCAACAAATCCGGGGCGCCGTCGATACCGGACACCTGATGATCGCTGGTGCTGACGCCTGTAATCTCCGGCGCAAGCGCGCTTTGTGCTTCAA
Organism: Planctomycetota bacterium; assembly: GCA_047638675.1. GTDB lineage: Bacteria > Pseudomonadota > Gammaproteobacteria > Eutrophobiales > Eutrophobiaceae > WLWS01. The sequence goes on along the minus strand of JBLIML010000233.1, from coordinate 3,858 downwards.
ACATGGCCGCCACCTGGGTGCGCGCCGCGGGAATGTCACGCAAGCTCAGGGCACCACCGACAAATTCCATGAAGTCCTGCAGAGGCGGCAGCAATTCCGGATCTACGCGATTCAGCATATTCGATTCCTCAATAAGTTTAGTCAATTGCCTTACCTTTTTTCATCATCATGCAACCTTGGCTCTCTGGCTGCCTCGGACGCCCTGCGGCAAAAACGCGTTCAGCTCTTGGGCAAAAGCATCTGAAAAGTCACAAGCTTCAGGGCATTATGCCAGACTCAGGGTCACGCCGCTCGAACAGCTATAGATGAAAAGTCCTGAAAGTGGTTACAATGCAAGACATCAATATCGATGCGAGTTCTGCAGAGGAATTCATCTAGTTCAACTCGTCCAGATCTACAACGCCCTCACAACGGGGTAGGCCGGACCTGGTCATGATACGGAATCGATGAAAGTGGCAATGCGTAAAAAAGAAGATTGATGTACTAAATTCTCAGCGTCGTGAAGACATGTTACGTGCATGCGCGATCTACGCGCGAAAGCTTCACAACAGTTATTATTTCTATTGGGCTATTTATTACTACTATGAATTTTGAACTAGACGAAGAATATTTGATGTTCCAGGAATCCGTTCGTAAATGGGTCAATAAAGAGTGTCCCAAAGACTGGTGCCGCGAGCTTGAACGACAGGAACATGTCTACCCTCAGGAATTGTGGGACAAATTAACCGAGGCCGGTTTCAATGGCATTGGAATAGATGAAGAATACGGCGGCATGGGTGGTGACATAATTATACAAGCCATCTTTATGCGCGAATTTTCGCGTAACGTCGCGGGGCTTTGCTGGATATGGGGAGTCACTTCTTTCTCTGGCAGTAAATCCATCGGTTACTACGGTACGGAAGAACAAAAGCAGCGTTTTTTACCTAAAATGGCGGCCGGTGAATTACGCACGGCCATGGCCTTTACCGAACCGGCAGGGGGTACCGATTTATTAGGTGCGATGCGCACCAGTGCGACAAAGACTGAGGGTGGCTGGATAATCAATGGCGAGAAAGTCTGGAGCACCACTGCCAATACCGCTGATTATTTATTGGTGATTGCTCGTAGTAACAAAGAGGTGAAGAAAAAGAGTGACGGTGTTTCAATCTTTTTCATACCAAGGGAAAGTGAAGGCGTCAGCGTTACGCCGCTGCCAAAATTGGGTATGCGCGCACTGTGTTCGTGCAGTGTGGTTTTCGACAATGTGTTTGTCCCTGATGATTTGCTATTGGGTCAGGAAGGGAAAATCTGGAAACAGGCAACCAACACACTAAACAATGAACGCATCATGAATGCGGCCAGTTGTGTCGGAATGATGGATGGTGTCCTCGAAGATGCCCTGGACTATATGAAGCAGCGCAAAGCCTTCGGCAAAACCATTGGTGAATTTCAGGCCCTGCAACATTATGTTGCAGATATCGCCATGTGGCGTAAGCAGGCTGAATTGATGTTATATAACACGGCCTGGCTTCAATCACAGGGTCTTCCCTGCGCAATGGAAGCGGCCATGACGAAAACTATTGCTTCCGAATATGTTTGCAAGGCGGCTGACAAGGGTATTTCAATTCTCGGGGGGATGGGGTATTCCGCTGAAACGGACATGCAACGTTATTGGCGCGATGCCCGCCTGATGCAAATTGGACCTGTCAGCAATGAAATGGCGCGCAATATGATTGCAGAAGGATTGGGTCTACCCCGGTCGTTCTGATCTCCCGGTACCGAGTGCTTCGCCGTCGATAGTGACATCAGTTGCTGATGCGATTCTCAATCGGTGGTAAGGCGCGGAGGTAGTCAGTCAGCGCGTCGCGATCCTCGGGTGTCAAGTAGCGTATGCCTTCGATCACGGGATCCATGGATCCGGCGGCGTATTCACCGTCCGGAAGTTCGCCGAATTTCAAAAACTCCTGTAGCGCAGAACGGCTCCAGTCGCCGATGCCGGTAGTCTTGTCAGACGTGATATTAGGCACGAGTTCGTCTTCCGGTCCATGTGCGTTGCCAGCGTATGCAAGGTCTGTACGCAGTGCGCCGAAGCGGTCACGTGGCGTGTGGCATTCCTGGCAATGTCCCATGGCTTCGGCAAGGTAAGCACCGCGGTTCCATTGCGCGCTCTGTGTGGGATGAGGCTGGAATTCAGCGGCGCTAAAGAACAACCATTTCCAGGCCCACGCTGCAAGCCGCCAACGCAGAAACCACACCAGTTCGTGCTCGCGGTTAGCTTGCGCCGAGGCGGGTAGCGATAGTATGTACGCATGCAAGGCGCGCAGGTCATCAGTGCGAATGCCTGTATAGGAGGTGTAAGGAAACGCCGGATAGTAGTCGTCGCCCTCTGGGGATAGCCCCTGGTGTAATGCACGCTGGAAATCGTCAGCACTCCAGTTGCCGATACCCGCGGTTTTGTGCGAAGTTATGTTGGGCGAATAGAAGGTCCCGAAAGGGGTGACCAACGCCCGCCCGCCGGCCAAATGCTCGCCATTTTTCGTGGTATGACAATGGCTGCAACCACTGATCTTGAACACGTATTCGCCACGCGCCAGCAAAGTCTCGTCGGCCGGCGCTTGGGCGATAACAGAAGATGGCAAGGCCGCAATGAGCAGGCCCGCGGCAGCAAGTACATGCAGTCGCGAGATCATGCTTGCATCATGTACTGCAGATCATCTGGCTCGTTAACGAGAATGAAATGCCACAGGCGAATCAGCCGATCCCGGATATCTAGCGTTGCAATCCTTGCAAATAGGTCTCCTCCCTTACTGCTCCTTACGGAAATCGTCGTGACAGCCCTTGCAGGAATCACCGAGCGCGCCGAGCTTCGATTTGAGCGCATCAAGGTCATTGCCCGCTACACCAGAAAGATCATTCACTGCCGAGGCGTATTTTTTGCCGTATTCAGCAATTTCGGGATAGGTTGTCCAGATTTTAGGCAGTGCGGTGGTATCGTCTGGATAGGCTACATTGTCTGAACCTTCGGGCCAGGCGCGGCCATTATCGAGATCGAGCATTAGTTTCAGGTTGCCAGCAAGCTTCGTGGCGAGTTCTGCATCATAGGGCATTTTTCCTTTGGACATCGCAAACAACGGTCCGGCGTTAAATGCGCGCAGTTGCATTTCTCCCTGGCGCGCTTTGATCGCATTTTTTAAGGGGTCGTTTTCAGCAAAGCCGGGTGCGGCCATGCTTAAACCGACGATCAGTAAGCAGAGTTTGGTAACTAATTTCATGGTTGGTCTCCTGATTGAAATCTGGTTGTAACTTCGGTGGGCACTATAGCTTGTAATAAAATAACATAAAATTGACCATGTTTGCGCAAACATCAGGTTTCTAGATGCTTCTTCTGTGCAAGCAGGCCGGGTATCAACAGTATGGCGCTCGCAATAAATAGTATCGTCGCCGCAAGGTAGACATTGTTGTAGTTGCTTTGTCCAAGAATGGTTGCCGCAATGAAAGGTCCTATTGCATAGCCGATGGTTTGCATGGAGATCCCGTAAATCACGACTTTTCCTGTTTGGTCGAAATCAGCCAATGTTGCCAGGAGGTAGGGCATGCTTACATTCCACAGGAAATTAAATATACACACCCCCAGTGTGTAATGAATAAATGCGATCTTGCCTACCAGTATATAAATACCAATAGCAGTACCCACAATGCTGACAATAAGCGGAATGATCCGACCGATTCGTAATTGCAGAAGGACGACAAGAAAAGCACCGGCTATTCCGAGGAATTGCGACACAGTGAGAACATTTGCAACGGTCTGCTCGGCGATTGCGGCCTCCAGTCCGATGAGGAACATATAAGCCCAAACAATGCCGATCGAAGTGTTGTATA
>JBLIML010000232.1:0-6166 GCA_047638675.1 Planctomycetota bacterium | reverse complement strand
AGTAATTAAGGTTCCTGATTAAGAAATTTGATAATTTACTGATCTATATCAAGTCGCTTTTTTATTACATTAATGACAATGTCCTGAACACGAGAGGAGGAAGTTATGATCAATATTCAACATATCCTGCATCCAACAGATTTCGGAGATAATTCAAGTGAAGCATTGAAATATGCCTGTTCTTTGGCAACGCAGTTCTCCGCGAATTTGCACGTTTTGAATGTCGTACAGGATATTAATGTAATTGTGGGGCCACTCGGGGGGGTTGTGCCGATGGATTTCAATCAAAAGCAACTCCAAATTGCCAATGAAAAAATAGGCGAGATCCCGGACAAGATAATAAACTTTCGCGGAGATATTACGCGTAATGTGGTTGAAGGCACGCCCTTTGTCGAGATTATTCGCTATGCGAAAGATAATGTGATTGATTTGATAGTCATGGGTACACACGGATATTCGGGCCTGGAGCATTTTCTCATCGGTAGTGTTGCGGAAAATGTTGTGCGTAAGGCACCCTGCCCGGTGCTGACAGTGCACCCGAAAGACTACAAATTTGTCATGCCCTGATGTTGTTGATGGTCATCCGGAAACTCTCAGCGCCTCGAAGCCTGAAACGACATCGAACAATTCTTCATCGATATCACTTTGACGTAATCGGTGATATGTCCTGTTCAGATCCTCCTGCAATTCTTCAATATTTTTTTCGGCCCTTTGCATTGCGGCCAGGCGGCTGGCATTTTCGCTAGCCAGCGATTCCGCACATGCCCTGAAAATAGTGACAAAAAGATATTCGCGAACCAGCGCTCGCAATGTTAGTTCTTCATCATTGATGACCTCAGGCAGATTTGGTGTCGGCCAGCGACTTGTAGCCAGCGCCCTGCGCCATGTCTCATCCAGAGGCAGAAGCTTATCCACCACAGACGTATAAATCGATCCGGACTGAGGACGATTATAAAAAAGATAAACCTCAGTGATACTTCCTGAATTGTATTGCAAGTCTATTTCGCTGAGTATTCTTCCAACCAGCGGTGTAATTGCGTTCATGGAATTCGGCAAAATAAAGTTACCCATCACAGAAAGGTCCATTTCTGTCAGGCTTGAGTGAATGCGCTCGCCGACTGCCCACAGCGCTTTTTCACCCGACAACTTTTCCAGTGATTTGACAGCAAACTCCACCACCACATCATTGAATTGGCCCACCAGGCCCTGGTCTGAACCAAATATAATAGCGCCAATCCTGCCCGTTTTTTTCTGTCCAGTCTGAGGCGCGTAAGCAGATGATGATGGGTTCTGTCGTAAACACGCGCACAATCCCAGTTGGACCGTGCGGTAATATTCGTCAAGAGAGTGCACCGCATTCTCATATTGACCAATGCTTGACGCCGCTATGGCCTTCATGGTGCGCACCACCGACTTAAGGTCTCCGGCGCCATGGATCTTATGACGCAGACTGGCGATGCTGTTACTCATGATTTTTCCACACTTTCCAGCGCAACATGGAAACGCACAAGGGCCTCGGCGGCGATCTGAATTATCGCTGCCCGATCATCGTCGCTCAGTTTTTGAGTCGAATCTAATCGCTCACACAACTCGGTCGGAGCTTCCTCCGTAGCCACGCGCACTGCGAGTTCAGCATCATTCATCTGTTCAAGTGCCAGGTCGTCAAAGAGATTCTCCGTCAGCGCCAATAGCACCGCGATTTGCGCTACCATCGAGACAGGTGAAAATTCTGACTGCATGAGACAGGCACGGATGCGCCGCCCGTGATCAATAATCTTACGTGTGTTCTCATCAAGGCGGGCACCAAAGCGAGCAAACGTCTCCAACTCTTCGAATTGCGCGTAGGCAAGTTTAAGATCACCTGCCACCGCACGGTAGGCCGCACGCTGTGCCTTACCTCCGACACGTGACACAGATTTACCCACGTCGACAGCGGGCAACACACCTAAATCAAATAGCGAGGGTGACAGATAAATTTGCCCATCTGTGATAGAAATAAGGTTGGTTGGAATATAGGCAGATAAATCCTCGGCTTCTGTTTCAATTATTGGCAACGCCGTCAGCGAGCCTCCCCCGAGTTCCGGACGCAAGTGTGTCGCACGTTCCAGAAGTCGCGAGTGTATGTAAAAGATGTCACCGGGAAATGCTTCGCGACCGGGTGGGCGACGCAGTAATAAAGACAATTCACGATAGGCGCGTGCATGATGGGTAAGGTCATCGTAAACAACCAGTACGTCACGACCTTGTTCCATAAAATACTCTGCAATACTGGTTGCTGCATAGGGGGCGATGTAAGCCAGTCCGGGCGGATCGTTGCCTTCGGTGACAACCACGACGGTATAGTCCATCGCTCCTTTGTCCCGTAAAGTAGCGATCACTTTGGCCACACCGGACGCACGCTGACCAATGGCGCAGTAAACACATAACACATTCTGATCACCTTGATTGAGTATCGTATCAATGGCTATCGCCGTCTTTCCTGTCTGCCGGTCACCAAGAATCAACTCACGCTGACCACGCCCAACCGGGATCAATGCGTCGACGACCTTAATACCCGTCTGCAAGGGTATGCAAACAGCGGCACGATCCATGATAGGCGTTGCGGGGCGCTCAACAGCTAAGCGCTCGCTCGAAACCACTGGACCATTATCGTCCAAAGGACGCCCCAGAGGATCAATAATTCGTCCGATTAAGCCGTTTCCCACCGGCACATCCACAACATGACCCTGGCGCTCGACTTCATCACCTGTACGCAAATTCCAGTAATCGTCCAGTAGCACGACACTGATGTCCTCTTCATCGACATTGAAAGCAATGCCGTATATTCCACCGGGAAATTTCAATACTTCCTCGAATCCGACGTCGGGGAGGCCAGAGACTTTTGCAATGCCGGTGGCAATGCTGGTAACCATGCCCACCTCTCTAGGTGCCAGTGCTGGCGCAAAGGATTGTCTCGCCTTAAGCATTGCCGAGAAGGCACCATCGAAGATGACCTGCAGGCTTTCAGGCTCCGTTTCCATCAGTTCCTTGTTCAGATTTCATTTTATTAATGGATGCGGATTCAGGTTTCAACAGGCAGTCAACACTGTTTCCCAATGACGCGAGATAATCTGTGATACTCCAGGCTACTTTTTTCCCGTTTGCACTGATCTCAATACCGCTAACCTGATTGGGCGTGGTCTCGAACTGAAATTGTTTATCTTCATTGAGAGTTTCTTTGACGGCCGCTTGAATTGCAGCGCGCTGTTCCGGTGACATGACGAAAGTTGTGCGAACGAGAACAGGCCTGGTCGATACGTTAAAAGCAGATCTCAATTCCGTTACCTGCTCAGAATCCAATTCTCGCAGACGGTCTATGAAAACATCAATCATACGTGCTTCCAAAGTTATCCCAGCGAGAGCGGTAAGTGTCTGGCGTGTGATTGCAAACACTTCTTCGCGTGCGAGATGAGTGAGGGCTTCGCGCAGGTTATGATGTTCATTTTGCAGGGCTTCCTGTCGTTTGCTGCGCAGGTCAGTGGACTCCTGCCGAGCGGTATCAAGCAAATGTAGTCGTTCAGCTTTTACTTCAGCTTTCATCTTCTTCATACCTGCGTCATATTGGCTGTCGAATTCAACATTTCTGGAATGATAGTCGTCGCGCTCTTTAAGAGCCTCGGTCTTTTTTACATCGGCATCCGCGAGTGCCAGGGCAATATGTTTTTCCCGGGCGTCAATCGCGTTGAGGATGGGCTGATACAGGAATCTCTTCAACAACCACACCAAAATCAGGAAGTTGATGACTTGCGCCACCACCGTGAACCAATCGATCAACATAATTTATTTCGTCGCAAGCTGGGCGAGAACATGATTCCAGAACGGGTTCGCAAAAATGAGTATCATCGACACAACAAAACAGTAGATGGCGGTAGATTCGATCATCGCCAGACCGACGAATAAGGTCCGGGTGATGGTGACAGAGGCATCCGGTTGTTGGGCTAACGCAGTCAACGCGACCGCCACCGCCTTGCCTTCACCTAAGGATGGCCCGATGACCCCGATACAGATGGTAATGCCGGCGGTAAAGATTGACGTTATCGCGATTATAGTCATGCTATCCATGATTTATCCTCTTTTGGTTAGTTTGATTGTTTTCATGTCTGAGATTCCGGCGAACGCACCCGCGTGGCAGCGGCAATGTATACCGTGGCCAGGATACTAAAGATGTAGGCTTGTACCATGCCGGTCAGCAGTCCGAGTGCACTCATTATAATTGGAAAGACGAAAGGCGTGATGGTCAACAAAATGGCAAGTATCAGGGTGCCGCTCATCATATTTCCGAACAAACGGATTGCCAGCGCCAGGGTGCGTGAGAATTCGCTGATAATATTGAAAGGCAGCATAATAGCCGTCGGTTTCAAATAGGCGCCAAGATATTTTGCAAATCCTGATTTCTCTATACCATATAGAGGCACCGCGATAAAAACACAGATCGCCAACGCGGTTGTAGTTGAAAGTGAACCCGTAGGTGGCTCATAACCGGGAACAATAGTGAAGATTGTTGCCATAGCAACGAAGAGGAACAAAGTTCCAAGAAAGCTGAGATATTTTTCCGAGTCCTGCAGGCCAACCTCGCTGATTTGCTGATTAATGCCGGTGACAATGATTTCCAGTAAATTCTGCCAGCGCGAACGTTGCAGATCGCTGGACAGTTTTCTGGTGATAAGTTTTGACCCAAGCACCAAAACGATCATCAATCCCCAGGTGTAGACAATTGTGGCGTTCAGTGTAAACAAACCATATTGCCAGAAAATGATTTCATCAGGGCTAAGGTGCATGATCAGCCTTTTGTGATATTAAGCCAGACTGTTGCGCTTCGGATTTTACTAGCATGAATAAAAGCTTGCGTGCGATGATAAATCCGCATAAGCCCGCAAGTAAGTGCTTCCAATTATCGCCGAGGATAAAATAGAAACCGAGTAAAACAATACTACTTCGAAATAACAGGCTAGCCAGGAACAAAAGCGCAATATGTTCAGTGTGATCAAGCTTGCGTACTGTCCACCAGAGCCCCGCGAAAAAAAACATCCCCAGCAAAACACCCGCTACCAAAGCAAATAGCAGATGCATATAGTCATTCATTATTATTTTCTTCTTCATGCTGGTGAATTTCCCTGTCTTCTTTAGCAACCCAATGCCAGGCATTTAGACAACCAAGTATCAAACCAAGCGCAAGGAGGGCTAGTGCCCAGGAATGGGTTCCCGCATAATGCTTATCCAGCCAAAGCCCCAGTGCCGCACCAAGTAGTGTCGGCATCGCTACTGACCAGCCAATAAGGCCCATCATGCCCAAACCCGACCAGACCGTTTTAGTAACATAACGTTGAGCCTCGACTTTTCTTGTCGCCATATCACCTACCTGTCGGCTGAATTCTGTCTCGCCTGGACTCGGCTTTGTTTCTGATTTTTTACTCATGATGAAACTCTGCAAAGCGATGAATAAACCCGCTCTCCAATTTTACCAACACCAGACGTACCTTTTGCTCCTGCTCGTCCAGGTTTAAAAATTCTTCCTCTACCGCTTCGCGTAATTTATCCAAACTCATACCGCCAATCGCGTTACGAACCGAGACACGTACATCGGCACCAGTTTTGACCAGAATACCTTCATCAACCGCAACAACTATTTCGCCCTCCGCTTCAGTTTCGTAAACCAGTATCCCTGCTGAGAGTGGAGCCACACAGTCAAGCCGATGAGGCAGCAGTCCAAACGAACCTTCGTGCGTCATTGCAATAATGCTCACCACATCACCCCTGTCGGCAAAAACTTTAAATGGCAAAAGAATTTTAAGATTCATTCGCGCTGGTTGCATGCTTCACTGGCGTTTGAGTTTTCGATGTGCGCTTATTTTTTTCCTTTGCCTCGTCAATTGAACCAATCATGTATAGCGCACTCTCCGGATAATCTTCAAATTCGTCGTGCAAGATGCGTTCACAACCATTGAGTGCATCTGCGAGACTGACCAGTTTGCCCTGCAAACCGGTGAATTGCTCGGTGGTTAAAAACGGCTGGGTAAGAAAACGCTCCAGTCGTCGCGCGCGACCAACTACCTTACGGTCTTCCGGCGATAGTTGCTCCATCCCCAGCATCGCGATAATGTCCTTGAGCTCAGCATATTGTGCGAGC
>JBLIML010000231.1:0-6199 GCA_047638675.1 Planctomycetota bacterium | reverse complement strand
TTCGCTGGCGCTTGTCATAACCTGGACAGGCTACCCCACAGTGAGGGCATATCTGCTTTGTTCCAGAGAGCGGCGCAACATGCACCTTTACCTCGCCCGCGCGTATATTCAGTTCAACCTCTTTTACCTCCCAAGGTGGAACAATTCCTAATATCTGTTTGTATAAATCTTTATCTCTCATCCTCCCCAGACTAAACTACCCACTCGATCAGGGGAAGACCCATATAAGTATTGCCACCATAAAAATTCCATCTCAGGAATTCGAATCCGAAGAGCAACAACAGTTTTGCGAAAATTTGTCTTTTTCCCCCTGGAACGCCTTGACCGTTCATCGGCCTATCGGCCAGTTAAATCGCATTCGCAAACAGGTGTATGAAGCCAGCTCTCGTTACCGGCACGAAACAAATCGGACGCAAGTCCCAACCGTCCTTGACTGGTAGAATTCTTCAGTACAGACACCCTTGTTTCCAGGGCCTGGAGTTTATGCTCAGAAGGGTTCGATAATGCATAGGACACAGGGGCAAACCAAAATAGCGATTCTCATAGAGAACCACGGGGGATCGGATATTCAGGTGACTGAATTGCTGAGCCGTGGCTTGATTTCTTGTGGTATATTACTGATTCGTAATATAAATCACTTGAATTGAATGGGGTAGAAGATGAGTTTTCTAGATCAATTTAATGCAGTCATTGGCAGTATTACCGCGTTTTTGTTTCAGGATGCATTTTTATTTACGCTGCTTGGAACGGGTGTTCTTTTCACCATCTGGTCTGGTTTTAGCCAGTTTCGGGCAATCACCCATGGCACCGCCGTGTTACGTGGCTTGTATGATGACAAGTCTGACCCCGGCGCCATTAATCATTTTCAGGCACTGTCAGCCGCACTTTCTGCGACGGTGGGCCTGGGTAATATCGGTGGTGTGGCGCTTGCTGTCGCGCTGGGAGGACCGGGTGCCGTCTTCTGGATGTGGTTGGTGGGCTTACTTGGTATGTCCATCAAACTTACCGAAGTCACGCTGTCGATGCTCTATCGTAATACTGACGATCCAGGCAATCCTCATGGCGGACCGATGTGGGTGGTTTCCAAAGGAATGGCAGAACTTGGCCCAAAATGGGTCGTCCCGGGGAAGATCATTGGATGGATTTTTTGTGTCACCCTCCTTGCCTATACGATTACCGGTGGCGTGATGTTTCAGGCCTGGAATGTCGGCGACATTACCCAGGAGTACTTTAACGTGCCCAGTTGGTTGACGGGTATCGTTCTGGCGATATTAGTTGGGATGGTTATCATCGGCGGAATCAAGCGCATCGGTGCAGTGGCTGGCCGACTAGTGCCGCTGATGGTGGTGTTATATTTGTTGGGTGGCAGCTACGTACTATTATTGAACTGGGAAAGTATTCCAGGACTGTTCAAACTTATCGTTGTCTCCGCCTTCAATCCTCAGGAAGCGAGCGGTGCTTTCATTGGCGGTACGGTGGGCTATGCCATCATGATAGGTATGCGTCGTGCATTATTTTCCTCTGAATCGGGGGCGGGCTCTTCACCCATCGCACATTCGGCGGCGAAGACAGACGAACCCGTACGAGAAGGCGTGGTAGGTGGGCTGGAACCTTTTATCGACACGATTGTAGTTTGTACTTTCACCGCGATGGTGATTCTTTCCTCCGGTCTTTGGGAACGAAGTGGAGAGGCGGAGTTTGATAACGCGCCAGCGGTAGTTGAAGTCGGTGCGGGGCTCTGGAGTCTCGAATCAACATCGGCTCCAGCGAAGAATGATGCATCTGCCTGGCGGGATGGGGACAAGATATTCGTCATATTAAACGGTGAGGAAAATCCGAATACTGGAAATCGCTTACACAGACTGGATGGTAAATTGCTTGAGCATGAAGATGGCACCATGCAAATCGAATATTCACAAATCGTCATGAGCACTGAACCGAGATTAGAGGACAAGGGTCTCTACGCAACCTATCCCGGTGCCACCTTGACGGCCAAGGCATTTGATAGTGCATTGCCGGGTCTGGGCAAATGGCTGGTGACGTTGGCCTCCTGGTTATTTGCTATCTCCACCATGATCTCGTGGAGTTATTATGGAGAGCAGGGCATCATCTATATGTCTAACGAACGTTATGTACCAATCTATCGTTATATCCTGTGTTTGCTGGTGGTAGTGGCGACCATGGGCTTTATCGAAACCCCACAGGATCTCGATAATTTTTCCGGTCTGGGTAACGGCTTGATGTTATGGGTCAATGTGCCCATCACGCTATTCTTTGGTTATAAGGCTATGGCCGTCTACAAGGACTACATCAGACGACTAAAATCCGGGGAAATGCAGCGCAATGCCAATGCGCCTTCCTTTTTTCGCGAAGTACTTACCGGCAAAGACGTTGAATAAATGAGTGATTTTCCTGTTTCAACGCTTAGCTAACTCCAACGTTCAATAAATGAAAAAGCTTTTTAGAAATGCAGACAAGCTGAGCTGTCTATTACTTTTATACATTTTAATTTCTACCCGTATTCAGGCCGAGGCTATGGAGGAATATGATCAGATCGCCTCCACTACATTTTGGAAGCAGCTGTATCCGGGCGGTGGCTGGTCTTTGTATTGTGGCTACAAATTTGCGCCTGATGGAAAGACGGCGAATGGCCAAAATATAGATATCGAGCACATATATCCAACGGTGCAGATGGCAAAACACAAAGGCTGTCAAAGCCGCATGCAATGCCGGGAATCGAAAAATGCAGAGTTCATTCGAATGGAAGCCGATTTGCACAATATGTACCCCGCATGGCAAACCGTGATCACGCACAGAACTGATTTTCGTTTTGGTCTGGTCAATGGCGAGGAATGGCGTTTCGATGATTGTGATCTTGAATGGAAGACTGGTATTGTTGAACCGCGGCAGATAGCCCGCGGCAATATTGCCAGAGCCATGCTCTATATGCATTCACGTTATAATATTCCAGTGGATAATAATTCTCTGGTGCTGTTCAAAGTGTGGAACAAGATTGATCCACCGAGTAAACAGGAAAAAATACGTAACGATAGAATTGAACGTTTGCAGGGCAATCGTAACCCCTATATTGATAAGCCATCACTGGCTGAACGACAAAAATTGACCATGCTCAAATAGTGCGTGTAACTAACGTACTGTTCCGAAAGCAAAACTATCTTGCCCGGACATAAATTTTATATTGCGCGCATTAATAACAGCGAGAAGTATTGATTATCTGCTTGATAGTGACGAACAAGCTCAAAATCCCTTTTGAATAAAAGGGATTCAATTTCTTCAAATTGAAACTTGTGACTGATTTCGGTGAGTATGCTTTCGTCGCGTTCAAGTTTAAATGAGGTGTCCAGGTCTTCAAGTTTGATTTCCTGATTTTCCAGTGAAATCAGATGCATCTCAATTCGTCCTAACGAGGCATTAAAATGCGCCTGGTGTCGAAACTTGCTCAAATCAAAATTACCACCGATCTCCCTGTTGAGCACACGTAGTAAATTCAGGTTAAATTTGGCTGTAATACCTGCCGAATCATTATAAGCTGCATTTAGAACTTCTATATCTTTAACGCGATCCGCACCGATTAAAAAATAATCACCAGAGGACATGCAATTTCGCAAATCCTGGATAAATAAATCAGCCTCATCGGGTTCCAGATTACCAATCGTGCTTCCCAGAAATACAAACAAATTAGTACCAGTATGGGTGGGCAGATTGGCCATTCCCGCGTGGTAATCTCCCAGCATCGGGGTAACATCCAGCCAGTCATATGACGAAAGCAGCTCGTTTGTAGCCAATTCAAGTATAGGTTCGCATACATCAAAAGGCGCATAGCTACAGTGATGGGACAGTCTCTCGCAAGCATCAAACAGGCGACGGGTCTTTTTTGAAGTGCCGCTGCCTAATTCGATAATATGTCCGGGCAATGTCTCACTGATGATGCTGTCAGCATATTGTTTCAGCAATTCATCTTCTGTGCGGGTGGGGTAATATTCAGGTGTGGTACAAATCTGATCGAACAGCAGTGAACCGCGTTCATCATAGAAATACTTGGGTGGGAGTGAGCGCGGTACTTCGAGTAGACCCGTACGTACATCGTCACTTAAGCGTGTAACAGTCCGGCTGGGCTCAATCACCAGGCAGGTAACCTGGGTTTCCGCCGCCGCAGATTTTTGCTGGCTTTGCATGAATATTCTGGAATATCTGATGATTATTATTAATTTATGCTACAACAGAGGCTACCATACACAGAGGTATCAAGGCCAGTTTCAATCCTGACAGCCAACGCACACAAAAGCAGTTAATTGACGATGACATTGTAATGAATAAGGAAATCTTGAGTTTACTGGAACAAGGCTTTAGCCTGCTTACGCCTACAGTACGATTGAGTACACACTTAAAAAATCGCTATGCTGGATTGCAGATAGCGTCGGGTAAAAGTGCGTGGGAAAGTGCTGATATATTGCCCTGGCAGGCATGGCTAAGTCGTTTTTGGGACGATTACTCTGCCAATAGCGATAATATACCCTTACGATTGAATGCCTGGCAGCAACAGAGTGTCTGGCTAAAAATAGTAGAGGACTCAGATTTCTCTGAGTATCTCTTACATGCCCCAGGCGTCGCCAGGCGGGCAGTACAGGCCTGGGATTTATCACATCAATGGCAAATACCGCTGTTTCCCAGCGATATTTTTATTACTCACGAGCTTCGTGCTTTTCAGAGTTGGGCTCATACTTATCTGCACTTATGTGAAAAGGAAAACTGGCTGGATGATGCCCGTTTAGCGAATGTTTTAATTGATCGTTTATCAGCAACGTCCTGGCGAGCTGATGCAAAACTAGCGCTCGTCGGTTTTGACGATATTCCACCGCAGCAAGGGGCTTTGCTTAATACGCTAACGAAAACGGGAGTTGAAGTTAGAGAAGTAGTATTACAGAAACGAAACCGACAAGTCGTCGGTACGGGTTTTGTTGATGTGCGCGATGAAATCAATGCATGCGCAAACTGGATAAGAAAGCTGCTTCACTCACATCAGAGTGAGTCGATTGGTATTGTCGTACCGAATTTACAAAAATTACGAACACAGATTCGGGATCAGTTTGATGATGTGTTATTGCCAGGCGGCATTCTGGAATCTTCAGATCCCTCGAGTAAACCTTATAGTATTTCATTGGGCCAGGGTTTGAATACTTATCCGATCATCGCCACCGCCTTTGCCATACTGGAATTGGTGGAGCAACCGTTCTCCATAAAAGCGTTGGGTGCCTTATTGCGTTCCTCCTTTGTTAAAGGCGGGCACGAGGAGCAAATGAAACGATCCCTTCTTGATGCGAACCTGCGTGAATATGGTGAGCAGTATGTTTCCTTAAGTACGTTGCTATTTATTGCACAAAAGAAAATTAATGGTGAGTCGCAATGCCCCATCTTTCTCAGCTGTCTGGAGGAGTGGCAGAGCGTAAAACAAAACTTGCCAAATTCGCAGTCGGCTCACGATTGGGCTAGTTCGTTTTCCGCACTATTAACAATTTTCAACTGGCCAGGCAATCGACCCTTGAGCAGTGCGGAGTATCAGACAATGGCCGCCTGGCAGGAATTGTTGACGCAGTTTGTCTCACTCGATGTCGTGGTGCCTCATCCTGGTTATCGCACGGCTTTAACGCATTTACGACAGCTTGCCGCAGCTTTTAGTTTCCAGCCGGAAACCGCAGAAGTGCCAGTGCAGGTGATGGGCCATACCGGGGCTGCGGGTATGCACTTTGAGCATTTGTGGATCCTCGGTTTGCACGAAGATTCCTGGCCAGCGCCGTCTGAGCCTAATCCTTTTATTTCCCTTAGCTTACAAGTTCAACACAAGGTCACAAACGCGAGCGCAAAAAATCGACTTGCCTATACACGGCAGGTGACGGAAGGTTTGCTTCACTCCTCGCCCGATGTTGTGCTTAGCTATCCGCAACACGACAAGGAAAGGCCGCTTCGACCCAGTCCTTTAATCAAAGCTTATGTAGACGCCACAGACAAATTGGAGCCTGAACGTTTACCTGCCTATAGCAAAGAAATATTTGACTCATCTGATTTTGAATACACACAGGATGATGAGGCACCAGCAATAAGCAAAGGTCAGCGTGTTAGCGGTGGTACGGGGCTTTTCAAAGATCAGGCCGCCTGCGCTTTTCGCGCATTTGCCAGACAT
>JBLIML010000230.1:0-6202 GCA_047638675.1 Planctomycetota bacterium | reverse complement strand
ACGAACAATTATTATATCGACTGGTTCATTGCTCTCATTGATAAAACTTCTTGATAACCCAATTGGACAGGTGAATAAATCGCCAGTACCCAGGGTGAAAGCGCCCTTGTCAGTGGTGATTGTAAGGCTGCCGCGATGTACAAACAAAACTTCGGGCTCCTCTCGACTGTGCTTGGCGACAGTTGCTCCACAGTCAAGCATTAACCGACGCAGTTGAAAGTTGTGGGGTCGACTTATCTTACCTGCGGGCATGTGTTCATTATTATTTTGGGAGCCAATAACGGCATATTCTTGTGCCCCCTGCTCATTGGTCAAGCCGCCAGTCTCATGACTTGCGTACTCAGCATTTCGTTTAATGTTCTTACTCATATCTTCCAGTGTTAGTGTACTGAAAGCTTCAAGTTCTTTGCCGGAAACAGGGCTGTATAAATCTTGATCAGATGGAACAGTTTGGCCAGAATGCGTGTCGATTAATTGCCCATTTTTCAGCAATACTAAGCCATATTGCTTGGCTTCTGCAAACACATAAGGTGCCCACGTGACACTTCCTGGTGTGTCATTTGGGAGATGGCCTAACACACTAAACAGGAAGCCATTATCGTCACCAACATTCTCAAAACCGCGAAATAACTGAGTAGGAATAGATATGGTATCGCCGCTACTCAAAATGGTCTCGCCATCACTCCCGTCTTCGCCCCAGGTAAATTTCCACTGCCCTTGATGGACTATAAACACCTCTTCTGTATCGTGGCTATGATGAGAGTTTTTACAGCCTCTTGGCTGCCGGGCTGCCCCAACATCAAATCCATGGGGCATATTAATATGTACTACTTGATCTGGGTTTTCTGTTACGCCCGCACCAATGAGGCAAAAATTTTCTTTTTGATCGCTTCCTGGTGTTCGAGCATCTATAAATGCCGTCCTGCAGGGCACCATTTCACTGCGTCGTAAAATAAAAGGATCAAGACTGTTAGTGTCAGAAATTAAGGTCATGGAAATATTTATATGATGCTTTTCAAAGTAGGTTCCACTCAATGATATTGTACTTCGAATGCAAAAGCAACATAAGTGGTCTGTTCTAGCTGCGTCACAAACTTTAGTAGATCGCATTTTTCGCTTTGAATTTAACCTTGACGCTTCTAAGATCTTATTTTTAGTCAACATGATGTGCCGGGAAAAAGCAATATCCCCGGTTATTGCCAAATTTAAATTATCATTGATAAATAGGTGATTATCACTCACGTATGAGTAAAATTCGTAGGGTTTGCAAAGTCGTACGAGTTGATTAGCGATCATCGTAGAGCCTGCAAAGGCCGTTGTCTGGTGACCTTTGGCATGATGAATGTTTAGGGGACTATGGATCAGCTGAAGTTGCCTGGATATGGCAGCTTGCATCCTCTCATTGTTGGAGCCAGGCCCAGTAGGTATATAGGTAGACCAAATACTTGCCGCTTCAAGTTTGTCGCCAAGGGTAGCTGCAACACGGAGTATTACCTGCGCTCCCATAGAATGGCCGAGCATAAATAAATGATCAACGTCGGCATTATCAATTCCCTCGAGGGCGTTAATGATGCCCAGAACGTCGCGGGCATACCAGAGAGGTGAACTTTCCTGCAGCGTAAATTCTGCACCTGATGAATCGTTGTGGCCGCGATAATCGGGGACAGCCACCAAAAACCCATGGCGCCCAAGTGCTTGAGGTTTCTGTCGATAATAGACACCTGGGCGGTCTGTGACACCGTCCATTGTGCGTCGCCCATTCATAAATGGCTCAGGATGAAAGCCGTGATTAAAAATGATCACCGGCCAACCGTTTAATGGCATTCCCTTTTCAGGCTGTATTACAAGAGTATATTGAATTAGCCCGTCTATTCTTAATTTTCCGACCTGACTGACGAGTCCAGTTAGGCGTCTCGCCAGAGAGTTTTCTTTAATTGCGATGAATTCAGTATGGCCGATAGGTAAAAGCGTTTTGATTTCAGTAGTATTACCTGGTTCCGTCAATAAAGTGGCGCCAAGAAATATAAGATAGATTGCCAATATCTTCTGAATAGCCATAAAAAGCCCGTTTAAACCTTTTGAGAATGGTAATTTTAATAGCGAAGTCACAAAATGTCGGGAAAATACCTATTTTAAAGGGTGCCCGTTAAAAATACACTATTAAATAGAATGACAGAATAGCCTGTAGATACTGATTTTAAAGGAGTTTAAATAATTATAGCAGGAAAAAAACATTTGACTTTCATTTGCATTCGAAGTACAAAGTGAAGAGATTATACCGTATTTAAGTAGATAATATATTATGGAAAAGACTTATAGACCGCTACCCAAAGGTTTGACTATTAAGAGCTCAAAAATAGACGGTCTGGGTTTGTTTGCTGAGAGATTTATAGCTTCAGGAGAGGTTTTAGGCATCGCTCACATACGCGATACACGCTTCCAAGATAACTATATAAGAACCCCTTTAGCGGGGTTTATAAATCATTCTGATAATTCTAACTTAGAGGTGGTTGTCGAGGATGATTTTAGATATGTTGTCGCCAATAGAGAGATAGAGGCAACTGAAGAATTAACACTTACATACACATTATATAAAATAGATACATAAATCATGACGGAAAAAGAAAAAGGAAAGGAGTGGGTGGGCGTGTTTTTCGGAGCTCGCAATATTACTGCAATACACTAACTATACTTACGTGGAGGTTTTGACATGGCGGATTGGAAGGCGAGAAATCAGAAGAACAAAGCGGTCGTGTGGGATTACTGGCAGCGTATGAATCATGCGGAGGCAAATCAGGTAGAGGGGATCGTAAAAAAAGCTTTCCATAGAAATGTCAACTGGAATGGCCCTCAGCCGATCAACCAGATTCGCGGAGCCGATGCGCTCATAGCGGACTTCTGGGAACCACTGTTACATTCGTTTCCCGATATTAAGCGCACTGTCGATATCTTGATGGGTGGCGTAGCTAAGGACAAAGAAGATTGGGTTTCTGGCACTGGTTATCTCACCGGAACGTTTGTTCACGACTGGCTAGGTATTCCTGCGACTGGTAAGAAAACTAATATCCATTTTGGACAATTCTTTGTCATGCGTAACGAAAAAATAACTGAGAGCTATGTGATATTGGATATTCTGGCCGTCATGAAACAAGCTGGATTCCAGGTGCTGCCGCCAGCATTAGGTCGTGAAGGTGGCAAGATTCAGAAGCCGAAGGGTGGTGATGGTGTTCAGTTGACTGAGCAAGACGAACTCGAGGGTCGCAAGACCATGCAGTTGGTAGATGAGATGGGTAATGGCCTGATGCGTTACGTACGCAGTCGGGACTTGGAAAACATGAACACAATGGAGCAGCATAATTACTGGCATCCAGACTTTCACTGGATGGGGCCAACGGGCATCGGCACAAGTCATTCCATTGAGGAGTTTCAGGATATGCACCAGCGGCCTTGGTTGATGGGGTTCGGCGATCGCGGTTTGGATGTCGATCCTGGTGGGCGCTATATGGGTCACCATGGTGAGGGCCAGTATTCTGCAGTAGGTGTTTGGGATTACAAATTCTCAGTGCAACATGGCGAGTATCAAGGCATTCCAGCCACAAAGAAGATCATTACTATTCGTGACTTTGACTGGTACAAACGTGAGGGTAATTATCTGATCCAAAATTGGATACCGATCGATATGATTGATATTTTCCTGCAGATGGACGTCGATTTATTCGATCGAATGCATCGGCAGCACGAACTCAGGAAGCGCGGTATCAATTGGTGGGACCTGCCTGTTGATGGGATGGGCGCAACTTTGGCAAGTTTGGGAGTCGCTGCCGGCGGCGGTCGAAAGTTCTGATCCGATTCAGATTAAAGGAGGGCAAGGTTGAATCACAAAGCGAGAAATCAAAAAAATAAGGCGGTCGTCTGGGATTACTGGCAGCGCATGAACCATGCGGAACCGGGGCAGATCGCAGGTATCGTCAAGAAGGCGTTTCATCGCGACGTGAACTGGAACGGTCCACAACCCATTAATCAGATACGAGGCACGGACGCTTTGATTACGCAGTTCTGGGAGCCGTTGTTGCATTCGTTCCCGGACATTCGTCGGAACGCCGATATTTTGATGGGTGGCGCCAACGCTTACGAAGATTGGGTGTCCGGGATGGGCTACCTGACCGGAACGTTTGTGCACGATTGGCTGGGTATCCCTGCGAACGGTAAGAAAACTAATATCCATTTTGGTCAATTCTTGCTGTTGCGTGATCAAAAAATCGTTGAGAGTTATGCAATATTCGACATTCTTTCCGTGATGAAGCAAGCGGGGTTTCAAGTTTTGCCAACCGCATTGGGCGCTGAAGGTGGCAAGGTACTAAAACCTCAGGGCGGCGATGGAATTCTGTTGACAGAACAGGACGATCTTGAAACACGCAAGACAATGCAAATAGTCGAATCGATGTGGAATGGTATGAGCCGCTATGTTAGAAGCCGAGATGGCTCCAATCTTGAAAGCATGGAACAACAACATTACTGGCACCCTGATTTTCACTGGTACGGGCCGACCGGTATTGGTACTAGCCATACGCTCGAAGAGTACCAGGACTTTCATCAAGGTCCTTGGCTTACTGGTTTCGGGGATCGCAGCACCCCGGGTGATCCAGGTGGCCGTCAGTTGGGCTACATGGGAGAAGGTAACTACGCGTCTGCTGGTATTTGGGACTACAAATTTTCGCTACACCACGGAGAGTACCTAGGTGTCCCTGCGACTGGAAAGATGATGACTATGCGAGATTTTGATTGGTATAAAAGAGATGGTGAGGTATTGACGCAGAATTGGGTCCCAATAGACATAATCGATTTACTTATGCAGATGGATGTCAATCTGTTCGATCGCATGCACCATCAAATTGAGCAACGAAAACGTCGCGATCATTGGTATGCCGGCAATGGCTATTAGGCAGAGCAATTTCGTGGCTTTAATTCAGGGATAAAAAATGTCCGATTGGCAGCGGAAAAATCAGAGAAATAAGGCGCTAGTATGGGACTTTTGGCAGCGCATGAATCATGCCGGATACAATGAGATTCCCGAGCTTATCAATCGGTTCTTTCACAAGGATATAGACTGGAATGGCTCTCAACCAATTAATCAGCTTCGGGGACCCGAAGCAGTTTCTAGTGGTTTCTGGCAGCCGCTGCGGCAATCGTTTCCTGACATCAAACGAACAGCCGATATTTTTATGGGCGGCAGGCCGTATGACCTCAACGATGGAGTGGAATGGGTATCAGGTACAGGATACTTGACTGGCACGTTTGATAAAGACTGGTTAGGTATACCTGCCACCGGGGAAAAGACCAACATTCGATTTGGTCAGTTCTATATGATCCGGGATGACAAAATCGTCGAAAGTTATCTAATTTTGGACACGATCGCTGTAATGAATCAGGCCGGATTTCAGGTTCTGCCACCGTCTCTGGGCGCGGACGGGGGCAAGGTGCTGGCACCGCGAGGGCGTGACGGCGTCTTGCTGACAGAGCAAGACGAGTTGGAAACGCACAAGACTATGCAGCTAACAACTGCTATGGGCGCCGGTATGAGTCGATATATAAGCGCTCGCGATAAGGAAAACCTCAATACGATGGGGCAACAGCATTACTGGGATCCCGACTTTCACTGGTATGGTCCGAGCGGTATTGGTGCCAGCCACAATCTCGAAGAATATCAGGACTTCCATCAGCGGCCTTGGTTGGTCGGATTCGGTGATCGAGACGTTTGGAAGCAAGCTGATCCGGGTGGTCGAATTACAGCGTTCACTGGCGAGGGACAGTTTGCGGGCGGCGGAATTTGGGACGTAAAATTCTCCAGACATAACGGCGAGTACCTTAATATTCCTGCGACTGGCAAGATGATGACGATGCGAGATTTCGATTGGTACAAACGAGAGGGTGAGGTCCTGACGCAGAATTGGGTTCCAATAGACATAATCGATTTACTCATGCAGATGGACGTTAATCTGTTCGAGCGCATGCACAACCAAATCGAGCAAAGAAAGGGCGGATAGCATTGGTATGCAGAAGATAGCAATTAAGCGGAGTGATTTCGTTCTTTTAATTCAGGAATAAAAAAATGTCTGATTCGCACAAGAATAACCAAAGAAACAAGCAGATTGTTTGGGACTACTGGCAGCGCATGAATCATGCCAGCCCAGAGGAAGTACCA
>JBLIML010000229.1:0-6220 GCA_047638675.1 Planctomycetota bacterium | reverse complement strand
CCCCTGGGCAGCCACCGATTGCGATTATTGAACATGCCGATATTCGCCGTATGCTAATGATGATGCGTTGCCGTACGACGGCGATGCGTGCATTAGTATACGAGACAGCTTGCAATCTGGATCTATCTCGTTTCGCAGAAACAGAAGAGCAACGAACGGAGGCCCGATATCTCGCCGAATTTCTACTGCCGGTATGCAAGGCTTGTGGATCAGAAACCGGTTTCGAGGTGTCAAATATGGCCATTCAAATATTGGGAGGCCATGGATATGTTTCTGATGCCGGTGTTGAACAACATGCGCGTGATGTACGTGTGGCGGCTATCTATGAAGGCAGTAATGGTATCCAGGCGATGGATCTGGTGCTGCGTAAGTTGATCAAAGATTCAGGTAGGCGATATCAATTATTAGTAAAGCGTATTGATGCAGATATACTTCGCTGTGAAAACTGCTCTGAATTGGATAGCATTCGAATTGCCTTAGCAGAAGCTTTATTGATTTTACAAAATTGTTCACATTATCTGCTTGAAAATCAAAGGCTTAATCGCGATGCTGAAGCGGGAGCTACAAGCTACCTGCAGCTGCTGGGTTTGGTCGCGGGTGGCTGGATGTGGCTACGCATTGCATCAGCTGCAATGGAGAATAAAGACGAAAGAGAGAAACTGGATTATGCGAAATTTTATATAAATGATCTGGTGTTAAAAGCTTCCTCTTTACAGCAAAATATTCGATCGGGATCCAAATTACTGGATTCTATAAATAGTGAGACACTACTAGATTGGTGAAAGGGCAACTAGGAGGCTGTCCGAGAATAGATAAGCTACTGCGGAAAAGCTATTTTGGCCCATTTTCCCGCTCATTTTCGTTAAATAGTCACCACTATTGGCCTCAAATGATCGAAAAAATGGACTCAAAATGGCTTTCCCTCGCGACGGTTTCTATTCTCGGACCGTCTCCTAGCAATGGATAATAAGAAAATATGAGTGAGATTTGTATCCCCTACGGAGCCTACTGGTCAACGCCATTTTCAAAATGGCAGGGAAGTATGGCTCATCTGCACAGCATTGAATTTGCCGCGCATGTGGGTAGGCAAACCTTAGCGAGTAAAAATATTCCCCTGGATGTTTTCGATTACGGTGTGTTGGGCATGTCAGTGCCACAGCGAGCCTGTTTCTATGGTTTGCCCTGGTTAACGGGAATGATGGGCGCAGGGCATGTGGGTGGACCCACAATCTCACAGGCTTGTGCAACGAGTGCAAGAGTGATGGCAACTGCCTATGCTGAAATACAAATGCAGGCGGCCAGTTGCGTTTTAACAATATGTGCAGATCGTATATCCAACGGACCACATCTATATTATCCCAATCCCAACGGGCCGGGAGGCACGGGACGAGCCGAAGACTGGGTCATGGACAATTTTGCCGGGGATCCTTATGCACATTGTGATATGACGACCACAGCAGAAAATTGTGCTGAGAAATGGAAAATCTCAACGCAGGAACAACATGAGCTTGTATTACGGCGTTATCAACAGTACCAGGATGCCATTAAAATGGAGGGCGACAAAAATTTTCAACAACGCTACATGTCATTGCCCTTCGATGTCCCTGATTCGCGTTATCGGAAAACACTAACAACATTGCACGGGGACGAGGGAGTCACTGAATCGACCGCTGCTGGCCTCGCAAAATTAAAACCGGTTAAAGAGGGGGGCACCGTTACTTTTGGCGGCCAAACTCACCCGGCCGATGGATCTGCTGGCATGGTGATTACCACGCCGGATAAAGCGAAGGAACTGTCTACCAAGCCCGAAATAAAGATCAGCATTGAATCCTTTGGTCAGTCAAGAGTGGACATGGCTTACATGCCCTCAGCGCCTGTTCCCGCCACAAAGCGTGCCTTGCAAGCGGCGAATATCAGTATTGAAGACATTACGGCAATTAAATCCCATAATCCCTTTGCCGTGAATGATATTATCTTTTCGCGGGAGATGGGAGTCGATGTCATGAGTATGAATAATTATGGGTGTTCCCTGATATGGGGACATCCCCAGGGGCCAACTGGCATGCGATCTATTATTGAATTAATTGAAGAGTTGGTAATAAAAGGGGGAGGGTATGGACTTTTTCAGGGCTGTGCTGCTGGCGACACAGCGATGGCCGTGGTGATTCGGGTGAGTTAATTGATGTCAACACAACAACTTTTTCCCACCGTTGTGCATATGCTGATTGATGCTGCGGAAAAATCCCCGGAACGCGAAGCGCTGGCGTGTCTTGGTGAGCGTTTGAATTATCAGGCGTACTTGAATTGTGTGATCGGTTTTCATGATGAACTAGCTCAGCTTGATGTAGCGCATGAACGTGTCGCACTAGTGATGGGCAATTCAATAAACATATGTATTGCCATGTTTGCAGCACAAATGGCGCGTGCCCAAATTGTTCCCATGAACCCGATGTATACAGAGCATGAACTACGTCCGATGCTCAAAGACGCCGAAGTAAAAGTTATTTTATACGACGCCAGTAATAAGGATTGTGTGGAGAAACTGGCAAAGGAATTGAATATTGCAGTTCAACTATATATAGACGATGAAAAGGGCAAATGTCTCACGGAATGGATTAATAAAGAGAACTTAAGCCTACCATCTGTTTTGCCGGGCAAAGACGATCTCGCCATATTACAGTTTACCGGTGGGACTACCGGACGTGCGAAAGGTGCTAATCTCAGCCATGCCTCAATTGCCGGGAACCTACATCAGGCTGCCGTTATGCAAAAACCGGAAATGGATGTTGAGCGTAACCTCTGTGTCATGCCCTTATTTCACTGCTACGCCCGGAGTGTATGTTTGTATAACATGGTGAACTGTAGAGGCACGATGGTTATCGTGCCTCGCTACCAGCCTGATGTGGTACTGAATACTTTTGCTGAAGAAAAAATAACAATCTTCGCGGGTAGTCCGACACTGTTTACGGGACTGATGAATTATAATGGTTTTGAACGCACTGATTTTTCTTCTTTAAGGCTTTCCAATTCAGGCTCTGCGCCGCTACCGGCTGAACTACTGGAAAAATGGGAGGCGACGACAGGGACGCCCATCATGGAAGGTTACGGGCAAACTGAATCGGGTCCGGTTATTTCATTCAATCCTTCTGATCGGATGCGTAAAGCAGGTTCTGTAGGTATCGCTTTGCCTGACACAGAAATCCAAATAGTGTCGCTGGATAATGGTAATGATGTCCTGGCGGCAAATGAGAATGGTGAAATTCGCATAAAAGGACCGCAGGTTATGAGTGGTTATCGGAATCTTCCGAATGAAACAGCGGAAGCTTTGCGTGATGGCTGGCTTTACACAAGTGATATAGGCTATCTGGATGATGATGGCTATTTATTCATCACGGCACGCAAAAAAGAAATGATTCTGGTTTCTGGTTATAACGTTTTTCCTCGAGAAATCGAAGAGGTGTTATTTCTACACCCGGCAATCAAGGAAGCCGCAGTCGTTGGGAAACAGGATGAATACAGGGGCGAATTGCCAGTTGCCTTTGTGGTGCATAATGGTAGCGAAGCGATTGGCGATGAAGACTTAAAGGAATACTGCAAAGAGCATCTTGCACTTTATAAGGTGCCGGATGAATTCCGCGTGGTCGAGGTGTTGCCGAAAACGGCTGTGGGTAAAGTAGACAAAGTCGAACTGACAGCTTTAGCTAACATCCAGTTACATTAGCTAAGAGAGATAAGCTGATCGAAAGTGAATTAACGCCGCAGCAATCAACAAAATCACTTGTTCATAAGATAAAGGAAATTAAAAAAATCAATCCTCGTAGATTGAAACCTCAGGTCCACATTGAAAACATAGAATGATAAAAAGAAAAAAATTTAACAATCCCATTCTCATTCAACCTACACGTGAGATGCCAAAGTGGTTGGGTATCATTGGTGCTGGCACTATCGGGCCGGATATCGCTTATTATCTAAAGAGCAGCATTCCTGATTTGAAACTGGTGTTGATTGATATTAATGAGGCCGCGCTGGATAGCGCTGTAGATCGTATCTGCGCTTATGCAGAAAAGGGGCGTAGCCTGGGTAAGCTTAGCGATGAACAAGCTGATAAGGTACAAAAAAATATTCTTACGTCAACAGACTATCACGCGCTGGCCTATTGCGATTGGGTGATAGAGGCCGCAAGTGAAGATATCGAGCTAAAGTGTAAGATTTTTTCACAGGTTGAGGACATCGTTAGTAATACAGCGATGATTACATCAAACACCAGTTCAATTCCCGCAGAAAGATTGTTTTCACATTTACAACATCCGCAAAGAGCCACAGTGACACATTTTTTCGCACCCGCTTTTCGTAATCCTGCTGTTGAAGTTGTTGATTGGGAGAAAGCTGATGGTTTTATGATCCAGTATTTGCGCTGGTTATTTTATGTCACTGATAAAATGCCTATCATAACGCGTGACAAGGTTTGCTTTATGTTGGATAGAGTTTTCGATAACTGGTGTAACGAAGCGGCCTTGTTGCTGGATAAAGCAACGCCTGCGCAGATTGATTTTGTTTGTAGCCAATATGTTCATGCAGGACCTTTTTTCGTGCTAAATCTTGCCAATGGCAATCCAATTATCGTCGAAACTAACGCATTGCAGGCGGAAATTGAAGGAGCGCACTATGCGCCGGCGGAGATATTTGAAACTGCTGGAACCTGGGACACTATTAAACCCGGTGAAAAAGTCGATGTCGATTCTTCACTGGAGCAGGAGATTAAGGATCGTATGTTGGGTATTCTGTTTTCGCAGAGTGTTGACATACTGGATAGAGATATCGGAAATGCAGAGGACCTGGATCTTGGATGCCGACTCGCCTTCGCTTTTAAACAGGGGCCATTGGAGTTAATGCGTGAAATTGGTGATGAGGAGTGCACACGCATACTGAATAAGTTTGCCCTTACCAAACCTGGCATGCCACTGCCAAAACAAACAATTTCAAGTTACACAAAGGTTCGACGGTTTACGCTTTTGGATGAACTGGATGGCGTAAAGATCATTACTTTACGAAGACCGGATGCGCTGAATGCGCTTCATGATGAAATGAACGATGAAATACTTGAGATCCTGAAGCATTTTGAAAATGATCCCGAGGTTAGCGGCTTTGTGATCAGTGGGTACGGTATCCGTTCGTTTAGTGCTGGCGCTGATATCGGTAGATTTCCGTCAATGCTTGGAGATAAAACACAATCTATCGACTATGCCCGTACCTGTTCTCGCTTATTAAATTATCTGGACACATCAAAGAAGCCCGTCGTTGCGGCTCTGAATGGTATGGCATTGGGAGGAGGGCTTGAGCTGGCGCTTCGTTGCCACGGTATTGTGTCGATAAAGGACGCCTGGATGCAATTTCCCGAGATCACGCTGGGAATTGTGCCCGGAATTGGTGGTCTAGTCGTGCCTTATCGTCGCTGGCCTGATGCATCGACGGTCTTTCATCAAATGTTAATGAAGGCAGAGAAACTTAATGTAGAGCGAGCAGCTGATCTCGGCATGATAAATACTCTCGTTGATAAACATATGAATCTGATTCCTGCCGGTGTTTGGCTCGCAAAAGATCTTTCAGAAAAACAGCATAAAATCAGGGACGAAGCCCTTAGTATTTCGCCCATAATAAGAGAAATAAATGAACCTTTGAGCGCGCAAGGGCAGGCTCTGAGTCCCGCTGTCATTGATATAATGTGTAAAGCGATAGTTGAGGCCGCCAGGGCAGATTCATTTAGTGCGGCATTAGAGATTGGTTATGAAGCATTCGGTGACAGCGCCTGCACTGCAGCTTCGAAGGAGGGCATAAGTGCTTTCACACAGGGTCGCAAACCTGACTTTCGAATGACAGGTTAGGATAAAAGAATAACTAGGCTGGTTTTGAAAAAAATCAGTTTATCGTGTTCTCAGCTGGATAATAATAAGACGATCTTTGTTGCTGGCGTTGATCATCGCGTACCAATCGCAACATTTCAGACGCCTCTTCGATACCATCCTGAATAATTTTCGACATTTCCTTATTGACTTCAGATGACTCAGAAAAATCAGTCAGCTTATCCAGAGGTAAATCACCATAGCGTTGCTTATAAATGGCCACGTACATGGCCAGTAATTTTGCGCATTGACCCAATTCATCACGATTACATTCCTGTACCAGATCCTTAAATTCGATCTGTTGCTGCTTGATGAGTTCC
>JBLIML010000228.1:0-6221 GCA_047638675.1 Planctomycetota bacterium | reverse complement strand
GAAATACTCAAGAAACACCATTATCACAAGCGGTGGATTGATTTATGCCGCAACACTCTATGGCTTTGGAAATTCCACTGAGTTGGGCCTTCTATTTGCCGTGCTCTTATTCGCTGGTGCATCCTGGTTGGCGCTTTTTTCCTCAATAGTAGTGGCAGGGCAGTTAGCGGTGCCTGACTGGGTTCGAGCCCGTGGACTCTCTCTCGTTTTATTAACGATGATGGGTAGCATGTCACTGGGCAGTGCTATTTGGGGGAAATTGGCCGATGAGATTGGCATCCCCTTGACTTGTACGATTGCGGCGCTTGGTCTTGCTTTAAGTTTGATAGCTATAAGGAACATCAGAATTGGCGAAGACGATCATATTGACCTGACACCCTCTATGCACTGGCCAACGCCGGAGTTTGCCGATGACATCAGGCCAGATAGTGGTCCGGTAATGATTACCATCGAGTATATTGTCGCGGATGAAAACAAGGAGGAGTTTTACAGACTCTCTCGTCAGTTAAAACTATTGCGAAAGCGTGACGGTGCTTTTTTCTGGGAGTTATATAACAAGGCCGGAAGTGCACAATGTCTGGTTGAAGTATTTATGGTGAATTCATGGTTGGAACATTTGCGACAACATGCGCGGGTAACTGTTCTCGATAAGCAACTGCAGGACAAGATTCGCTCTTTGGTCAAGGATGAGACCAGACCAAAAAGAACACATTTCATTGCCTGAATCATTTTTGAGGCCGTCGTCTTACTTGAGAAGCCTTTAATACAAGATCAGGCATTCTTGCCCGGATATTTGTTTCTTGCCTCCAGTAACCAGCTAAGCGGGATCCATGATAAAGGCCGGGCGGCTGTTCAGACTCTTTTAGAGATTAAGCCCCGAATTGAAATGGTAAGCGGCGCAAATAAAGAGAATATGAAAACAGCCCGGTAATACTGATCCCTTTCCTCTGACTGAACTTTTTGATTTATCCAGAATGGGTGCTATAGTGCATCAACCTAATATTTAATGAACTATAATGCAGGTCATGATGAATCAAGCTCCTTCATTTCAAGATAAAATTACCGTAGAAAATCCCCTGGATAATCACGAAAATTATCTGATAAGCCTGGGACAACGAGTTCGTGCACTGCGCGCCAGACGCGGGATCTCCAGAAAAGAATTATCTAATAATGCTGGAATATCAGAGAGGTATCTTGCAGAGCTAGAATCTGGTCGGGGTAATGTTTCGATTAGTTTGCTTCGCCAGATTGCCCATGCCATGAGCGTCTCAATTGAAGAGCTGGTGCGTGATGGCGCAGATCGCTCTTTAGAACATACCTTCCTGCTTCAACACCTCGATAATCTTTCGCAGGACGACATTGCAAGGGCTTATGCCCTGATCACGGGACAGGCCAGTCAAGCATCCGAGCGAGTCAATCGTATTGCCCTGATAGGATTACGCGGTGCTGGCAAGAGCACATTAGGCAAAGCCCTGGCGGATAAGCTGGGTATACCTATAGTTGAACTGGTCCAGGAAATAGAACGCGAAGCACACATGAGCGTTAACGAAATATTTTCCCTCTCAGGTCAGGCCAGCTACCGACGTCTGGAGCGTCAGTGTCTTGAAAACACGCTTACGCGCTTCGAACAAGTAGTGATATCGGTCGGAGGGTCCTTGGTATCGGAGGCTGGCAGCTATGAGCGACTGTTAACAACTTGTTATACCGTCTGGGTGAAAGCGAGTCCCGAACAACATATGAAGCGGGTAATGGCCCAGGGGGACTACCGTCCTATGGCAGGTAATGCACAGGCAATGGATGATTTACGCCGTATTCTGCTGGAGCGGGAAAGCCTGTATGGACGAGCTGACACAACACTGGACACGACTGACGATGAAGTCGCGTCCTCGCTACAAAAATTACTAAGTGATCCACAAATTCGTAGCAAATTGCATAACCCGGGGGTGTAAGACATGCAGAATCTCGCCGCAGCAGGCCTATCATCTGACAAGACTGAGATGACAGACTTTCAAATTAATCCAGAACACTATCGACACTGGAAAGTCTCGACTGAAGGCCAGGTGGGCACGATTGCCATGGATGTCAACCAGACGGCGACCTTTAAACCGGGTTATGAGTTGAAATTAAATTCCTATGACTTAGGCGTGGATATTGAACTCTACGACGCGCTTCAAAGAATGCGATTTGAACACCCAGAGATCGGCGCGGTCATTTTGACCTCGGCAAAGGAAAAAGTATTTTGTGCCGGTGCGAATATAAAAATGCTGGGCATATCCTCTCATGCACACAAGGTTAATTTTTGTAAATTCACTAACGAAACCCGCAACAGCATTGAAGATGCGACAGATTTTTCGGGTGTGACCTACATCTGTGCAATCAATGGAGCTTGTGCGGGTGGAGGCTATGAACTCGCTCTAGCCTGCGATGAACTTGTGCTTGTGGACGATGGGGCCACGGCTGTCTCACTGCCTGAATTGCCTCTGTTAGCCGTCTTGCCAGGCACGGGTGGATTAACCCGGCTTGCTGACAAGCGATTTGTACGACGTGATCATGCTGATTATTTCTGTACCGTGGAAGAGGGCATAAAGGGAAAACGAGCACTTGAATGGAATCTTGTCGACGATCTTGTTTCTCCTTCGCAATTTACGGAAGCCGTGCAGGGAAAAGCGGAGATGAGCGCTGAGAAGAATAATCACATGCGTGGGGACAAAGGCATTACGCTTATCCCTCTTGAACGAAGTTTTAGCAAGGACAATATCAGCTACGCGCACATTGATGTAATCATCGATCGTGAATTGTCAGTCGCTACAATAACAATAGCCGGGCCGGAAACTGCCGTTCCGGATAATCCTGAGGCAATATACGAGCAGGGTGTACATTTCTGGCCACTTGCTATCGCCCGGGAGCTTGACGATTTAATCCTCCACCTTCGTTTTAATGAGGCTGAAATAGGGACATGGCTATTTAAAAGTAAAGGTGACGCGAGCCTCATCATGGCGGCGGACGCTGTGCTTTCAGACAATGCTGATTTCTGGCTGGTGCGTGAAACGCGACTTTTCCTGAAACGCGTGTTCAAACGACTTGATGTGACGGCTCGTACATTAATGTCAGCGATTGAACCCGGCAGTTGCTTTGTCGGTACCTTACTTGAGCTTGTGCTCGTCTGTGACCGGACCCTGATGCTGGACGGACAATTCGAAAATGATGCGCGTCCGCCAGCGACGTTGACATTGAGTTCGATGAATTTCGGCAGCTACCCAATGGTGAACGGTTTAAGCCGTTTACAGAGTCGCTTTCTCGCAAAGCCCTCTCACCTCGACACTTTAAAGGAACTAGGTGATGAAACACTGGATGCGGTGAGAGCAGAGTCTTTAGGCCTCGTTACCTTTATTCCTGACGATATCGACTGGGAAGATGAATTGCGAATTGCGCTTGAAGCCAGGGCCAGTTACTCCCCTGATGCCTTGACAGGGATGGAGGCCAACCTCCGTTTCGCAGGGCCGGAGACAATGGAATCGAAAATATTCAGTCGTCTCAGTGCCTGGCAAAACTGGATTTTCCAACGTCCCAATGCGGTTGGCGAAGAAGGTGCACTGGTTTTATACGGTACGGGTAAACGAGCCAATTTTAATAAACAACGCGTCTAGACACACAGGTAAACCGCTATGACTACGAACATTAATTACGACGAACTAATACCCAATAACGTGAATCTGTCATCAGACAGACGCTTACAACGCGCACTTGAATCCTGGCATCCGAAATACATTGACTGGTGGAAATCCAGAGGTCCTGATGTGTATCAGGACAAGGAAATATATCTGCGCACAGCAATTAGCGTCGACAAAAAAGGCTGGGCGCATTTTGACAAGGTGAAGATGCCGGATTATCGCTGGGGTATTTTTTTAGCCGAGTCCACATCCGAGGATAAAAAAATTAATTTTGGTGACCACATTGGCAAACCGGTCTGGAACGAAGTTCCAGGGGAACATCGGGGGGCACTGCGACGTTTGATTGTCACCCAGGGTGATACGGAGCCAGCCTCAGTAGAACAGCAACGTCTATTGGCGATGACGGCACCCTCATTAATTGACATGCGTAATCTGTTTCAGGTCAATGTAGAAGAAGGGCGTCACCTTTGGGCGATGGTGTATTTACTGATGGCCTATTTTGGTCGTGATGGTCGCGAAGAGGCGGAAGAATTGTTAATACGTTCATCAGGGGACTCGGATAAACCCAGGATTCTTGGCGCATTCAACGAGAAAACACCGGACTGGTTATCCTTTTTCATGTTCACCTTCTTTACCGACAGAGACGGCAAGTATCAGCTGGCATCATTAGCCGAATCCGCCTTTGATCCACTTGCACGCTCCTGCCAGTTTATGCTGACCGAAGAAGCCCATCACATGTACGTGGGTGAAGCCGGCGTTAGCCGAGTAGTTCAACGCGCCTGTGAATTGATGAAAGAGCACGACACGGATGACATCAAACAACATGGCGGTATCGATTTGCCTACAATGCAGAAATATATCAATTTTCATTTCAGTGTCTCTGAAGATCTATTTGGCGCTGAGAAATCCACCAACGCGGCGAATTATTATACCGCTGGCGTGAAGGGCCGCTATCAGGAGAGTCGAATAGAGGATGATCATCGATTAAGCGATGACGCATACAAAATTATCCGACGACACAATGGCGGTTTCAGGGAGGAAGAAGTCCCGGCACTGGATTTTATCAACGAACGTTTGCGTGATGATTATATTGTAGATTGTCAACGCGGCGTCGATCGCTGGAATAAAATGATTGCCGATAATGGTATCGATTTCACACTTAGATTACCGCATCGTGCTTTTCATCGGGCCATCGGTGACTTTGCAGATATGCCAGTAACACCTGATGGTAAAGTGATATCGCAGGAAGAATACAACGTAAATATCGATGCATGGCTACCTTCTGTAAAAGATGAAGAGTACGTCGGCTCATTAATGACCCAGGTAATCGAACCCGGTAAGTATGCAAATTGGATTGCACCACCAAGAGTCGGGATTAATAATCTCCCCATCGATTTTGAATACGTTACCTTATAATGACAGCCTCGGAATCCATAACAAATACAGAGGTAAAAATGATTGTCGTCCTTGATCGTGATGGAGTGGAACACCAACTGAAAACCAAAGAAGGAAGCAGCATCATGGAGCTAATCCGAGATGCGGGACTGCCCGTCGAAGCCATCTGTGGTGGTCAATGCGTATGTACTACCTGCCATGTTTATGTTGATGAACAATGGAAAGACAAGCTTGATGAAATGCAGGACATGGAGAAAGTGCTGGTCGAGGATTCAGGTGCCTACCAGGATAATTCCCGCTTGAGTTGCCAGATTGATTACAGTGAAGACTTGAATGGACTAAGGGTAACACTGGCTCCTGAGTATTAAATTGTATTAGTCGGTACTTAACATGACAAAAAGTGTCGGATATGATCTAGTCCGAATGACCGCTTACGGGGGTACAGCAGACCTTAAAAACAAACAAAATGCTGCATTGCAATGGTCCGGTATGTGCCAAGAGCGGTCATTAGCGTAAGCAAAGAACAGTGATTATTTTATAAGATACACAAACAAAAACCCCGCCATTAAGACGGGGCAGATACTTAACGGGGGGAAGAAAAGTATCAGTGAAGTCTTTTGCGTCTGTTGAAGCCGAGTCCGAATAAACCCAGCGACAGCAAAGCGAGGGTGGTGGGTTCGGGCGCACTTACTGTACCACCTACTACGTTATATGTAATTTCATAATCCCAGATACATGTCCCGTCACATACTGTTCCACCCACCCCACCGGGGCCCACAGATCCCCAGTAACTGTCATTGGTCAAGGGTAAACTACCATTGATGAAAGTAGTCACATTAGTAGTAACGTTTTTGCCTATGCTATGAACTCCACTGAACGGAGATGACGATAATATTAATGATGTGAATGCTTGAAGAGATGTGGCCGCTGTGAGGTTTAAATTTGAGAAAACTATATCAACACCCGTTATGGATAATCCGCCACCAAGTAAAACAGCATATTTATCGGTATCTAATGAACCACCGACACCAGTTTTCCAAAAAGAACTGCCCAATATCGTATTCGTTCCAGCAGAGAGCTGAAACGAATTATTTGTATGGCTGGTATCCATATCACCGCTTATGCTTTCATCATAAATAATGCCTGCGAACGTGA
>JBLIML010000227.1:0-6240 GCA_047638675.1 Planctomycetota bacterium | reverse complement strand
CATTTTCCATATCGGAAGGAGGAGGAGTCTTCTCATACCAGTCGGAATCGATTTTTACATGGCAGGTAGCGCAACTGCAGGCGCCACCGCATTCGGCAACAATCCCAGGCACGCCGTTGTTCACCGCCGCCTGCATGACAGTTAATCCATTATCGGCGTCAACTTCATGTTCGCTACCGTTGTGTTCAATAAACTTGATCTTGGCCATTTACTGCATTCTCCAGAATAATTATTAAAAAGTCGGGTTTTCCCAATCTTGCCTGTATTTGACACCTGCCCGACAAAGCGCCGAATTATAGAAGGAATTGCCCGCAGATAAAACCAATGAGTTGCTTATATAGAGAGAATAATCTTGCCTATGTGGGCACTGGATTCCATCATCCTATGGGCTTTGGCGGCATCAACTAGGGGAAAAACGGTATGAATCACGGGTTTGACCTTGCCAGACTCCATTAAGGGCCAGACATGTTGTTTCAGATTTCGAGCGATTTCGGCCTTAAAGGCAACAGCTCTTGGGCGTAGCGTCGAGCCCGAGAGAGTGAGACGCTTGCGCATGACGCTCTGAAAGTCGATTTCCGCCTTGAAGCCCTGCAGACCCGCGATAACGATAATACGGCCGTCCGGGGCCGCCAGTTTTATATTCCTTTCCACATAGCTGCCCGCCACCATATCGAGAATAAGATCGATCCCATAATTATCAGTAAGCTTCAGGCAGGCTTCAACGAAGTCCTCATTGTTGTAGTTGATTGCCGTATCCGCGCCGAGCTTAATGCAGGCCTGACATTTTTCATCATTGCCCGCGGTAACAAAAACGCTGGCACCGAAGGCTTTGCCCAACTGTATGGCCGTCGTACCGATCCCGCTGCTTCCTCCGTGTATGAGGAAATTCTCTCCTGCCTGTAGTTTTCCTCTGTCGAAGACATTGCTCCACACGGTGAAAAAGGTTTCGGGGATGGCAGCGGCTTCCACATCGGTAAATCCCCTGGGCACCGGCAAACACAAGGCCGCTTCTGCGACGCAAAGCTCTGCATAGCCACCACCGGTGACGAGGGCACAGAC
The DNA here is from genome assembly GCA_047638675.1 of Planctomycetota bacterium. Classification (GTDB taxonomy): domain Bacteria; phylum Pseudomonadota; class Gammaproteobacteria; order Eutrophobiales; family Eutrophobiaceae; genus WLWS01. The sequence goes on along the minus strand of JBLIML010000227.1, from coordinate 5,181 downwards.
ATGATCGCCTTTTTGTGGCCAATTAAGGCCTTCAGCTACAGCAATGACTTCACCGGCTATTTCAAGACCAGGAATGTCTGAAGCACCGGGTGGAGGTGGGTAAAACCCCGCCCGCTGGATGACATCCGGTCGGTTGACACCAGCGGCAGCGACTTTAATCAATACCTGATCAGTACTAATTGATGGCGACTCTCTTTCCTCCATTACCAGAACTTCGGGCGCGCCAGGCTGCGTAATATTAATGTATTTCATTGTTGCCGGTTTCCATGTGGTGACGAAGATGGTTAAATATGAACACCATAATAAATATACATAGGAGAAAGAGGATGGCAAGTGCTAGTGCAAGACACATATTGGTTGACACTGAAGAACAGTGTAACGAACTCAAGCAACAAATAGAGAGTGGAACGGATTTCGCAGATGTTGCCAAAGAACATTCCTCCTGTCCCTCAGGGCAGAAAGGTGGGGATCTAGGTCAATTTGGTCCTGGTCAAATGGTAAAAGAATTCGATGATGTCGTTTTCAGTGGTGAAATAAATCAGGTACATGGCCCGGTAAAAACCCAGTTTGGTTACCACCTGCTGGAAATAACCGAACGTACTGACTAGTAATTATTTTCGTAATAAAGGAAGGGGCCGGAGTGATTTGAGTCTCTCCGGCCCTTTTATTGATAATACGGCGAATTCATTCCAGCACTAGCTTCTTCAACCACATCACCATTAAACAATTTCACAGAGAGGTTGCCATTGAGCTTTTTGGTGACCGGAACCAGGAGATTGTCAATGTAATTTTGGGCGTTATCGATTGAATCAAACTCATAAAACCCGCCAACACTATTGTTACCTATGCCACTAAGCCAGGTTTTAGATTTCAATCCGGGGAATTGTTTCATTTCATCGTTGACGGGAGCCCAGTCTAATTGATTGAAAGGCACCGAGATCTGAAATTCTGCATGGAGAAATACTTTTTTTGGGTTCATCTTAAATCCTGGGATTAAAACGCATAAAACGGCTTACATTTATGTAAGCCGTTTGTAGCGTCGATTACTAAATTGCAGCTACCTCTACCAGGCTATCAAATACCAGAGGAGCGTGGCCCATATCCGCAAAATCCGCGGAGGCGACAACATTGACCGTGCCTTTGTTCAGCTGACGCCAATAACCTAAGGTCGTCACGACCAGACCCGCATTGACGTCATCGGACACTTTTGCCACAGCCTCATAGGCACCACGATCATTGAAGACACGAATTTGCGCACCGTCTTTTATATTTCGTGCTTTCGCATCGGTTTCGCTAATCAATACAAATTGTTCACCTTGTCCCTTTATCTTGTGATCCATGTTGGCATAGCAGGAATTCAGGAAACCGTGGCTTTTGGGTGCGATTATATTCAAGGGATATTTCTTCGCCAGTTCCGGATTACTTTCCGGTGTTTCTTTTGATGCGACATAATCCGGTAAATTATCGAGTGGCTCACTATTACCGGGCTGAAAAGCCTCGTACATCTGGCGAAAGGGTCCGACAACAAAATTACCATTGGAGGCTGTTTCGGAGTAAAACTCGCACTTGCCGGAGGGTGTTGGAAAGTTGCCTTCTTTATGCGGTGCACGATTATCTGCTGTGCCAATGTTCATACGGGCATAACCATGTTCACGCAAATACGCTAGATCGATACCCTCACAGGCGGGTGAATCCCAATCGATGTAATTTTCCAGACACTCTGAATCTGACCATTTGAATCGATCTTCTTCAAAGCCCATGCGAGCTGCCAGGCGGCGGAAGATTTCATTGTTGGAGAGCGCTTCTCCCGGGGATTCAACACATTTGGCATTGTAGGTAAAATAGTTATGTCCCCAGGACAAGATAATATCTTCCATTTCCGCGCCCATTGAAGCCGGGAGCACGATATCGGCATAAGCTGCTGTATCGGACATGAAATGCTCTGCGGAGACAAGAAAGAGATCTTCTCGCGATAATCCTTCTACAATTTTGTCACCTTCAGGCGCCTGGGTGACAGGATTAGTGTTCCAGCACATGAGGGATTTGATCGGTGGGTCAAGATCCAGTTCGCCCACTAGTGCGCGGCCAAGCTGTAAATTATTAACCACACGTGTGCCTTCAGGAATAAGGTCTGGTCGGGAGATGACATCCAGCTTGTAAGGATGTTCCCAAAAGGTCATCTGGTAAATACCACCACCGACCTCACGCCAGGCACCGGTTAACGATGGCAGGCAACAAATAGCACGTATCGCCTGACCACCACCCCAATTTCTTTCTAGTGCGACGCCGATTCGAATTGCCGCAGGGTTTGTATTGGCAAATTCACGTGCGAGAGTTCGAATGTCGTCGGCAGGTATACCGGTAACACCTTCGGCCCACTCTGGTGTGCGTGCCTTCGCCCGCTCAGCCAGTTCCTTATAGCCTACGGTATAATTATCAATATAGTCCTGATCACCAAGACCTTCCTCAATGATCGTATTCATCATCGCCATCGCCAGGGCACCGTCAGTGCCAGGCTTGATAGAGATGTGCCAATCCGCCTGTTTGGCGGTACGGGATTTATAAGGATCGATAACAACGACTTTGGCGCCTTTTTTTCTGGCGTCCTCTACGATGTGCCAATGGTGGAGATTGGTGCTGACACTGTTGCAGCCCCAGATAATGATGTATTTGGAGTGAATAAAACTTTCCGGACAGACGCCGCCGCTGGGTCCATGAGTAAGCACCCAGGCAGTTGCGGATCCTTCTCCACAAAATGTTCTTTCGCAGACCGTTGCACCAAGCTTGGCAAAAAAAGCATCACCACCGTTCAAGCCATGGACAAGACCCTGATGACCCAGGTAACTATAGGGCATGATGGCCTGAGATCCATATTCATCAATAATGGTCTTCCAGCGACTGATAATCTCATCAAGTGCTTCATCCCAGGTGATTTGTTCAAACTGTTTGCTGCCTTTGGGTCCGGTGCGACGTAGAGGATGTAGTAGGCGATCAGGATGATAATGTCGTTTTTCGTAATCTTTTACTTTGACGCATAGACCGCCACGGGTCATCGGGTGTTCTTTATTGCCTCGCACACCCGTCAGTTTCCCGTCTTCGACTTCAAATACCATTGAACAGGTGTCGGGACAATCATGGGGACAGCCACCGTGGTGTGTTGTTTTTAGTTGTGCAGACATGTCTTCCTCTCCTTTTTCTGTTATCACCGTTTTTTGTTCAGTATAGAGTGTTTACCTGCAATGGAAACCGCTTTGTCGAACAGAGGGTAGGCTGGAAATTGTGCGGAAAAACGTCGGGCTTTGTAGGTAAAATTTGTTCTAGGTAGTTGATTTTATGAAGTAAGTAAATACTATTTCGTGCCTTACAGGGCAAATTAGCAGAAAATTTTACTTAATGAGTCGTCTGCGCACCAATACAACCGCCAGGTAATAACCGATGCCAGCAAAGGCGGCCAGAACAGTTATATGTAAAAAAGGATTATCTACCGCCTGGCCGGAAGCCAGTGGCCTGACCAGGGCAATGGCATGTGACAGCGGTAATAGCTGAATAATGGGTTGTATAAAATCGGGTAAAGTTCTGACTGGATAAAACACACCACAAAAAATAAACATCGGCGTTAGCACTAAGGTGACGTAATAATTGAAATAGTCATAAGAAGGCGAGATGGAAGAGACAACAATAGCCGGGCCTGCGAAGCACAGACCAATAAGAAAAAACAGCGGTACACAGTAGATAACTTGCCAGTTATCTAATGCGCCTATCAAAACGGCAACGACAAGAATGGCGGAACTACTGAATATGCCTTTGGTCGCACACCAGAGCATTTCCCCACCAACAATATCATCGACTTCCAGTGATGTGGCCAACATAGCTTCATAGGTTTGCTGAGGGACCATGCGTGTGTAGACAGAGAACAGGCCTTCGTAAGTGGCCGTGTTCATGGCGGAAGACGCGAGCAGCCCGCTGGCTAGAAAACTTAGATAAGACACTCCCTCCATCTCGCCGATGAATGAACCCAGGCCAAGGCCAAGGCCAAGCAGATAGATGAATGGTTCGCCAAAATTAAACAGGGCGCTGGGGATGATGAGTTTTTTCCAGACCTGTAAGTTACGGCGCCAGACAGACAGCATACTGATGCGGATTCTGGGTGCCTGCCAGTTCATCATTGGGCCTCGTGTAGATCACGGCCAGTGAGGCCAAGAAATACATCTTCAAGATTGGCTGGCCGATGCAGCCAGGTAAGAGAGGCGCTTTGTTCGAGTTGTCTGATGACTGGCACGGGTTTATTGGTGAAGCAATACACAATTTCGTCGACGACTTCATATCTTACGTCAGTGATAGTACTGAACAGGGTTTTCGTTTGTTCGATAGTGGCGTGCACTTCGATTACATCGGATTCAACATGTTGGGCAATCAGTTTTTTCGGGTGGCCTTGATGGAGAATTTTTCCTGCATCCATGATGATCAGGTCATCACATAGGCGCTCGGCTTCTTCCATGTAATGCGTTGTCAGCAACAAGGTGGTGCCACTTTGTTTCAACTCCCGTAGCCGTGACCAGATCAAGTGACGTACTTGTGGATCAAGACCGGTAGTGGGTTCATCTAAAACCAGCAATTCCGGTTTGTTAACCAGGGCGCGGGCTATGCTTAGACGTCTTTTCATGCCGCCAGATAGTGCCGTTATTTTGGTATTTCTTTTATCTTCGAGTTCTACAAGCGAAATCAGGTCGTCAATGTGATCTTTCAACTCTGTATATTTAAGATCAAAATAACTGGTGTAGATGCGGAGGTTTTCAAGCACGGTAAAGTCAGGATCAAGGTTGTCTGTTTGTGGTACGACGCCAATTCTCCGGCGAACCGCGCGCGTATTCGCAGGCATGGACTGACCCAGAACCTCCAGTTGCCCGGAGGAGGGATGCGATTGACCGAGTAACATGCGTAAAATTGTGGTTTTACCCGCGCCATTGGGCCCTAGCAGACCAAAACAGCCTCCATTGGGGACATCCATATCAATATTATCAACAGCGGTAAAATGACCAAAGGTTTTGGTCAATTGGCGCGCCTGAACGATGGTTTTCATGGTCGCGATCATGATGAATTAACACTGTGCTGGCAAGTGGCTGCCGGACAGTGTAATTTTCATCTATGGAAAATCGACAAGCACAAATTGGAAAGCAGGGC
>JBLIML010000226.1:0-6273 GCA_047638675.1 Planctomycetota bacterium | reverse complement strand
TTCCGTCCGGTGAAATAGCAACACCTTCTGGTTCCAGTCCGACTGGTATCTCGGCGATGAGTTTGCCGCTTACGGGGTCGAAAACAGTGGCCTTCGCATCATCCTCGTTTGAGATATAAATATTGCCATTTGGGTGCACTGCAAATGTTTCCGGATCGGAGCCTGATTCAAACTTTCTCAACACAACCAATGATTTTGGATCAACAACTGCAATGGCGTTCTCTTCACTGACGGCGACATATAGTTCGCTGCCGTCGGGTGATAGACCAATACCACGGGGGCGCATTCCAATTTCAATGGTGGCCTCAACTTCGAGGGTTTCGCCATTTATAACGCTAACACTATTACTTCTTTCGTTGGTGACAAAAACCCGCATTGTAGGTGCCGCCTGCAGGCCGATATTAAATAAAACAGCTATCAATAAAACAATACGACTCATCTTCATGTAAATCTCCTGGGAATGTTTAAGTTATTTTGTGCATTCTCGAATGCCGAGACTATCTAAATCACTGGATACTCCTCTCACGGGTGCTTCACCTCGCAACTCGTTGTTCTCCATTATCAGCAGCAACTGGCGAAGTTGACCAGTTTCTCTGAAATTCATATCTACGCCTTTTTGACCATCGAAAGACAGATTGGTTTTCAAATAATTGAGCATATTAACTGGATTTGTAATGGATTCCCTGGCAACAGTGTCGGCGACCATCCTTATGGCGGCCCAACCTGCCCAGGCATATTGGTCCATTCCTTGATTGAAAGCCTTTCGATATCGCTTATTGAGGTCGCGAGCGGCAAATTTTACGAAATCTTCATGCCAGGCACTGGCGACGATATGAGCATCAGGCTGTTTTTGCTGCCATTGCTTAATCGCATCGTCTATCATTTTGTTACTTGGAATGATGCTGAGAATATTGCCCAGGCAGGCACTTCGCAGGTGATCATCCATAGCAGTAAGATTAAAAATAGGGATATACCTGGCAATTTCATGTAGGAGCAAGAGTTCATTGGCCGGCACCGCCGCGACGATGGCCACGAAGTTTTCTAGCTCAGCGGGTAATTTGCTAGAGGAAGAGAAAATCTCAATGTCATACTTTTGTCCGAGAAAGTGACCTTGTAAATTGGCCTCAGACAGTCCTTGAACTAAACCAGAGTAGGCTGAATGGCTGATTTCACCAACATAAGCAAAAGTGATTTCTGTTTGACCTGCATAGTTCGACTGGCTGAACAGAAAAAGCAAAAAGGCGGTAAGTGCTCTGTGTGGGATTTTAATAGGCATAAGTATGGAGTTGACTGATATCACTATAAATTAAGAGAGCTTTAAAATTACTCTCACGTTCTCGCTTTTCGTATTGCCCTGCTCGGAGGAAATCGGTGTATAATCTGAAGCATCGTTCTACCATAACGATATTCTGTTTCGGTGAAAAGGCACCCATGGGGATTTTCTGGATAAATCGTCCAATTTTCTTCATTATTGTAATAAATAATTCTTCATAGGAGAAGGCATTATGCTCAAATCCCTACAGATTGAGCCAGAAAAGTGTACTGGTTGTCGACAGTGTGAAATGGCTTGTTCATATCAGGCAGAAGGCGTATTTAATCCCGCAAAATCCCGTATCAAAATTTTCACCTTCCATCACGAAGGACGATTCGTGCCTTATACCTGCACTCAATGTTCAGAAGCATGGTGCATGCACGCCTGCCCGGTGGAGGCTATTGTAGTTAATAAAGTCACCGGCGCAAAAGAAGTACTCGAGGATGTTTGTGTGGGTTGCAAAGTCTGCACTATCGCTTGTCCCTTCGGCACTGTTAACTACAGCCAGGATTCAAATGTGGTGACAAAATGTGATTTGTGCGGTGGCGATCCCGAATGCGTCAAAGCTTGTCCAACTGCAGCGATCACCTATGTGGATGCTGATCAAACTGGTTTAACGCGTATGCGAGCCCATGCAGCGGAAAGCCTTGAATCTGGTACGCAAGCTTAATATAGAGGAAATATCATCATGGCCTGGACAAAAAAAATCTTACGCGTCAACCTCACAGCGGGTACCTGCGTCGAGGAACCCTTGAACATGGAATGGGCTGCAAAGTATCTGGGACAGCGTGGTCTGGCTTCAAAATATCTGATCGATGAAATTGATCCGAAATGCGATGCCCTAGGACCTGATAATAAATTGATCATGACGACGGGCCCTTTGACGGGCACCATGGCATCTACTGCCGGTAGATATTCTGTTGTTACAAAAAGTCCGCTCACCGGATGCATCGCTTGTTCAAACTCAGGCGGTTATATCGGGGCGGAACTGAAGTCTGCGGGCTGGGATATGATTATTTTTGAGGGTAAGGCGGCTTCGCCGGTTTATCTTTATCTTGAAAACGAAACAGCAGAATTATGTCCGGCGGATGAGATTTGGGGCAAGACTGTCTGGGCGACGGATGAATGGCTGCATAAAAAATATCAGGATCCTTTATTGCGAATAGCTGCGGTGGGTAGAGCTGCTGAAAAGGGCAATTTGTATGCGGCGATTGTGAACGATATTCATCGGGCAGCGGGGCGTTCAGGTGTGGGCACTGTGATGGCATCAAAGAATCTTAAAGCGGTGGCCATTCGCGGCACGCGCGGTGTGGGCAATATAAAAGATCCTGTGGCCTTTATGAAAGCGGTAAATGAGGGCAAGCAGGTACTGGCAGAAAATGCCATGACGGGTCAGGCCCTACCTAAATATGGTACTCAGGCTCTGATGAATGTCATCAACGAAGTCGGCGGCATGCCGACCCGAAATATGCGCGATGTACAATTTGAAGGCGCGCACAAGATTTCCGGCGAAGCCATGCATGAAGTACGCCCGACCGATGGCAAGAAAAATATGATTACCAACGCGGGTTGTTTTGCCTGCACTATCGCCTGTGGGCGTATTTCCGCAATGGATCAGGGACATTTCTCTGTGCAGAATAAACCTCAGTACTGGGGAGCAAATGGGGGGCTGGAATACGAAGCCGCCTGGGCACTGGGATCCGATACAGGAATTGATGATCTTGAGGCATTGACCTATGCCAATTTCATTTGTAATGAAGACGGTTTTGACCCTATTTCATTCGGCGCAACGCTGGCCGCGGCTATGGAAATGTTTGAAATGGGTGTTATCACTACTGAGCATACCGACGGCATTGAATTGAAATTTGGTTCAGCAGAAGCTTTAACATGGGCGGTTGAAATGACCGCCAAAGGTGAAGGTTTTGGTCTGGATTTAGGTCTGGGTTCACGCCGCATGTGTGAAAAATATGGTCATCCTGAACTTTCTATGACGGTCAAGAGCCAGGAGTTTCCTGCCTATGATCCGCGCGCCATCCAGGGCATTGGCCTTGCCTACGCAACCTCTAACCGCGGTGCCTGTCATTTACGTGGTTATACGATTGCTTCTGAAGTAGCGGGGATTCCCGTGAAAACTGATCCTTTGATTACTGAAGGCAAGGCCGATCTAGTCAAGGCATTTCAGGATGCGACTTCCATTGTTGATTCCAGTGGGCTATGTGTATTTACGACCTTTGCCTGGACGCTCGAAGATATTGCTCCACAAGTCAATGCCGCCTGTGAAGGAAACTGGACGCCGGAAACTATGTTGGAAGCCGGAGAGAGGATCTGGAATATGGAACGGGATTTTAACATTGCCGCCGGTATGACCGCTGCAGATGACACCCTGCCGGCACGCTTGCTAAAAGAAGCTGCCAAGACGGGCCCCGCCAAGGGCATGGTAAATAATTTGGATCAAATGCTACCGGAATATTATGCGCTACGCGGATGGACAACTGATGGCGTGCCTACCGCTGAGACGCGCACACGATTGGGGCTGTAGAGGAGAGGGATAGTAAAATGCAACATGTCATTATTGGTGCGGGTCCGGCGGGTGTTATTGCCGCTGAAAATTTGCGCAAGCACGATCCAGCGGCAAGTATCAAGATCATTGGAGACGAGGCAGAATTACCTTATTCTCGAATGGCGATCCCTTATTATCTGATTGATAAAATTAGTGAAGATGGCACTTATCTTCGAAAATCCAGCGATCACTATAGTGTAAGTGGTATCGACGTTTTACAAGACCGCGTTTCTGCCATTGACATCAAGTCAAAGAAACTGCAATTGGAGAAAGGTGGGTCAACAGGCTTTGATAAACTTCTTATTGCTACAGGTTCACATCCGATTCGACCACCCATTCCAGGAATGGATCTCGACCGCGTATTTTCTTGTTGGACATTGGAAGATGGACGCAATATTGCCGCTAACGCTAATAAAGGCTCGAATGTGGTGCTAATGGGCGCTGGTTTTATTGGCTGTATCATTCTGGAAGCGCTGGCATCGCGGGGTGTAAATCTAACGGTTATCGAAATGGAAGATCGAATGGTTCCTCGTATGATGGATCAGATAGCGGGCAATCTGATTAAAAAGTGGTGTCTGGAAAAGGGTGTCAATGTGCACACTTCTACGCGGGTTGAATCGATATCGGAGTCTGGAAGCGCCCTTAAAGTACAGTTGGATTCCGGGGAAGCGCTGGACGCTGATGTCGTAATTTCAGCGACAGGTGTGCGCTCCAATATTCAGTTTCTCGAGGGCAGTGGGATCGAGTCTGAATTTGGCGTATTGGTAAATGACTACTTGCAAACAAATCATCCTGACGTTTATGCGGCCGGTGATGTATGTCAAGGTAAAGACTTTTCAACCGGCGAATACAATGTACAAGCCATACAACCCACAGCAGCGGATCATGGACGAATAGCTGCAATGAATATGTGCGGCAAAAAAATCAGGCATCAGGGCAGCATCAATATGAATGTTTTGGATACCATGGGTTTAATCTCATCATCTTATGGACTGTGGATGGGAACAGAGGGCGGAGATTCCGTTAATCTCACAGATGAAGAACGATATCGCTATTTGAGCCTAAAGTTTGAAGATGACGTATTGGTCGGCGCACAAGCTCTGGGACTAATACAACATGTGGGCGTTTTACGCGGTCTCATCCAGACTAGAATAAAGCTTGGTACGTGGAAAGATCGTCTCATGAATGATCCGACTCAAATAATGGAGGCTTACCTGGGTACTACGCAATCCATTGGGTATAACGCTGCGGTTTTATAGATAGTTATCTTTCCGCATAAATTGTCATTTTCTTTGCGCTTCACCTTGTCACATTCGAATTTACTGTCTGAGATAGATGAAGCTAGTCTTTAAGCTTTTTGCAGGTTTAGGTGAGTATCTCCCCGCTGATGCAAAAGAAAACGCCACACTTGTTGATATAAACGACAACGACAGTGTGTTCGATGTCATCGCCAAATTTAATATTCCGCCCGAGATGATACATCTGGTGTTGCTAAACGGCGTGTATTTACATCCCGAAGAACGCATTACGCCTAAGTTTACTGAGGGCGACACCCTGGCGATTTGGCCGCCTATCGCTGGTGGATAGTCAAAATGTCTTCTTAATTGTCGCCATATCAAGCTGATGGCTAAACTCTATAGACGCGAAATGACAATCACACATAAAGAGTTTTTGCGATTGTTACCCAAAGCGCTCAGTGGCTTAGCTTTTAAAATAAATGGAAATCGAATCATTTTGAATGATGACGGAAGGTCAGTAGTCATAGATCTATCGACTGAATCAATCAGAAAAATCGGCTCTCTGGCATTGCCGACCACGAATGTGCAGATTGAACTCCTGAGCTTTGATGAAGCAGAATCGCTGCAGTTCATGTCACGCTTCGATTTAGCCTATCAAAAAGGCGGAGGCTAAGCTTACGAACGCCCTGCCAAATCTCCGGGCTGGTTTTACACAATTTCGCTCAAAGGTGCTTCGCGTAACGAAGTGAGAAGACATTAAACCTTAAATAAAAGTAACGAATACAGATAGTTAAACTCGCCGTTCCAAATCGAAAGAGGATGGCAAATTTGGTTTCGGTGATTTGGGATTGGAATACCGGATGTTGCATAAAAGAAACAATTCAAAATGAATATGATTAAATGTTGCAAATTAGTATATCTAGCTTGTAAAACCTTTGAATTTATAGTAATTTTCCTATCGGTTTTGCTGAAGAGAAGACCACAATAAAAAATAATTTTTAGCCTCTTGTCGCTATATGTAGACTCATCCGAATCATGATTTTGTAAGGGGGAGGGGTCTGGCTGGGGAGGCCGAGTTTAAACTCTAGGGCCTAAGTGTTAATTTTGCGTCTTTCTTTAGGAGGAAATGATGAAATATTTAAATAAAACCAAGCTTGTTGCAG
>JBLIML010000225.1:0-6292 GCA_047638675.1 Planctomycetota bacterium | reverse complement strand
CATCCTTGTCCGGATCCCATTCAAAGCTTTCCATGCTCATTCTGCAAGTCTAGAGAATAACCATACTATTAAGCAATATTAATATATGGCTTAATAATGAGGTTGAGCCCTGAGAGAATCGCGCAGGTCAGGATTGCAGGAGCAGTGCATGCCGGTCAAAACGAATATTAATTAATGGGGCAAGACCAGATGAAATTTTTTGGCAATTACGCTATTCAAGTACCAATAAATCTCATCTGATCCCATTATTATTTTTTGTCAGAAGTTCGCTCTGTCCAGGTAACCAACACAATCGCGGACAGGCTACATAGAATAAACCCGAGAAGCAGGGGTAAGATCGTACCGTCATAACTGTTGCCGATGAAGATGCCGATGGGTACTGACATCAAAGTAGATAAGGAACCAACCACGGCAGCACCGACGCCAGCAATGTGTCCCAGGGGCTGCATTGCCAGTGCATTAAGGTTGCCCCAAACAATGCCTATACAGAAAAAAGATAACAACAAAAACCCAATGAAGGTCCAGAGTGGCGGGTGACCATTGAAACTGCTAGCAGGAAACCAATATAACAGGGACAGTATGAAAAAAATGTAAAGCGCCCGGTGACAAAGCAACAACATGCCGTAACGCATTACTATTTTTCCATTGACGAAAGAGGCCAAACCCACCGCAAGCGCGATAAGCGCAAAGTAAAATGGAAATTTAACACCCAGTTGGTACTGCTCTTGTAATATCTGTGGTGAGGTAGTTAGAAACGCCAGAAACAGACCAGAGACGAATCCTGCCGTCAGTGTATAACCGAGTGCTATGCGGTTTGAACAAACTTCCCACATTGCGCTTAACACACGCGACAAAGACAAGGGAACACGCTTTTCCACTGGCAATGTTTCCGGTTGACGAAGGGCAAACCAACACACCGAAATCAATCCAAGCAAAAGCAACAATGCGAATATTGCACGCCAGTGGGCAAAACTTATTATGCCCTGGCCTAGTGCAGGTGCGACAACGGGGGCAAGAATAAACAGGGTCATTACAAAAGACATGACCTTTGCCATTTCCCGGCCTTCATACTTATCTCTGATCAGGGCTATCGTAACAATACGTGGGCCTGCAATACCCAGACCCTGTAATAATCGACCAGCCAGCATAAAGGAGAAGGTGGTCGCAAACAAAGACATCAAACAGCCAAGCATGAAGACGCCAGTGCCACTGATAATAGCCGGTTTACGCCCGATGCTGTCAGACAGAGGGCCGTACAAAAGTTGCCCGACAGCCAAACCAATGAAAATGACTGAGATAATTAACTGATTGTCATTAGCAACAGTGACGCCAAGGTCAGTGCCAATCACCGCCAGTGCAGGTAGCATGGTGTCAATTGCCAGGGCAACCAGCGACATCAATATGGCCATGAGCGTAATGAACTCCTGGTCACTAATGACATTCGGCTGATTATTACTAGACATAAGATCCCTCTGGATGGCAGGCATAGCATGCCTGAAAGGGCTGCCCTTGCGGTTAAACTAAATAATGGGCGCGTATTATAACGCTAATACGATTATTTTTGCGGACTGAACCCAATATTGGGAGTAAGACAAAGTCTCACATCTAAGAATAAGAAATTGATTCCGTTTGATTCGCTGTTAATTTAGCGTCGCATCGATTACACCTAATAACTGATCAATACTCGGTCGCGTTTTAAAGTCTACCGCGACATGTGACCAAAGTATCTTGCTGTCTTTTCCTACCAGATAGATAGCAGGAGCCGCTATTTTGTGGTGATCTTTACCAGACCATTCATCAAGGTATATGCCAAAGCCTTTATATTGCTCATAACCTTTATCCCCTAAATCCAGGACGGCATTGAAGGCTTCGTGTGCCGCCAGTTCAGGGTCACTCAAGACAGGAAAAGGGATGTCATAACTTTGTTGCAAAAGCGTGGAACCTTCAGTTCGATCAACGCTAATAAGCACAGGTGTAACATTGCGTTGCTGGAATTTATCAAATGCCATGGTGACCTGCCGTACCTGATAATTGCAGTAGGGACACCAGCCACCGCGATAAAAGATGACCATAATTGGCCCATTGCGCAGTAAGTCGCCTAACGTTACAGGTGTGCCAGCAAAAGTGTGTGTTTCGAATTCAGGCACCGTCTTACCAACATGCAATCCGAGATTATTCTCGATTGTGCCCAGCTTGTCTGCTGAGGTTGTCATGGTTTGTATGGCTTCTGCAGGCAACTTCAATTCTGCGGATGCTATTTGCATGGAAAATAAAAAAAATATGAAAGAGATAAGTAACGCTACTTTCCTGTTGTACATGTCGAGCTCCTTTGTGATTTTACGTCTTATAGTTCTGATTTACTGTTCGACTGCAAAATTTGGGAAAATTCAGTTGCAAGGTTACGCCTTATGGTTTACATCCGCTGTGTAAATTGTAAGGCCTGACACGAATGGCCTAACCTGGCTGAGCATACAAATACATATTTCCTGATGCATCTATTGCATGTTGCTTAAAAACGAACACTTTTACATTAGCATTTTGAGTGGCTTCCTGGCTTATCTGCATGCCTCCAATTTCAATATATTCTTCTGTCATCTCAGCTTTTATTGCGGCTAGTTCATAAAAGTTTTTCCAAATTTTTTCTTTAAGACATTCTGTAGCCACCTCTATCGTGTCGATTTCAAGCCCACAGGTGATCGACATTTTTGTCCAACCCATTTCACCTCCATCAGCAATCAAGGGTTCTACCACTTGATACTTCGGCGTGTCTTCCACCGCCAGCACCCCAAATCCAATTGACCACATCAATAACACAGAAGAGCATAGAATAAAAAAATATCTAATCACTTATTATCTCCCAATAAATTGATTCCGAATAAAATTAAACTCCCCTTCAAAGCAAGCCATGCAAAACAACCTTCCCTTTGGGTGTATTCAGCGTTGCTTTAGCGTAAGCCTCTTTCGAGTGAACGACAGGTAAACTGACATCTAATTTCTCATATAGCGAAATTAACTCAGCATCCTTTGGATGGCCAACTTCAAAATGCGTAAGCGTGCATCCAGTAGGTGCTGACATTGATGGATGTGGTGCCTCCATCCAGTCTATAAATACCGGTAGGGCATGTTTAAAAACCGGTGATCCCGGGAGCAGTAAACGCCATCGCAGTACTTCCCCGTCAGGGCGTTGACGCGATAGGTCGAAAGGTCCGGTGTAGGGTATGTTCATTTCCTCGTATACTCTAACAACACCCTCAAGATCAGCACGTTTAATATGGAAGGCGAGTATCGCGGGCGATTCTAACAACGCAATTTCTGCACCTATAGGACCTTTATCATCTTGTTCCGGATCCAGGGCGAGCACCTCCATGTAACTGCCATTACTCAGCGAAACCAGAGAATTGTGCGTGCCAAAGCCTATATGCCTGCCGCCAAAGGCAGGGCGGACACCTGTTAATCTTTCAAATTCAGCGGAGGCCGACTCGAGATCAACGGCTGCCCACATAAAATGATCAACTACATTCACACCTTCTTGCATGTCGGTGCCTTTGTTGGATGACTCGCTTTCATTATCGTGTGTTTTGTTCGCTCTTGCATTTAATGCTGACAATACCGGTATGGCGAGACCTGTCTTCAATATAGTTCTGCGCTTTATCATCTTAAGCTACCTTCTTTCATGTCGTTGCGTTTATCGAATGGCTGGCTCTTATTATTATCTGTTTGGATTAATCTTGCATTCACAAGTGCGACTCGATGATGTTGCGTGGCAACAATAAAGCAGTTCAGATTACCTAAAATAATTAGATAATCCCTCATTTTTGTGAAAGGGTTTCGGTGTCAAGTCTCACATGCCAATATTTCATCTTTTGCCAATTTACTCTTATACATAATTTGATTCGATAATGTGAGAGCTGACACCTTCTTCTGGGTGTAACATGTCCGCTGATTTCCTCATTATGATAATCCATTCAATCGCAAAGTGTTGGAGTTCACGATCATGAAAAATACAGCAAGAACATTCCTTTTAATTATCCTATTTAATTTTTCACTTCTTACCCTGGCCGATGACAGAGATGACGGTACAAGACAACTCATATCATCCGGCTCGAAATGGGAAGAACTGGCAGCTTATTCACGAGCGGTAGTAGATGGTGAATGGATTTTCATATCGGGTACGGCCGGCATCAATCCGGAGAATGGTCAGGTGCCGGAAGGTCTCGATGCACAAATGGATCAGATATTTAAGAACCTGGAGACCACATTGGCGAAGGCTGGTGCTGGACTGGAAGACCTCGTGCGACTGCGTTGCTATATCGTTGACAGAAAATACGTTATGCCCATGTCAAAAAAACTGCATGAGTATCTTGCAGACATCAGGCCAGCCAATCTCACCATAGTGACACAACTGCCCATGGAAGAAGCCCTGATTGAAATTGAGGCGACAGCTAGAAAAAGAAAGTAGCTACTAACGTTCAGAATAAAAAGGGTTCCTATACCATGTTCAAACTACCGGCCATTATCTTTCTTTGCTTTTTCCTCGTTAACACGCTTTTCGCTGAAACGGTAGTCATTCATGCCGGTACACTACTGGCGGTACCGGGAGAGGCAGCGCTAAAACAACAGACTGTAGTGATTGAAAACGGCAAGGTGCTCCGGGTAGAAGCCGGTTATATAAACATCCCCGATAGTGAATATATTGACCTGCGCTGTTGTTTCGTATTACCCGGCTTGATTGATTTACATGTGCACCTAACGTCGCCAGTAGAACCGGGAGGGCAACTGCGTGTTGTAACGGAATCGTCAGCCGATCTGGCAATAAGGGCTGTGCAATTCGCGAAGCGCACGCTTGAAGCCGGTTTTACCACGGTTGTTGACCTCGGCACGGGTCACCGTAATCATGCAGAAGCGATATTTGCCTTGCGTCGGGCAACGCAGGCACACAAGGTAGCGGGACCAAGGATCATTGCGGCGGGCAGTCCCATTTCTCCCACCGGTTTATCGCGCACCGCTTTGTATCGCGCCGAGGTGGAAGCCGTTGTTGGGCCGGAGGGTGTGTGCAATGGTGCGGACGATTGCCGACGCGCGGTGCGGGAGCAGGTCAAGTCCGGCGCAGATATCATTAATTTCTATAATACCGGGAGTCTGCTGGACGAGTACATGGTCGAACAGACTTTTACCGATGAAGAAATGCGTGCCATTGTTGAAACAGCGCATGCACTCGGTCGCCGGGTCATCGCCGATGGCCACAGCGCCAGGGGTGTCAATGCCGCCCTACGGGCCGGTGCGGATATCGTGGATACGGTGCCGTGGCCGGACGAGGACACCTGGCGACTCCTGAAAAAAACCGGAGCTTTCTTCGTTCCTCATCTTTATGCCTTCGAGGCATCGCTAGGCGATACCGAAGAATCATTACGCAGCGGCACCACGCACTGGTTGCCAGAACCTATACTGAAGCGATTACTTTCGGTAAAACAAAATCCCTATTCAGCCGTGGAAGCTCACAAGCGGGGTATCAACATTGCCTTTGGATCTGACACCGGTGTGATTGAGCATGGTGACAACGCCAGTGAATTCGTTGAACTGGTCAAAGCCGGGTTGTCACCGAATGAGGCACTGGTCACCGCTACAAGCAATGCCGCAGAGGCACTTGGATTACAGGCTAGCCTGGGCAAATTGGAGCAAGGTTATGCTGCGGATATCATCGCACTCGCAAAGGATCCGCTTGCTGATATCCATGAACTCAAAAAAGTTGTGTTCGTTATGCGAGACGGGGTCGTGTACAAAATGCAATGATGAATTCAGATAGGCCAATTTCAGGTATAGGTTAATTTATGAAGAAATTACTTCTTATCTTTGTTTGTGTGCTACTGCTTGCTGGCGGGGCAGGCTACTTATTCAGGGAACAGTTATGGGAAGTTGTCGTAATAGTCGTCACACGCGACACTTTTATTGCATCCGATAAAGATAGTTTTGACCCTGGATTACCTGTAGGCACGAGCTTTCCACCTATCAAGGCAATTTACCAGGGTGAGCTAATCACCGATGTCAGAGACTTTGCACATCATAAGGGCATGGTCTTTATTGCTAATCGCTCAGCGGATTGGTGACCCTACTGCATAGCGCAATTCGTGCAATTGCAAGAGAATCTACAGGCATTCACTGACGTCGGCATAGGCGTCGTTGGCATCACTTATGACAAACCGGATTTGCAACAGCAATTTATTGAGAATCGTGGCATCGACTATCCCTTCTTGTCTGATGTGGAAGCCTATACCATGAAGGCACTGGGGATACT
>JBLIML010000224.1:0-6327 GCA_047638675.1 Planctomycetota bacterium | reverse complement strand
AATTGAGTCAATAGCTGTATTAAGTCAGGAAACTGGAGTCAATTTGATTGCAACGTAAGCCACCGGTCTTTTTCATAATTAGTGCCAATTCCGCTCGCAATAATTTAATGACCGTAGCGACACCTTGCTCACCAAATGCTGCCAATCCCCACATGAACGGTCTACCAATGCAGATTGCGTCCGCACCCAGGGCCAGCGCCTTGAAAACGTCTGTACCACGACGGAATCCACTGTCTATCAGCACAGGCACTTTTCCGCCTACAGCGTCGACGACTTCGGGCAAACACTCAATAGTGCCTCTTCCTGTCTCCGCCGCGCGGCCGCCATGATTCGAGACAATAATGCCATCCGCACCGTTTTCTATGCTCAATTTGGCATCTTCGGCGGTCACGATACCCTTAACCAGAACTTTCATCTTTGTGTTGTCTTTAAGCCGCTTCAAATAGTCCCAGCTCAACAATTCAGCCATTTCATAGTTAATGTCACGCGTCATCGGTTTGCTTCTAAAATGGGTTTCTATGTGACAGGATTGACAATCACGGTTGTCAGCTCTTCTATAACGCTCAAATAACTCTCTGTTTGAACCGCCTAACATGTCCACTGTTAACACCATAATCGTGCATCCGGCTGTTTCGGCCCGGCGGATCAGTTTGAGCGTGGTTTGCCATGGTTTCGCCGCATATAGCTGAAACCATACAGGTCTGCCGTAAGCCTCGTTAACCTCTTCTATGGCTTTTGATGAGAATGTTGAATACATCTGTAAGCTTTGCGTTTTCTTGCAGGCACGTGCAGTGGCTACCTCCCCCTCAGGATTCATACTGCTTTGGCTACTTACCGGTGCCAATGCAATGGGTGATGGCCAGGTTTCGCCGAATAATTTAACGGACATGTCCAGGCTACTGAAATCGACAAGGCGACGAGCTCTGAGCTTGATTGTAGAAAATGCTTCCCGATTCGCTTTCTCGGTCAGATTGTCATCTACACCCGTAGCCACGTAACCGTAATGCGCCGGAGGAAGGACTTTGTGCGCCACCTTTTCAAAATCAAACACGTTAAGTGCCTCCTCCACAGAGCTAATGACATTCGTCAAATCCGTTTTATAAAATGGATTCAGGGCTTCTTGCTGGGCAAACACATTACTAGAAGACAAGTTAAGCAGACTGGCACTGAACAAGGGACTGGCTGCCAGATAGGCTAAGAGTGTCCGTCGCTCATGTGAAATCTGATTTGTTTTTGACATATTTCTAAACTCACTAATAATTAAAACTGAAATGAATTTTTAAATGTAGAAGAACCTTCGTGATTTCAACTATAGCGTGTTTTCTAAGCCGATGGCATCGACTGAGAAATACAGGCTTATCTATGCTTCGTGAAATGGCCAAAAATTTCAATTCCGTTCTTAATATCACTACTAAATCCAAATTCGGCAATTGCTGTTATCCAGCCTATACTGACCGAACTACTCATCAAACAATTTGATACCTTGATGTTACTCGGAGGCTATGAGAAATGCAGGCTGACTACTGGGACGCACTAGCCGCATCCTTTGAAGAGGATGTCTTTCAACCCGTAGCAACTGACCTCGATGGGACAATTTTGAACGCCGTATTGAATCTTGCCTCCAAAGGTCGCAGTGTTGCAGATATTGGCTGTGGTACGGGAAGCTTTCTACCTACGCTTGCAGGGCACTTTGGATCTGTCATGGCAATCGATCTATCGAAACACTGTCTGGAAATAGCGCAAAAGCGGCATAAAAATATTGAAGACGTTAAATTCCTGCAACATGATCTAACCCTGCCACTTTCAGATATTCAGCAATTTGATGTAGGCGTTTGCCTGAATGTCGCGATTATGTCAAATTACGACGCAAGGATGCGGCTCTTGAGGAACGTCATGAGCCTGATTCGGCCCCGCGGACATTTGCTTATGTTAGTTCCCGCGGTGGAATCAGTGCTACTTACCATTCATCGCCTGGTGTTATGGAATATCGAGGACAGCAAGACTTACCTTCGAGCCGCTGCCGCCGCGGCCAGCGAACTCGGCTTCACGGCTTGCTCAATCAGAGATGGCATTGTAGAAAAGGGAGGCACGCCTACCAAACACTATCTTCGAGAAGAACTGGAGCTACTCATAAACGAGCTTGGACACAAGGTATGCAGTATTGAGAAGGTTCAATACCCCTGGCACAGCGAATTCGATGTCCCACCAGCCTCCATGGGCGCGCCCTACCCCTGGGATTGGCTTGTCGTATCAACGCCAGTCTCTGTTTAAGTGAGTATCCAACAATTTTTTCTTTTAATGCGGCTATTTTAATAAATGACAATGAAGTGTAATACTAGCGAATAGTGGGCACAGAACGCAGAATGCGTAAAGAACATCAACAGGAGAAAATAAGAAAATGAATATATCGGTATTTGTAACACTGTGGGTTGCTAGCATGTCATCGACTGATCTGACTAATCATTTTATGCATGATCCGCTTTCCCTACTTAAGTCGAACCCCGATGTAATCGATGTAGAGTTCTATACGCTGGAGCCAGCAAAAGAACCCGTCCATGACATGGATGATCTCCCTCCTCCCACCTTGATTGTGCAAATTGATTTTGATTCTGTTGAAAAAGCAACTCAGTTGACGGAATCGGACGAGTTTAAAAAATTATTTGTTGATAAAAAGGCTTTTGCCAAACCCGCCGAAAAGATCAATCTTGAAATCCTTGAGGCGGTGCATTTCGATATACCGGGACACGAATCTCCACCGCCTAGAACAGCGCCGATGTCTTTTGTTGTACGGTATTATGGACCAACACGGGATGGTGGTGATTTTGTCGACTACTATATTAATAATCATCCGCAGATCGCAGCGCATTTTCCCGGTATTCGAAATGTGCTTTGCTACTTGCCAATTGATTGGCGCGACAGAGATGAAGTCACTGATGATAGTTTAGTCATCGGTAATGAAGTTGTCTTTGACGATCTGGAATCATTCAGAAAAGCTTTGGCTTCCGATGTCTATGGAGAGATGGGCGCAGATAGTAAAAAGTTTGAACCCTGGGGCTATAGTTCTCATTTCGCCATGCATCGGGAAATGGTTTACTCCCGCTAAACGCTGAAACTCACTAAAGTAAAGAACTTGATATCGAACTCGCCCGGATCAAAAAAATACAGTCTTTACTCAAAATGATGTCATCCTGCGACTGTAGTGCACTAGAAGATTGTGGCGAGGCGGCGCTTCGCTATTTGTACACGGATAAAGAGTAAGATTTCAATTCATTCGACTCCATCAGATAACTCGCACTCGACAGACCTTGAATGACTGCTATTGATTTTAATTCACTTGTCACGCCTTCCCGCGTTCACCAACGGGTTTATACGGATCCAGAAATATTTCAGCTTGAACTAGATCGCATATTCAATAAGGCCTGGCTTTACGTGGCACACGAAAGTCAGATTGAAAATAGCGGTGATTTCATAATCTCCCGGATGGGCCAACAGGAAGTGATTGTCAACCGGGATGAACAGAACAATATTAATGTTTTAAAAAATAGCTGTGCCCACAGAGGTGCTCAACTCTGCACTAGTAAACGTGGTAACAGCGCAAACATTGTTTGTCCCTACCATGGCTGGCAATATCAAAACAACGGCTCACTCATTTCCTTGCCTAATCAAAAAGGCTACTCGGATAGTTTTAATGCTAAGAATGAAAAATACTGGCTTCAACGTGCACCTCGTATTCAAAGCTACAAAGGTTTTGTATTTGCAAGCTGGTCAGCACACGGATTAGGCTTAATAGAGTTTTTGGGAGAAATGACTTTAGCTCTAGACAATCTCCTTGAACGTTCACCGGAGGGTGAAATTGAACAGGTGGGCGGTAGTTTTGATTTAATCTATCCGGGCAATTGGAAATTCCACATGGAGAACGCCAACGATACAATCCATCCCGGTTTCGTACATGCCTCATCAGTTGCCAGTGGTCGCATGCACACGGAGCCGTCTGCCATAGAAGGCGATCAAACCCGGATGATGTTGGCGGCAAATGGGTTTGGACCCGGTGAATGGGATTCGGTTGCTTTGTATGCCCTGGATCAAGGTCATAGTTATATGGATGGATTCTACAAAAGCGGTATCGTTGCGCCAGATAGCAATGATACTGTCACCCGGGAATACAGAAAAATAATGTTGCAAAAATATGGTGAAGATCGAGCCAATGAAATTCTGGGTTTGGATCGATTTAACAATCTTATCTATCCCAATCTGGCAGTCAATGCGCAGTTTCATCAAATGCGCATCGTCCATCCTATAGCGGCTGATAGAACCTTGCTACGTTCATTTTGTTTTAAACTTAAGGGCGCACCAGATGAAATTCACCAGCGCGCGACGAGATTTCTCACCACATTGACTTCTCCAGCATCGATGATATTTTCCGATGATGTTGAAATATTTGCACGTTGTCAGGCGGGTCTTACGCAAAGCGGTAATGAGTGGGTAAACACAGAACGCGGTGTTCTCTCAGACAAGGTTGATGATAATAGCAAACAAATTTCCGCCGGTGCGAGTGAATTGCCTGTGCGAGCGCAATTTGCAGCCTGGCTAAGATTTATGAATGACGGTGTGAAAGAATTGTGAGTGACCAGGACCTGCAACTTCATCACGAAATAGAACAATTTCTCTATCGAGAAGCCCTGTTGCTAGACAAGAGACAGTTTGATGAATGGCTTGCGCTTTTTACCGGTAATGCCACTTATTGGGTGCCGGCTGTACCCGATCAAGATGATCCGATTAATTCGGCTTCTATTATATATGAAGATGTACCTTTACTTCGAATGCGCATTGCACGCATATCGCATCCGCATGCCCTTTCACTCAATCCTGTCACCCAAACAATCCATTCGATCAGCAACGTGCTGATTCTAGCGATAAATAAAAATTCAGTTTCTGCAAGCGCAAATTTAATTGTAGGTTGTCAACGCCTTGATCAGGATCATCAATATTTTGCACGGTCAACATACGAATTACGTCGTGACGAGGGACAATTCAAAATCGAAAGTAAACGAGTTGATTTAGTTGGATGTGACGGTGCTCATGAAGTTATTTCAGTATTGTTTTGAATAAATCATATAATTCCTGTTTTTCTTCGAAGCCTACGCCAATAGACTGGGGCAGTGTGAGGTAGCCATCTTCAACCTTCATGCCAGCTGGAAAACCTGCTATTGGCGATCGCCTATCCATAGCCGTTTCATGCGCACCGAGACCCAAACCCGCAACAGCATGCAGTGCAAATAAATGCCCCGCGTGTGGTAGACATTGCAAACGAGACCAGCCGCTGGCTTCGATGAGCGCTAACATTCGCATATACTCCGGGATCCCATAACTTAAGGAAATATCCATTTGCAAATAATCCCGGTCTGTACGTAAACCGCCATAGCGAAGCAAATTCTGTAGATCCGCATGGGAAAAAATATTCTCGCCCGTCCCGATGCTGGTTTTACAGTCCTTGCTAATATCACAGTAAGATTGGAAATCGAGAGGATCGACGGGTTCTTCTATCCATGCCAAGCCATAGTTATCTAGCTCAGCTATATATTCATTCGCGCTGTTCGGGTTAATTGCACAATTGACGTCAACGGCCAGCGATTCCGGTTTTCCAATGACCGTTAAAGCCATTTCAATACGTCGACAGTCATCAGCTAGACCTCTCCCGCCAATCTTTATTTTGAATAATTTGTAACCATCATCTTTGCTACGAAGGAGATCTTCTTTCAGATTCTTTATGTCGTCTTCCTGGCTGTAATGCCCGCCACTTATATATACCGGTATTTTTTCAAGTGATTGTTGAGTGTTATAACGCTCTCCCAATACTTGCCATAAAGGTTTCTCTTCGATTTTCGCAACGAGATCCCAGATGGCAGCATCCAATAATCCCATCGCGCCGGCACGCTCACCATGGCCACCCGGTTTTTCATCCTTCATCACTATATTCCAGATCTTTTCTGGATCAATGTTGTTCAGGTTTACCTCTTGATAGGATTCTTCATTAGCTACAAGGATTCTGGGAATAAATCTTTCCCGTAATAAGCCTCCATGTCCGTAACGGCCAATCGAATCAAAACCAAGACCCACTAGAGGTTTATTATTACAATAGTAATCACTAGTGACAACGACGGCACTTGCCGTCATTTGAGAGAAGTTAATATCGGCGTTTTCAGTTTGCGAGGCGAGCGAGACCGTAGTTTCGCGAATATCAACGATTTTCATGATGATCGAAAAGTTTGACTAAACTTTCAGCTTCCAGTCGTGCTCAGAAATATCGAATACAAGGCCATTAATATC
>JBLIML010000223.1:0-6328 GCA_047638675.1 Planctomycetota bacterium | reverse complement strand
AGCCCCCCGTCATTCCCGCAGGCTGTTGGCGGGAATCCAGCCCCCCGTCATTCCCGCAGGCTGTTGGCGGGAATCCAGCCCCCCGTCATTCCCGCAGGCTGTTGGCGGGAATCCACTCCGTATTAGAAATGGAATTATAAAATCGCCTGCCCTTGAGGAATGACGTAGCTTAGATTCCCACCAACAGCACAAGGAAATGACGGGGTAGATTCCCGCCAAAAGCATGCGGGAATGACGGAGGTTTATAATTCCATTTCATATGCGGCACATACCGTTGTATATCTTTTGAACGGCACATCGTCCATATGACATTACGCCGCCAAAAGCATGAGGGTATGACGGGGATTTATAAATCCATTCCCATATGGCTGCAGTTACTCTACCCACAGATTCTGCGGAAGACTCTTGCTTCTAAATCTACGCTAACTTAACTCATCTCGTGCTGAGATGACTGAGATACGCATGGACAGTGGACAGTGAAATCGCTTAGCCTTAGGGCAAGCTAATAAAAAACACAATAAAGAATTAAGGCGAATAATTTTGTTAGAGTTATATCATCACAGTGAATCTGTCTGCGCACAAAAAGTACGCCTCGCGCTGGCAGAAAAAGAAATTGAGTGGAAAAGTCATTATGTTTATCTGGAAAAGGGCGAGCAACGAACACCAGAATTTAAAAAAATAAACCCAAAAGGGGTCGTTCCTGTATTAATTCATGATGAAAAGAATATCCCTGAATCCACTGTGATTTGCGAATACCTCGATGAGTGCTTTGATGGACCAAAGCTAATGCCTGAAAATCCCTATTGGCGTTCGAAAAAACGCTTATGGTCAAAAATGGTCGATGAAGGATTACACTATCCTAATACCATGTTAATCAGTTTCATTATCGCCTTCCGTCATATGAGCTTGGCTCACATCGATACGCCTGAAAAGATTGCAGAACATTTAAATAAAATTGAAAATCCAAAATTGCATACGGTCTACGATCAAATATTGAATCACGGTACCGACAGCCCGGTTTTTGAAGAGGCCATCCGTTTTTACGACACTGTTCTGGCGGATATGGAAAAGACCCTGACTAAACAATCCTGGTTAGCTGGCAGCGATTTTTCTCTTGCCGATATTACACTGGCCCCTTACGTACATCGTCTTTCCGATTTGCAACTGCTTGTGATGTGCGAAAAGCGGCCAGCGGTTTTAGACTGGTATTCACGTATAAAGGCCCGTTCGTCCTGGCAAACAGCAGTGGTGGACTGGAATGATCAATGGTACCTGGATGGAATGCATAAACATGGCTTACAGGCACAAGCGACAGTTGAAGGCATATGGCGCGGTATCACTATTTGAAGATCCCCAATCGATCCCCAAATGTCAACTTCTCAAGTAAGGATGGATTACAGTGTCGACTCAGCGATGAAGTGATTCAAGGAGTGACTTGAAAACTCCGGCCATCATCCAGGCTTAATGTTTGACCATCAAAGGTAGCTTTCATGCTGGTGTCATTTAGATTGGGAGCTGCAGTTTCATCTGCTTCTGTCCAACGGGTGATTTTCAGTTTAAGGGAGTCTTTATCTTTTTCATAAGTACCATAGCCGGCATCAAAGCCATCTTCATTTCCGTCCACCAGAATAAAATAGCCATCAACAAGCGCCAACGCACCGTTCTCCAGCTTATAAACTTCACCGGAACCGGACCCTGCAAGCTCAAAAGTTTGAACCGTGCCGGTGCCCTTGCTGAAGGTCAATGTCAATTCCTTACCGGAACGGCTAACGGCTAAATCGTGTTCCGTGGGGCCCTGAGACGTTAATGGTGCGCTTTCCAATGGTGCCGTACTAATGGTTTGCTCAGCTACCAGATGAACGAATTCCTCGCCTACCGAATACGAGCCGGCGTGTGCCATTGCCCCCTGGTCTTTGATTGGCTCACCTTTAAATACGGAATACTGTACAAATACACCCTCCTTGAACAGAAAAATTCCATTCAATGGCAGGTCTTTACCAGCGGAAGTGACCAAGCCGGTATACAGCCACAGCCCTTCAACCTGCTGTTCAAGTGACGCCGGCTTTTCTGACTCACCGGCAGCAAGATGACCGCTGCAGAGAAAAACCATGATGCAGAAGAAAAAAGTTTTGATTGATTGACGCTTGCTCATAGTTCACCTCACCTGGTTTGATATTCTCATCAGAGTATAAGTAGAACGAACACCCTTTGTGTGGCTAGTCTAACCTGAATTTCCGACGAGCAGCAATTGTTTAGCCGTCTGACATAACTCTGATCCAAGCACACAATAAAAGAAAACACTAATACTGCATAGGATCTGCTCCACACCGGATACTTAGTGCCGCACCCGAACAAGCTAACCGCCAGCTATCTCACAGTAAATGGTGATATGATTAATGAATGAATCTACAAGAAAACGCTTCATGGTGCGTCGACCAGGCTTACTAGCGCTGCTGATCGCCCTGCTCTGGGCCTGCGCCGACTATCCGGATAAAGTGGATGTCGCGGGGGCCAACACAGCGCGGCGACCCAACATTATCTTTCTCCTCGCAGATGATCAGAGTGCGGGCACACTTTCTTCTGCCGGCCATCCCATTCTACAGACTCCCAATCTGGATCGACTCGCGAGCGAGGGCACGGTTTTTCGAAATGCCTTTACTGTACAGCCAATCTGCGCACCGAGCCGGTTTGCCATATTGACCGGGCAGTATGAGCGCACCAATGGCATAGGTTTCAGTTCTCCCTATCGCGCCACCGAGCAACAGTGGGCGCAAACCTATCCTGCCATGCTAAGAGAGAACGGTTATCACACCGGTTTTATCGGCAAGTTTGGTGTGGAGTTCTATACCTTTCGCGGTAACACGCAAACTAAATTTGATTTCTGGCGGGGTCATGATGGTTGGCTGAGCTTTTTTATGAGAGACAATCCGGGGAATACCGCGATCGAATCCTATGCCGATGCCAAACATAATATTACGACTGAGATCATGGGAGAGTCTATTGAGACCTTTCTCGATTCTGTGCCTGAAGATAAGCCATTTCAGCTATCGGTTAGTTTCTCGGCACCGCATGGATCGATGACCTCTTCCATGTACCTGGACGCGGATACATCACACTGCGAAACGCGGCAGTGCAAAAAAATGGGTGTGCCCGCTAATAAAAACCCCAGACTTGCAGATCATCCTATATACAACGAACGCTACAGGGACGCTGGCATCACCGCGCCACTAGATTTGTCCAAAGACCCCCATCACTATCTCCCGGCCGAAGTTGTCGATCATGACAAGCGCAAGCAGTGGTATGACTATTTATACGATCCGGAAACTAACCCGGAACACACCATCAGGTACTACCAGCAGATCACTGGCATTGATCGCGTCGTTGGGCAACTATGGGAGCAGCTAAAAGAAAAAGATCTGCTCGACAATACCATCATCATCTACACCAGCGATCACGGTCTGATCACCGGTCAATACGGTGTCGGTGGCAAGGCCTTGTTATACGACCAGGCGGTAAAAGTACCACTCATCATCGTCGACCCGCGTACAGCAAAAGGCGTGCAATCAGACGCATTGATACTGACTGTTGATCTTGCTCCCACCATCTTATCAATGGCCGGTATAGCTGCGCCTGACATTATGCAAGGTAGAAATCTGGAACCGTTGATCGCAAACCCCGAGGGCGATTGGCGCGATGAGATCTTGATTGAGAGCCTGACGACGGTTGAAGACAAAACCATGAGCGAGGCACTTCGCACTTCACAATGGAAGTACATTCGCTATTTTGCAACGCCAGGATGTCCCTACCAGGAATCCGATCTGGTGTTTTCGAAAAGGAAAACGGTGTTTGAGCAGTTGTTCGACCTGGAAAGCGATCCCGGTGAACGGATCAATCTTGCCTCAAGCGAGAAACACAGCGATACCCTACAAGACATGCGCGACAGACTCTCAAGACGATCCCACAAGCTGACAGATCAAAGCATCCTCTATAAAAGCCAAATTGATCTGGTAAACCGAAAGGCGGGTGAAGGCTGCTGGTAGACAAGCCACTTGAGCAAATAAATCCGGTTATACCGGAGCGTGCATGGATCTCTCCAATCTGGTATTCACGTCATTTATATAGTTAGAGTCGGTACTAAAGTAGTGCACCATCTCTATCGTAAACTCGGTCCCCAGGCTTTTCTCATAGGTTGCAAAAAGAAACTTTTTGCTTATAATCGGTTTAACTTAATTATCGAGTTACCACGGAGGCGATTATGCCAAAAGCTATCAAACTGTCGGATAAATTAGTCGCCGATGCAACTAAGCATGCGAAAGTATTTCATCGTTCACCGCCGAAGCAGATAGAGTATTGGGCGAATATTGGAAAGACTGCCGAGGACAATCCTGATTTGCCGCTTCGCTTTGTGAAAGATATATTGATTGGATTGGAGGAAGCAGACACTGATGAAGTTACGGACTATCAATTTGGATGAAGGTAATTCAAAGTGGTGTTTTTTCGAGATCAATTAAAAAACTTCACAAGAAAGAAAAAGCAGCGATCGACCGTGCTGTCAGAAAGATCATCTCTAACACAACTATCGGTGATATGAAAAAGGGTGCTCTCGCAGGCGTTCGTGTGCATAAATTTAAAGTTGCAGACAAACAATACTTGTTGGCCTATCGAACGGAGAAGAAATCAGGTCTTATTATGTTGTTGGCTTTGGGCTCACATGAAAACTTTTACCGTGACTTGTCGAAATAAAATTATTTGTAAAGGATATCCTGGTTCAATATGAATTAAGACTGAATGTCCAATCAACTGACTATTAATCAAAATCGATCACGTCTACGGCTGTAATGATACTCTGGGAAGATGGAAGATTTGGACAGGATGACCCGATAAAAGCCAAATCAAGCTGGCAAGCCGTACGGTAGGTAAATGCTGGTAGGCAAGCCACTTGTACGAAATTCGAGCAAGCATCCATCAAAAAAACCAGGACACGCTCGATATCCTGAAATTGGCTAAATATTTTTTATATTGCTGTCAAATTGCCGCTACTTCTGCCGATTTTCGTTTCCATTTTGGCGATTATCAGACTACTTATATATAGATAAGGACATGCTTCAGGGTAATTATTTATCAATGAAAATTTATCGCTTCAAAAGACGAGTTGTTAATGCAGTGGTTTTTCTGACCATGACGGTTCTGTATTCAGGCGATGGATTTACTGCTGAAAAAACAGGTGTTTTTTCTGACTGGAAATTATCACCGGTAAGGTTTTCTGAAACGCCATATAAGTCAAAGATAAGTTGTGACAGCTTGAGTTCATGGAATGTAGAACCGGCCCAGGTATTGTTAGCAAAGTTGATACGCGATGATGATGGACTTCCTGAATATTGCGATGTGCTGGGACATATTCAATCCAACATCAAGTTTCGCATGTTTATTCCGACCGATTGGAATGGGCGTTTTTTCATGGTGGGTAATGGAGGTTTAGCGGGTGATGACTTGTTACAGCCCGGATATCCTCAACACCTGAATAAAATGAAAGCCGCAATCCGACATGGCTTCGCAACCGTGATGACAGACTCAGGACATTCCGATAAGGAACAACCCGGTGGTAGTTTTGCTTACAATAATTTTTCGGCAGAAATAGACTTCGCATTTCGTGCAATTCACGTGGTAAGTGAAACGGCAAAGCTACTAATCTCACATGCCTATGATCGATCGCCGGAATATGCCTATTTTGATGGTTGCTCCGGAGGAGGTCGCCAGGGATTGATGAGTGTACAACGCTATCCCGACGATTTTAACGGAGTAGTGGCTGGTGCTCCGGCTTTCAATCACACGGCATTTAACGTTGCAAGAATGTTATTTAATCCAGTTTTGGAAGCAGCGGGAATATCGCTTGCACAAGTAAAAAATCTGGGGAAACTTGTCACGAAAGTCTGTGACAGTAAGGATGGGTCTGAGGATGGACTCATTGAAAACCCGCTGGCCTGTAATGTAAATTTTGACAAATTACTACCCGTCTGTAAAAAAGTAGACAAAGGTGGAAAATGTTTTACTCCGGAACAAGTGAATGCAATAACACGACTTCATTCAGACACGATCGTTAATGGCAGTCGACTGCAACCTGGCTTTCCCCCCGGTAGTGATTGGTCGAAACCCAATGGCTGGGATGTATGGATGCCGAGTGCCGACAAGGAAGGTGTGGATCCCGGTCAATATATTTCTGCAGAAGTGCTTCGTTATATTGCCTTCGATAAGGACGATCCATCTCGCAAAATTGCTGATTTCGATGCCGAGCGAGATGTAGCGCAATTCGGTCTGGCAATGCGATTAA
>JBLIML010000222.1:0-6378 GCA_047638675.1 Planctomycetota bacterium | reverse complement strand
GTCACAGAACAAAACCAGAATTTCACCCGACGCATTTATACGGAAAAGCACCAGCTCATCGCCGATGAACCCTTGTCCTTTGGTGGTGGCGATTTGGGACCCAATCCTTACGAGTTTTTACTGGCGGGATTAGGTGCTTGTACTTCCATGACCATACGTATGTATGCCAATCGGAAAAAACTTAAGCTGGATAATGTTGAAGTCGCTCTCAGTCACAGTCGTATTCATGCAGAGGATTGTGATGAATGTGAATCAAAAAACGGCTTTGTTGATCGTATTGATAAAATTATCAAGCTTGAAGGTGAGTTATCACAGGACGAAAGACAACGCTTACTGGAAATAGCCGACAAATGCCCGGTTCATAAAACCTTACATAACGAGATTTTGATACACTCTCAGCTCGAATTGGCCTAATGTCCCAGAGGGATTACCTGATCTTATCTTTATAGTTTCAGCCCAACACGAATTTTGCAGGGTCGAATTCATTCGACTACGGAGGCCCGGGTCATGGCATGCGGCCGAATAAATTCAGCCCTACGGAGTTTTTGTAGGGTCGAATTCATTCGACCACGGAGGTCAGTGTCATGGTATGTGGCCGAATAAATTCAGCCCTACGGGGTTTTTGTAGGGTCGAATTCATTCGACCACGGAGGTCAGTGTCATGGTATGTGGCCGAATAAATTCAGCCCTACGGAGTTTTTGTAGGGTCGAATTCATTCGACCACGGAGGTCAGTGTCATGGTATGTGGCCGAATAAATTCAGCCCTACGGGGTTTTTGTAGGGTCGAATTCATTCGACCACGGAGGTCAGTGTCATGGTATGTAGCCGAATGAATTCGGCCTTACCTGGGTACCAAGGTTTCATTTTTCATGTTGATATTGTTCAAGTTTTTTTTGCAAATTTATGATAGTTTGCCAAATTCTGAAACACACGTTTTTATCAGCTCGCTATTAATAATATGAATACACATCTAAAGGGCAAAGTAGCGCTAATCACTGGCGCCGCACGAGGACTGGGTTTGGCTGTTTCTGAAGACCTTGCGCGAGCAGGTGTCAATGTTTGTGGTTCAGATATACGTTTGGAGGCCTTAGATGATGAATTCACGCGTATCGCCAATGAATTTAAGGTTGAGACCCTGGCAGTAAAAGCAGATGTTGGACGTGAAGCAGATGTTAAGGATTTGATTAAGCAGGTTTTTAGTAAGTGGGGCAAAATTGACATCTTGATAAATAATGCTGGTATACGACGGGTTGGGCCGGTGCAGGATCTTAGTGTTGAAACATGGGACGCCATTCAGGACGCAAACTTGAAAGGCCAATTTCTTTGCACACGTGAAGTGTTGAAACAAGGCATGTTGGAACAAAATGAGGGTGTCATCATTTTTCTTTCTTCGGACGCTGGTAAGCACGGTCAAAAAAATAACAGTGCCTATGCCGTTTCCAAATGGGGCGTTAACGGTTTTGCTGAGTCTATGGCAAAAGAATTAAAACAGACGAAGATCAGAGTGACCACTATTGCACCCGGCAGGATTTGGACACCGATGGCAGAAGAGTCCGAGGCGGCTGAAATGGATCTCGATTGGCTTGACGCCAAAGACGTATCGAGGGCGATTCTTTTTTGCATCGATCAGGATGCAGACATCATTATCCCGGAACTACGCATTTATCCTCGCTCTCAGATTTAACGCAAGATGAATGCCGCACATAGGAAAATTAAGGAATTACTGAAGCTTGCCGATGTCCGCATCGGCGGCGACCGACCATGGGACATGCGAGTTCACGATGATCGTCTGTACGAACGTATCCTGGTCAAAGGCACGCTGGGTCTGGGGGAGGCATACATGGACGGTTGGTGGGACTGTGACAATGTGGATCAATTTATTACCAAGGTCATTCGCGCCAAACTGCGTAGAAAAATCGCTCCCTTGTCTTTACTCTTGCCTACCCTGCAGGCGCATTTGATTAACTTGCAGAGCATGGGCAGAGCCTTTCAGGTGGGCGAAGCACATTACGATCTTGGCAATGATCTGTTCGAGCGCATGCTCGACAAGCGCATGGCTTATTCCTGTGGCTATTGGAAAGATGCAGACAATCTTGATGCAGCTCAGGAGGCCAAACTGGATCTGGTCTGTCGTAAGATTGGTTTGAAATCCGGGCAACGAGTACTCGATATAGGCTGCGGTTGGGGTAGTTTTGCAGGCTTCGCCGCCGAGCGCTATGGCGCGGAGGTGTTTGGCGTAACTGTATCCAAAGAACAGGGAAAGTGGGTTGAAGAACGCTACGCGGGTCTACCTGTACAAGCATTGGTAAAAGATTATCGGGAATTAGAAGGTGAGTTTGACCACGTGATTTCTATCGGTATGTTCGAACATGTGGGACGTAAAAATTATTCCGAATTCATGAAAGTCGTACGTCGTTGCCTGAAACCAGACGGCTTGTTCCTGCTGCATAGCATCGGTCGATTAAAGACTCGCAATGCCGCCGAGCCATGGTCTCACAAGTACATCTTTCCTAATGCCCAAGTTCCGTCTATGGCAGATATCTCTCGAGCCGCTGAAAAAGTATTTGTCATGGAAGACGTGCATAACTTTGGCGCATATTACGACACCACACTGATGGCCTGGCTTGAGAATTTCGAACAACATTGGCCAGAGCTCAAGGAACACTACGATGAGCGCTTCTATCGTATGTGGCGTTATTTTCTGATGACCAACGCTGGTGCATTTCGTGGTCGTCAACTTCAATTATGGCAAGTAGTTTTCTCTGCGGAAGGCATCGATAAGGGCTACCAGCGTGTAAATTGATGCCAGAATAAGAATTCTCAAGATCCAGGCACCCTTAACTGCACGACAAGCGAATGAACCTTAGCGTCTCAGACTACTCCAATTTGGATATTGAGAGAGAAGAATATAATGGATACTGAATCAAATTTAAAAATAACAACTCTCCACCTGGTGAAGTTAATTTGTTTTTCAATACTTGGCTTTTCCATCTCGACTACCGCTATTGCCTCTGAGGAACTTGATATTCAGCCAAACGAAGCTGCTAATGTATGTGAAATAGCAATCGCCCAGGTCAGAGTGACTGTTAACAACGTAGGCTCCGGAGGGATTCTCACTGTTGAGCTCTATGATGATCCTGATAATTTCTTAAATAAAAAAGGTCGTAAGCAGCGCATTCGCATACCCGCAGCAGAAGGTTCACACGAGGTGTGTTTTGATATCGAGGAACAAGGAACCTATGCCGTGGCCGCCTATCATGATGTCGATGGCGATCGTAAATTGAAAAAGCGCTGGAATATGACACCGAAAGAGCCTTTCGGGTTATCAAATAATCCGAAATTAAAGTTTGGTTTCCCCAAGTTTAGTGCTTCTGCATTTACCACTGATACCCTCGGCGCAGACATTTCCATCGACCTTCAGGAACTTTGATATCGCTTCGTTTGAAAAAATAAACGGAGGCGCTCTCTAATTTGCTCGATTAAGTATTGCATGTAATAGAACATTGCAACCCGCTTCGATATCTTCTTTTTTTACATTTTCTGCTTCGTTATGACTTAAACCATCTTCGCAGGGTATAAATATCATACTGGTGGGAGCAACTCTTGAGATATAGACGGAATCATGACCCGCACCGCTGACCATCTGTTTATTACTGTATTTAAGAAGATCACTTGCTTTTTGAACG
Organism: Planctomycetota bacterium; assembly: GCA_047638675.1. Classification (GTDB taxonomy): domain Bacteria; phylum Pseudomonadota; class Gammaproteobacteria; order Eutrophobiales; family Eutrophobiaceae; genus WLWS01. The sequence continues at coordinate 2,691 of JBLIML010000222.1, read as the reverse complement.
GCGGCGATACAATCAGGATCGAATTTTACCGAAGGCGATAGCCATTCATTGTTGACGCTTCCAATCAGATTCAATAATTGACATTCGTCTTCGACGATAGCCCGCATTTCCTGATCTATATTATCCAATACTTCTTCATCGGGATGTCGTAGATCAATAGATAATGTCAGTTTTTGAGGTACGGTATTTCGGGATCCCGGTTCTACACTAATGTCACCGAAGGTGATGCGTCCCCATGGCGCCTGTCCAGCAATCAGCTCATATAATTTACTGATGATTTGATGTAAGGCCATAAAAGGATCACGGCGCATTTCCATGGGTGTCGGTCCGGCATGACAGGCCTGCCCTTCTATGATGAGATCATACCAACGCATCCCTTGCACGCCTGTTAGCACGCCGATTTGTAATTCTTCCTTTTCAAGGATCGGACCTTGTTCTATATGTACTTCGAATGCGGCTTTAACCTCAAAAGTTTTGCACGGGTTCTTACCCAGATAACCAATACGTTGTAGTTCTTCCCCAAGTGTACAACCCTGCTTGTCGGTTCGGCTGTGTCCGTAATTGATATCAAACTCCCCAGCCCAGACACCTGAACCTATCATGGCTGGTGAGAATCGTGCGCCTTCTTCATTAGTCCAAACCACAGCTTCTACAGGGTGCCTGGTTTTTATATCCGCATCATTCAAACTACGGATCACTTCCAGGGCGGCCAGAACACCATAGACACCATCAAATTTACCGCCAGTCGGTTGCGTATCCAGGTGCGAGCCAGCGATTACTGGAGCTAATGTGTTATCAATTCCTGCACGTCTTGCAAAAATATTCCCCATCTCATCAACGCGTACTGTACACCCTGCGCTCTCACACCAACGGGCAAACAGATCTCTCCCCTGCTTGTCTTCGTCAGTCAGGGCCTGGCGATTACAACCGCCTTTTTTGGTGGCACCGATTTCGGCCATCTGCATGAGGCTATCCCATAATCTTGAGCCGTCTATTTTTAGTGTGTCTGACATGGAGGTCATCTCGGTTAAGGACATGCTGAACAAGTCTTAGAATTTATAAAGTCATCATTGTACTGGTATGCGCCAGTGCAACAGTAAGAATATCGAATGAGAGCTTCTTTATCTCAATGTTAATATTGTCTCAGGCATTCTAAAAAGGCACATCCAATGCAAAACAAAGATACTTCATAAAAGGTTTTGAGACCTTGAATGTGGCTTCTACTTCATCAATAAAATTATCATTATAGATAATATCCGCTTTGTCGTGACGCATGGCGAAAAAGCTTTTACGTTTTAGATCTTCGAGGTGCGGATGATTCACATCAAATCCTTTCGGTGGTCGCACAAGACCATCTCCCCGAATTCCACCACACTTTTGCTGAATCGCTTTATTTGTTTTTATTCTTTGCCACTCATTAGGGTTTTCAACGATAGTATCGCGAATTTTATTTAAAACGGGATTAGGTGGCATCCAAATACCTCCGCCAAAGATAACTTCATCTGGTGAGATATTGACATAAAAGCCGGGAGCATGCGCATCTTTCCCCACCAGGTGTCGAAATTGACAGGCAGCATGCAATTTATAAGGGGTTTTGTCTTTAGAAAACCTGATGTCGCGATAAATTCGAAACATGGAACCTCCGTTTGGCCGGGGATCCGCGTTAAAATGTTTCGATATAGTATTTAAGCGAGGCGCGATTGCGGTAATAAATGTACAAAGCGGTTCTACTATCACCGCTTTATACTCAGCTTTATGCTCATTAAACCAATCGCGGTTATTATTTTTGGCGAGAGCTCTGAAGAATTTCAAAAAAGATTTATCGAACATCTCATTAACTACTTAGTCAGAAGGCGTAAATTGACTCATGCCTGGTGGATATTCTTCAAATTGTTCTTCATCTTCGCCGATATCATACCAGGAGACTTTCGATCGAGTGAACATGTGAACCGCAGATTTCACATCGGTATTATCGTCCAGAGTGCCGAGCGTTACTGCCAGAATTTTACCACCATCAATTTCTGCCACTAAAGAAGATCCGCAATTGACACAAAATAATCGCGCCGAGTGGGAGCTCGATTGATATCTGCCTACGCTTTCCCCGCCTTCTATCCAGCGAAAACTCGAGGGATCGATAATCTCGGCATACGTTCCAAACGGCGCGCCGTGAAATTTTTGGCAGTAGGTACAATGGCAATGGTCAATGTGTGACGATAGCTCACCTGTTTCATATTGCATCTTCCCGCACAAACAGCTTCCTTTGTGGTTCATCATTAAGCCCTCTAGATCAATTGTATTGGGAATAAAAAATAATCTCGCCCCTTCTCATCTCCTAAATTAGGGAGACACCCGTTAGATAAGGGTGGGCGAAAAGGAGTAAGGTAAAGACAACAATACCTCCGATAAACGTGAGCACATCATTTTTCAGCGCTACCCTGTCAGGCACTATTCTTTTCCCATCGGGTTTGTTGGTAAAATGATTTGTAGTTTCGCCCAGATTAACAAGCCCAGAAAAAGAACTAACGAACGGCTATCGCCATTTGCCAGCAAGTGCCCGATACACCAGAATACAAGGCCCGTTAGCTGAGGATGACGCAGAACACGTTTGATATTGGTTTTGACCTGGGCTGCGACGAAGAGCACGAAGGCAATAAAAACCAGAATCAAGGTGAAATAGTTTACCCATCCTGT
>JBLIML010000221.1:0-6379 GCA_047638675.1 Planctomycetota bacterium | reverse complement strand
TCCCACATGATCAGATCATGGGCACGCCACTCGTGTGTGTACCTGAATCTTTCCTGGGTTGAATGAGCAAATAATTCTTCGAGAAGTGCTGCAGATTCATCTTCGGGTAAACCGTCAATACGCACTGTGAAGCCTTCGTTGACGTAGAGAGCAAGCCGTCCGGTGATTGGATGGGCACGGATAACAGGATGAACTACCTCGGGAAGTTTTTCGCGATCACTTTCATCAAGTTGTGCGCGATTCATCCCACGCTTCGCATCTAAATGCCATCGCTGTTCGTAGCTGTGAATGGCATTAAGACCTGTGAGTCGTTTTTTAAGTGTGTCTTCGAGAGTGTCGTAGGCCGCGTACATTCCAGCGTAGGGTGTGTTGCCGCCTGCTTCTGGTGGCGGTACTTCATGTGCATAAAGCAGCGAGCCAAGACTTGGTTTACCCAGATAAGAGAGATCGGAATGCCAATAACGCCCAGCGTCTTCGATACCAAGAGGCTTGCCTTTATCCATTTTATTCGACAGCACGACAATCTCGGGATAGTCCTCCAGCAGATATTGTTTGGCAATGTGAATTTCGAGTTCACCGAAGCGACGACTGAAAGCGATCTGTTGTTCTTCGCTGAGATGTTGATCCCGAAATAACAAAACACCTCGGTCGTGAAAGGCTGTGCGTATGGCGGCAAAGGTGTCGTCATCAAGTGGTTCTGAAAGATCAACGCCATGCACTTCAGAGCCAACGGTGTCGCTTAGAGGAGTTAATCTGTTATTCATGTGTATTAATCCTTGATATCTGTTTTTGAATCATATCGATTTCCGCTTAATATTTATGGTTCTTCCGCAGAATCTATGGGAAGAAACTAAACAGTTCTATAGAGCTTGCTAAATAAAGAGCCGTCGTTCCCGCATGTTTTTGGCGGAGAAGTGGTGCATGGAAGCACCGTTTACGGAGCTAAGGATGCAAATCCAGTTAAACAATAGTTTCATTCGAGCGTTGATAACGTACCAGTAAGTTAGAACCTGGTTGGCATATTTCCTTAATTCTCTTCTCCTTCTGGATTTCCATCCTTTGGTTCATATGCGGCACATCCTTGTGCCATTACTCTGCCAAAAACACGCGGGAATGACGGACTGGTGTTTTTGTATATAATTACAAATTCTACATTCCAATATGTTCGATTCGCTCTCCCATCTGACGAAGTGCATCAATCCATTCCTGCACAAGAACAGGCTCGGACGGCGCAGTCGATACACCCGCGACTATTTTCCCAGCAGCAATCGCGTCGACTGCCAGACTTAGCGTTAATGACACGAGTCGAGCCATCGCAGATCCTTTGTCGTTACCGATTGCATCAATGGTGTAACGATGATGCCATACAGACGAATCATTATTTCTAGCCTCGAGTTCCACACACAATACAACGCGATCTGTCTCTCCATCATTATAGGCTTGCGTGCGCCAAAGCTCCTCGCTCATTCTTTCAAGACGCCTCTCGCCTGCCTCCCCTTCAAGCGTGTCGATTTCTGTAAAGATGTCTTTCCAGGCTTCAGCCCAACCGTTTAATCGCAAGGTACCGCGCACAAATTCATCTACCTGCCATTCCGATTCAAATTGATAAGCACTCATGAAGGGCAGGGCGTCTCGATTCGGATAGGCCTCGAAGCTCTCTTCTGCCCCACCTGGCAATTTTGCCAAATAATCAGTGATGGCATGCCATGGGCGTTGTACTTTCATCGTGTGACCATCACGAATACATCGGGAGGGAGACTTCAAAGCCTTCAACACACCAAGGGGAGACCAACTGAACTTATAACGAAAATTATTTGGCGTAGACGGAAAGCCACCGCAATAAGAGCGGAAACTTATGCTGTTCTCGGCTGAATAGTGAGGCGACTTTTTATAATCAGCCACCAGAGAATGGGCCAACAAATGATCCAGTCCGGGATCCAGTCCGACCTCATTGAGCAGACAAAGTCCCTTTTGTCTCGCGCGCGTATCAAGCGCCAACATCTCCGGAGAAATATAGGAACTCGACACGAAATGTGCGCCCTTATCCAGACAACATTCAGCGATGACCGGGTGCCATGAGCCAGGTAGCATCGAGACCACAATATCCTTGGGTTCTAACGCATCGGCAAGAAGGTCGAGTTCGAACTTCCTGATTTCTACAGGCTCATCAATGCCGGCTATCGCTTTTTCGGCTTTTGTGACCGTTCGGTTCCAGAGTACCAATGGCAAGGTTCCTTTGGCCAGACGACGAATACCCGGCACTGATGAAAGACCTGTACCTAACCAATGGACAGTTTGCATAATGGATCTACCTCTTTTGTCTCTTACAATTCTTTAGATTTTTCATGGAATAGTGCCAGGGCACCTCGCCATACGCCTGTTAATTGATCATCAAGTTCGAGTAAGTGTGGTAATAATTGTCGGGCAAAATCCTCGCTGGATTCCACTGGCAGTAATGACGGCAAATGGTCAATGGCGCATAAGTATAGCGGTTTTACATCGTCAATTATCTTAGTCACTGGCTGTGAGAACGAAGTCGTGTCTGTATATATCGGGATCGGGTTGTATTCTCCAGGGTCACAGCTTACGTCTACGATCACCGAAAGCTTTCTTTCGTTCGCCTGCAAACTCTCAAAGGTCACAAAAGGTGGAATTTTCTGTTGGACTAAAACGCAGTTGATGAAAATATCGTGATGTAAAATTTCAGTAAAAGGTCCGCCACGAGATGTTTCCTCCAGATCCCAAAGCGTAACATCTACACTCAATGCCTGTGTCACTTGATTAGCACCATCGCCGACACGTCCCTTTGCGCCGACAATAATAATTTTTGGTTCAATGCCCCTCGCCTTGATTGCTGATGCCAGAGCGACACGTAATTCGTCCAACAGTGCATCTTTGTTTGCGTAAGGCTCAAGAGCATTGATAACCGGATCATAACCAAGCTGCGCTCCCGTCCATGTCTTCAAACCGACAGCACAACCGGCAAAACCTGCCCAAAAACCAAATGCCGCCACGCGTCGCTTTTTCTCATCGAGTAAATATTCAATGTCCAAAAGCTCGCCACCACCTTGTTTGAATTTAAGCAGTCGTTCTTTCCATCCTTGCTGCTGTTTAAAGGCGTGACAGAAAAAGATGTGACGATGAGTTAAGGATGTAATGTCATTGGGTAATTCTTTGAGACCCAGAATAAAAGCCTGTTCAGGTGCGCCGCGCCAGCTTCCTTCATCGACCAGGCTACAACCCGTGTCAGCAAAATCGTCATCGGCAATAGCACGTTGTCTCGAACGTTCTACCACAACATCTACACCATTATTACAAAGCTCACGAACAATATTGGGTGTCAGGGCAGACCTCGCTTCAAGGGCTTTGGTCTCAGCGCGCAACCAAATTAAGGTAGTCATAATTTTCTTACAATTCTTTCGCTTTTATTAGGTGCAGTTAACGACGCTATAATCCGTCTCCAGATAGTCTGTTGACTTTAATGTAATTTTCAATGAGGTCATAGAAATTGGTGAATTTTTCCTTAAATAAATGTTAATCATGGAGAGGAGATTATTACACGTTCCAATCTTTATAAATTGTTTTTATTGCCGGTCGCACTGATTTTGGCAGCCTGTTTAAGCGTGGTCAGTAGAGTAGAGGATATACCTTTCAGTTTTAAAAACTTCTATCCTCAGTTTTCAACAACTAGAGCGTCCGTCATTCCGTTTTCACCGGAATGGCGGTATGATTAACTTACTTAAACTAATAAGCAGTGTTCTGGAACAAACGCTACAGCCCGAACTATTTATTTTTTCTGTATCAAGACAGTTATAAAAACGGAGTAAAGTGAACCTCGATGCCCATTCGATTAATTACTGCCCTGTCACTAATTCTCTTCGCCGTGCTGGTGATGTACGTTGCCCTGGAAAGTGTACCTGAACCTGGTGTCGTCACTACGCATGCCACGCAAAAGCCTGCGGGCATCGGGCAGGTCAATGATGCCCGTATTAGAAATGCGGAAAGCGAGCCGGGTAATTGGCTGGCTTACGGGCGGACTTATGAAGAACAACGCTTCTCACCACTGGACCAAATCAACAGAGAAACAGTGTCGGGACTCGATCTTGCCTGGTATCGCGATATGAAAACGACACGCGCTTTGGAGGCTACACCGATTGTCGTCGATGGCATCATGTTCGTCTCGAGTTCCTGGAGTCGTGTCTATGCCTTGAATGCCGTGAGCGGCGAAGAAATCTGGTCCTTTGATCCCAAAGTCCCAAAACAATGGGGAAGGCGTGCCTGTTGCGACGTGGTCAATCGTGGTGTTGCGGTTTATGAAGGGAAGGTTTATGTCGGTGCCCTTGACGGACGATTGATTGCATTGGATGCCGCTAGCGGCGAGGTGGTCTGGGAGGTCGATACCTTTATTGACCGCGATAAATTTTATACGATTACCGGTGCACCACGGGTGGCACGCGGAAAAGTGTTCATCGGTAACGGCGGTGCCGAGTTTGGTGTGCGCGGTTATCTTAGCGCCTACGATGCGAGTAGCGGCGAATTGGCCTGGCGTTTCTATACTGTACCGGGCGATCCCTCCAAACCTTTCGAACATCCTGAAATGGAGATGGCGGCGGAGACCTGGAATGGGGGTGAATGGTGGAAGATCGGCGGTGGGGGCACGGTCTGGAATTCCATCGTCTACGATCCTGAATTTAACCACTTATATTTCGGTGTCGGCAATGGCTCACCCTGGCCGCGGGCTATCCGTTCTCCAGGCGGAGGTGACAATTTATTTTTATCTTCCATCGTCGCCGTCGATGCCGATAGTGGCGAGATGCAATGGTATTACCAGACGACCCCGGGAGATAACTGGGACTACACCGCCGTACAGGACATCATGCTGGCAGATATGAAAGTCGATGGCGTAGACCGTAAGGTATTAATGCAGGCGCCGAAAAATGGCTTCTTCTATGTCATCGATCGTACCAATGGCGAACTGTTAAGGGCGCATAAATTTGTACACACCACATGGGCCACGCATGTCGATATGGAAACCGGTCGACCGGTGGAAAACCCGGACCTTGATTACGTTAAAGATGCGAAGTGGATCATCCCAACTTCACTCGGCGCGAGAAACTGGCAAGGCATGTCCTTTGACGCAAAAAAAGGCATCGTCTATATGACCGCCTCGGAGATAAGCGGGATTTATGCGATGGATGATAACTGGTTAAAGACAGGCAGCTATATACACCAGCCGCTCGGTCTGAATCTGGGCGTCGAACTTGCGGGCCTGGCAAAAATCGCGGCTGAAACCCCCGGCGCTTTGCCAAGCAAGGGCTATCTCAAAGCTTTCAATCCATTGACCGGTGAGAGCGACTGGGTGATTGAATACCCGCATTACTGGAACGGTGGTGCGCTTGCAACCGCTGGTGGACTGGTGTTTCAAGGCAACGCTGAAGGTAAGGTCAATGCCATGAATAGCGATACCGGCGCTGTATTGTGGAGCTTCCAAAACTATACCTCCATTATAGCCTCTCCAGTCACCTATCAAATAGACGGTGAGCAGTATGTGGCCATTCTGTCAGGCACGGGCGGCGGCGATCTTTTTAATGGCTACACTTCAGAGGTGGCTTCCGTTATTTACGGCAATCACGGCAAGCTACTGGTATTCAAACTGGGAGGCGAGGCAAAACTGCCAGTACAACAAGCGGTAGATCGTACCATTCAAGCGCAACCCGACTTACAGGCATCGGCAGAAGATGTGGAACAAGGAGAGAAACTCTTCCAGTTAAATTGTGCTGCATGCCATGGTTTCAGCGCAAAATCGGGGGGCGTCGTCCGGGATTTGCGGTATATGCAAGAGGCTACTCATCAACTATTCGAACAAATCGTTCTCAAAGGTGCCTTCCTGGAGAAGGGCATGCCAAAGTTTGACGATGTACTGGATGAAGAAGGCGTGCGCCTCATCCACACTTACGTGGTGTCAAGAGCAGAAGCCGATCGCGCAACTCAACAAAGTAAGACTCCCTAACTAACACACTTGAATTCCTGGGACAGTTTACTTAATTAATAATTAAGGCTCTTCCGCAGAATCAATGGGTAGAAACACAACAGTTCTTTTGAAGTTGCTAAATAAAGGTCTGTCATTTCCGTATGTTTTTGGCGGGAGTCTAACCTTCCCTCGTCATTCCGCATGCTGTTGGCGGGAATCTAACCCTTGTCATTCCCGCATGTTTTTGGCGGGAATCCAACCCCCGTCATTCCCGCGTGCTTTTGGCAGGAATCCAACCCCCGTCATTCCCGCGTGCTTCTGGCGGGAATCCAACCCCCGTCATTCCCGCGTGCTTCTGGCGGGAATCCAACCCCCGTCATTCCCGCGTGCTTCTGGCGGGAATCCAAC
>JBLIML010000220.1:0-6386 GCA_047638675.1 Planctomycetota bacterium | reverse complement strand
AAAAAGCAGTTGGTAAATTTAGATTGTCAAATGCCAAACACTATACATAAGCAATATTTCTTCTAGCCGCCTTCGTAAGTTAAAAAAAGGTATTTAGCTACAAGCTTTATTGCGTTGGACTAATCTCCCGTGCTGTGAGTGTGCGTATAGTTTTACCGCAGAAATGCAGTATCTCGCAACCCCCTTTTTTTCTTTTTTTTGGGCTCTTTTGGCACAGAGCCTGCCGTGCACAAACTAGGCCGAACAGCCGTTGATCTGATTCACTATTGCCTGTAATCACCAACGTTCTTTCAACGTAATTTCACTAAAAACACGCTCATTACAAACAGATACCGCCACTGAACGACGAGTAAATTTATTTTCTTCTAACCACTAAAAAGCCATCATTCCCCTTGTGCAACGCCCTGACTTTGCGCATAAGATATCGGCGGATATTTGGCAGGTTTATCATTGCTAAAGCACGTAGGCACACAATGCATTACGTAATTAGGATTTGCATTGAAGAAAAATGGAATTGAATATCTGGATTCCGAACCGGTATTGTTGTTTGCAAAATGACGGGTACTTAGAAATGTATCGTTAGTCCAGTGTTTTAATAATTCACCGGTATTGACGATAAAGGAATCCTTCACAACGGGTGCATTAACCCATACTTTACGGCGCTCACTAAAAACCGATAAGCCGGGCTGGTCCTGTGCCAGTATGGTACAAAAAGACGTGTCCACATGCGGCGCTATGCCGTAGGCGCCATGTTCGTCACCGGGCACCGCTGGATAATGAGTCATACGCAATCGATACAGAGGATTAATGAACGCCTCAAAAAAATAATCGTCGCTTACGCCTAAAGCCCGGGCATAAATTGGCAGCATTCGTTTGCCAAGTGCTTCCATTTGAGCCGCATAATTCTCAACCTGCGTACGGAAGTTTGGCAAGATCTCAGCATCAGGCCATTGGTTGTCAGACATCCCTAGTTCATGATCGCATTTGATAATAAATGCCTCATTGAGATTTCCGGTTTGCCGGGCAGGTAATTTTCGATTTTTCAGTGGTAGATACCCCATTCCACCAACCGGCCAGTCGGGCCGATCCATCAGGATCTCGCGTTTCACTTCATCTGTTGATGCGTGAAACTCTCTTATTTGCGAAAACGTTTTACTGATAACGTCAGATGGAACGTGATGGCCCACAATTGAGAAAAAGCCTGTTTGTTCGCACGCGGTTTTTAATTGCTGTGCAACATCATCTAAATCCTGGCTAGAACCGGAAGTAAAATACTTATCCAGGTTTATCGTGGGTATATCATCTTCACGCGCATCTTGAGGCGTTGTGGTATCCCATTGCTCAGACTCCGAACGTAACTGCCGCTCTTTAGCCTTCGCATCAAATTCAGTATGTTGAGATTCAGTTGTATTCATGTACTTAAGCTAATGGCGTCCGTTATTAGATTCGCGCAAGCTATTTTACGCCATAGCCGACCATTAGTCGCCTTTGGATAATTCTTAAGGCCGGAAAGGCACCAGGAAGAGCATATTGAGATAAGCTACTATCCCGCTCAAGGATGGCAAAAACATGACAAGCAAAGGAATCTCGCCCACTAAGCGAGCTAAACAAAAAGAGGCATCCCGCTTTCAGCAGCTGTGGACCGAAGCAGAGGCGCTGGCGAAGGACAATGCCGAGTTGGAAAAACAGCTTGATGCTCTGGTAACTCGTATCGACAGTGAAGTATTCAGTGCTGAGCGCAAGATGGGCGAGACTGTTCGCCAAATGGTGTAGCGTCAGCTCGAATTTGCAAACCGCAAAACCTTAGCGAAGTGGCAGCGCTCCGAGCTTAATCAGTGGATCAGTGAAAACCTGTCTGAACTGACCATGCTAGGCCTGCTCGATGAGCCACTGAAGAATGCGGTTGCTGAGCTACAAGCCTTTCAAATGGGCATTGATCTCGATCCGAACAGTGATTTATCCGCGTCAGAACAAATCGATCAGTATTACGGCATTGACGAATCCGATGACGATGCCCTCGAGAGTGAGACCGATGACGACGAATATATGGATGACGAATACGGCGCTGAAGATGAACTGGCCGATGAAGAAGCACTAGCTGAACTGTTGCGCAAATTGCACGCTGAATTTGACGAGTTTCCGGAACCTCCATCTGCACCCACTGACAGAAAGCCGATCAACGACGATGTATTTAAACGTCTTTTTCGGCAAACCGCAGCGGCATTACATCCAGATAGAGAAACAGATGAGGATCGTCGTAAAGAGAAGCACGTTCTCATGTCGCATTTACTTAAAGCTCGCAAAGAGCGTGACCTCATCGCTATAGTGAAGCTACATGAAAGGCACGCCTCTGCAACGTCAAGCTTAAGTGGGGATGATGAGCAGGCACTTGAAGAAGTGCTTATCGACTACCTTAATCAGCAACAAGCCCGAATGGACGACATCATTCAAAAATCACCCATGCATCAAATGGCTTTTTCAGAATTTTATTCGAAAAAACCTGCCACCGTGACGCGTAGGATAAAGGCTCATTTGAGGAAAGTGAATGAAAAACGCCAGGCAATGACCGATTTCATGTCAAACGTAAAAACGCTTAAAAGTTCGAAAGCCGTGCTCGAAGTACGGTATGAATCCAGTATGTTTGAGGGTAGATGGTACTGATTGTCAAGAGGAGCAAGGAACAGCCACTACAGCCTCCTTGTCATTCTTGCCGCCGCCGATCGAGTCCGCTCAGCCCGCGGCACCCAGTTTCGCCGCTGGGCCACCCAAACCCTGCAGGAATATCTCGTCAAAGGTTTCGTCATGGACGACGAGCGCCTCAAAAACCCACCGGTTGGACATTCCGCTGCCCCGACTATTTCGACGAAATGCTCGAGCGGATACGTGATACTCGTGCCAGTGAACGGCGCGTCCATTTGCGGGTCAAGGACATCTTCACGATGGTAGCCGACTATGAACCCAGCAGAAGATTGCGGCCTTAAACCGTATCGTGAACATGTGCGGCTGAACTTTGCAGAAGTGTCATTACCAAGGGACTTTGTCGCAAGCCAAGATATCAACTATTCAGAAAGACTGCAATTCGTGACATTAGATATCAGTAAGAATTTCTATTTAGCGGACATTCACAGATCTAAAAACAGCTGTCAGGGAATGGCGGCAAAGTTCCCAGGCTAATGGAATGGTCGGTAAAGGTTATTGCCGGAGTACGCCCCAGCGTATTCAATTAAAAACCGGCGATGTGATAGAGCTACAGACAACCTATGGTGGTTCTTTCAAAAAAGTCTGAATAGGCTCAGACTGCATTTAATGGCGAATACATGTGACATTTTCCAGTTAAGAATTTCGGCGAAAGCGTACGAAGCTGACTGCGGCTGCAGTGATAGCTTGTATCACTTCAAGATTTCGTGGATTGAACATACGCTGCCTTAACAGATCGAAGTAAAACCTAATTTGTATTTTTTTATAATCTGGGCTGGACGTAAACGATGTGAGAGGCGTCAAGGATGGGTTGGCTTTCCTGAGCACATTTTCAGATTCACCGGGACAGCCAATGTTGAAACGTCATTTGCCTCGTCGCTACCGATGTGATCTAGAAGATCGCGGAAGTTGTTTGCAGCGACGTCTTCCAGTTCGGAACTGACAAGCACCTGTGCGCCATCAGCGTGCCATGGCTCATCTGGAAAGAATGCCCAATGTCTTTCACCGTTAGTAACCTGCACTGTTCCCTCCATGACATTTCCGTCTCCAGTGATAACTCGCATGGTCTGTCCAAGCAGGTGACGGTCGAAGGGGCGATCAAAAGTTATGCGGAATGGTTCTTTCGTACCAAGGCAAGGTGGTGTAGCCTCCCATTGCGCAACATCAGGAAGCTCCCGCAGCGGGTCGGTCACGATGAACTGCTTTGTGAAAGCGGGCAAGCGAGACATTCCATCTGCTGATTGCCATCCTGCATCGACCGACAGCGTGTAGCGCTGACCGACAAGCAAGGCTGGGCCAAGCTTCACATTGGTCGCGACATCACGTTTGATGCGACCAGGGTCAATGAGAACGGTCAGACGGGTCCTGTCTTCATTCCACAGCTCCTGCTTGAATCGCATGAAGGCGGCCTCGTCCGCTGTGCCAGCTGTATCGCGCAGCTTGATGTAGTCAAAGGCCAGGTGCGGTGTCATCGGTACCGAAAAATGGATGTAGAAACGCAGAACATTCGCAGGCAACGTATCCCCGCTTGGGTAAATCTCCGTCACACCCGCAGGAGGCGTTGATGCCGCAGAGGGAATACGAAACGGGACTAGCTCCTCGCCATATGCAGTCCGAGCATGCGCGACATAGTCTTGGCCCGTTTCAAAGTGAAAGGCAGGCAAAAACGTCAGGGTTTCATCGGTCCGTGCGTAGTCACCTGTAATTGGTATGCGACCTTCGCAGCAGGGTTCAGCCGGACCTACAAATACCTTGAGCAGTTCCGATGGGTGTACCTTTGCCGAGTCACTGTAAACCACATGTAAAACTATCGGCTTATCGGCTCTGCCCCGTCTTGCGGTAGCGTCAAACCCTGCGACTGTGCAGTTGAACTCATCATAATCGCCATTAGTAAGGTCACCAAAAATTTGGTGACCCAGTTGTTAATGCCTTGAACCATTATTGTTACTGCACACGAGTTGGATCTGGTTCGTACTGAGGGAAATCAAATTCCGCCCGCATGTTGTGAATCCGGTTCGGGAAGAACGTTGGGTTGGTGTCAAGGTTCAGACTGCCCGTGTAGCCATCCCGCGTGATAGAGGCGAGGAAGTTATCGCCCACAAGAGTCATGTGCAGCGAAATACCATCGAACATGACGGCCTGCCCGATCGGGCCATAGGGCATCACAGGATGCAGTTCCAGCTTGCCACCACGCTCAAAGTCATTGTGGTCGACTACTTTCGCTCCTTGCAGCCCGGCGACCGGAATGACCTGCGGCGAGCGGCTGTCATTAGTTACGAACAGCATCGTCTGCCCGCCCATCTCGAACGGGATCATATCCAACGGCTGGCCGTTGCCATAATCCATGATCGTGTTGGCAGTGATCTTCGCACCATCTTTAATGTCTTCCAGCGGCACGAGCACGATGGGGCTACATGTATAGGCGGCGATAAGTTGCGGCTTGCCATCGATCTCTTGCACTGACATGGATCGGATCGGGGCGCGACTTTCATACTGATCGTGGGTGATGTGGTACATCTCCACGTTGGCGATATTCTGCGTGCCATCGAAGGGATAAGAAATTCGGCGCAGAGATGACAGGAAGTTGTCATGAGCAACGCCAGCGACGAATAGCGCTCCGTCGTAGAATTCCATATCCATGATCGCCAGCGTGCGCAGAGGGATTTCACCCTTAGCGATGTCACGAGGGAGCGGTCCGCCGGGTCCGACGCCACGAATACCAAAGGTGGTCTCACCTTCTGGGAACTCCGTCAACACCTGCTTTTGGAAGGTGAACGAAGTCAGGTCAACGAGGTTAATTTGCTGATCCTGCGTAATTTGGATTAGCGCAGGCTGCGACGCCGAGCTGCCGATGCGTGTGACCGAGATATAAAGGTCCTGACTTACCGGGTGGGCCGCCATGTCGTTGATCTCGATCGCGTTTATGCCGACACCTAGCAGTTCGGCGATCTTGGCGTCAATATTGGCAACTGAGTTGGCCATGATCTTCCCAGGCCCGCCGGTAACAGGCATTTCGAAAGCGTAGATAGCGCCATTGTAATTGTCACCAACAAAGAGCGTGCCGTCCTCGGCAAACTCAAGTGCTCCAGCGAATTTGATGTCGAGGTCAGTCTCCGCAAGCGCGGCAGTGCTTATAGTTAGCGAAGCGGCCAGTGTTATGGCGAAATTGGATGGTTTGAACATGAAGCATTTTCCCTGTGTTTTGCCTGTCTATCGGATCGTGTTTTTCTCAGAACGGTGAAACATCGCGAGTCCCTACAGTTCCTTTAATTGCATCTTTATATCCCGCAAAGTAAGATGAATCAAATGAAACGTTTTCAATATAGATGAATGATATTCATGGTTAACTTGCCTCCACTTTCGAAGATTGACCTTAATCTGCTTGTAGTGCTCAACGTTCTGCTACGTGAGAAAAGCGTCGGGCGAACAGCAGAAAGACTGAACCTGACACCATCTGCTGTCAGTCACTCCCTGAAACGACTACGTTTGCTATTCGAAAATGAATTGCTGGTTAGGGATGGACGGCGCATGGTTCCGACGGCAAGGGGATTGAGCCTTGCGCAAACTCTGCCGTCGCTCCTAAGCCAGGTTGAGAAAACTCTCGCGGCACCTGAACCTTTCGACCCGTCCATTTCGACCCGCAGCTTTCGGTTGGCCGCGCCCGACTTTGTTTCATCTTTGCTTCCGCA
>JBLIML010000219.1:0-6430 GCA_047638675.1 Planctomycetota bacterium | reverse complement strand
CTCACTGCGATAATTCTTGCTCCCGCTTGTTTGAAGAGATGAGCTGCTATAGCGCCGACGTTGCCATAACCCTGAATAACAATATTTGAGCCATCCAGCTGTGTTAGTTCTGGTAAAGGAGAAGTCTTCAGATATTGTTCAGTTGCATAAAGCACACCTCTCGCTGTCGCTTCCCGTCTGCCTAAAGAGCCGCCCAGTGATATTGGTTTGCCGGTCACTACTGGTCGGTTATTTTCACCGGGATGTAATGTGTCATAAGTATCGTAGATCCAGGCCATCGTCTGTTCGTTGGTGTACATATCCGGCGCGGGTATATCGGTATGTGGACCAATGTTATCTCCAAGCTCTGAAATGAAGCGTCGGGTAATGTGTCGTAAGTCTTTTTCACTAAGTTCTTTTGGTGTGCACACAACGCCTCCCTTCGCCCCACCAAATGGGATTTTCATCAATGCGCATTTCCAGGTCATCAGCATTGCCAGCGCAGTAATTTCACTTAAATTGACATCGGGATGATATCTGATACCACCTTTCCCCGGACCAAGTGCGCCATTATGGTAAACGCGATAAGCTCTAAATGTGTGTACGCTTCCATCCTCAAGTTCCACCGGAAAATTGAGAGTGACGGATCGCTTTGGGCAATTTAGAAATTCAATCAAACCCTGTTTGAAACCGGTTAAATGTTCTCTGGCTTTATCAAATTGTATTTTCCTGATTTCCCTTGGATCCAGGTTTTCAGTATTCAATTCTTCAAGTTCTTTCATGTCTATTATTCTGTTATTTTCCGGATACAATTTTTTTCCGTAGAATCTTTATTTCTACTTTAGTCAACCAGTTATTTAAAAGATTGATGCCGAATAAAAGGAAATACTCTCACTGATTTTCGTCACGAATGAAAGCGTCTAACCTGGATCGAATCATAACCTGACTAAATTAACTCGTCAGGAGTACGATGATTATCATGCATGCGAAACCACATTCGATTGATGTAGATCAATTTGTCTTTATTCGCGATTAATTTAATGGGTTCTTTAGCTGAATTTGCGGGCATTTTTTATTTTCGCTAACGAACAGGACATAGAAATAAAACAGTCAATTAAACGCTTTAATTACGTCATTTATTCAAGTTTTAATCCCTTAAGGGTTTACTTAATTCCTTAGCTTTGTTACCGGTTTGTCCATGCACCATGACTCCCCCTGGCTTGCCACGAAGAAGCTGTTGTCATCCCATTCGCTTGCGGCGGGGTAGCTTATTACCTGTGGGAATTTATAATTTCTTAAATGTTCACATTGGCGTTGCATGCGATATTCCTCTTTTATTATGGGGAACTTTGATTAAGTTTTAAAAATTATTGAGTCGTTATTCCGGCAAAGGCCTACAAGGACATTGTCCCTGTATTTGCCATAAATATGATATTGGAGATTGTCCAGGGTGCTAGTTGCCGGAGTGGAATCGATCGGGACAAGCGGCGCGAATGCGATCGTCCGTTGCAGGTATTTCCAGGTGGAAAGGGCCATCCAGGCCCTCATCGGCGCGTGCACTTGCAATAGCATCCTTGGCGGCGAGGTACACGCTCATGCCTAGTTGCAAGTTCGATTCGCCAATACCCTTTGAGTGGTACAGTCCCTTCACGGACGGTGAGTCCTTCAGCAAATGTACGCGCCAGCTCTCTGGCGTGTCATCGTGCGACGGTAACTTGTAGGTACTCAGATTCGTTGTGTACATGCGGCCCTCTGGCGACCAGATCAACTCCTCCAACATGTAGTAACCAAGCCCCATCAAAAACGCCCCTTCTACCTGACCGACATCGAGTGGCGGGTTCAAGGAGGAACCGCAATCCTGAACGATCTCG
Source organism: Planctomycetota bacterium (assembly GCA_047638675.1). Classification (GTDB taxonomy): domain Bacteria; phylum Pseudomonadota; class Gammaproteobacteria; order Eutrophobiales; family Eutrophobiaceae; genus WLWS01. Next base: position 4,580 of record JBLIML010000219.1, on the reverse strand, counting down.
GTTTTCAATGTTCGCACACTGCCCGTGAGCACATCTAATTCCACCATCGACACCGCTGCCCCCCAAACAAAGAAGTAACTAATATTACCCGCCTGTTTCTGCCAGTCGTACTCGAGGCGTATCTCGTTGACGATGGCGGATGCCTGCATGTCGATACCTTCGAGGTAGCATCGCCGCGCCACATCGGCAAGCGGCACCGAATCTCCACCCAGCGCCTCGCGCACCGGCGCCATCCGCTCCAGCACAATTTGCAATGCATCGCGGACTGCAGCCCCACACAAATCGGTGCTAACCATTGTCGTTGGTGGCGTGTTGATAGCGGCCTTTGTGCTTGTGCTGCCGACGCTAATGGAAGTGATTGGTACATCGAGGACCTCCGCGGCTACCTGCGCCATTCGCGTAGCAATGCCTTGTCCCATCTCTACACCGGAGTGCGAGACGTAGCACGTCGCATCTTTGTACACGCAGACCTGTGCTACGCCGCGGTTAATTTCGTCTGAGAACAGAAAACCGACATTACCTTTGCTTGGCATGGCGGCCACTCCCCGTTTCTTCCACCGGTTTCTGGTATTGAACTCTTCACACTCCTTTTTCAACTTGTCGTAATTGCTGTTGGCCAAAACCTGCGTCCAGCACTTGTGTAGTGCGTCATCAGCCATGGGCGTGCCGGTAATGACCATGTCGCCTATGGCGTACATGTTCTTCGTGCGAACGCTCGCGCTATCCATCGACAAGGTGCGTGCAATGTGATCGATCACACTTTCGATGATGGCCGATGCCTGAGGCTTACCGAAACCGCGCAAAGCCGTAAAGCTGGGGAGATGGGTCTTGCAGCAATGACCCTTGATGCGGACGTTGGGGAGGCGATAAGCCGAGTCAACTACAAGAATGACCGTTTCCAAAATGTCCCCCGAGTAATCAAGCGAGTGGCCACCGTTGCTCCATATCTCAATATCAAGCGCCATGATGCAACCCTCATCATCAAAACCGACACGAAACCTGGCCTGATAAGGCGACAAGCCTCCGTGGATACGCATGTCTTGTGGACGGCTTAGCATTAGTTTCACCGGACGTTGCAGCTTGAATGCCGGCAGCGCAGCCAGGCAGGCGATCGGCGAAGCGCGTAACTGCTTACCGCCGAAGCCACCTCCAACACGTTCCACACGGCACTCCACATTGGAGCGAGGCAGATCGAGAAACGTCGCTACCCACTCCTGCACATCTGATGGTGACTGCGTGGAGGAATGCACAACCACACCTTGAGGCGATGGATGCACCAGGGCATTTTGTGGCTCAAGATACCAGTGATCCTGGCCACCAAGCACCACTAAACCCTCCTCGACATACCGGCAATTTTCCATAGCGCGATCGGGATCGCCTTGTTGCAGTACACGCTCCTCGTAGTCGGCATGGTAGCTGTTGGCGGCAATCGCATCTTCGATGGTGATAATGGGCTTTAGATCTTCGTAATCCACGCGCACAAAATCGCGAGCCGCTTTGTCCGCGAGTTCCTGCGTGGAGGCAACGACGACGGCAATGGGTTGGCCGTCATAGAACACTTCGTCTTCTGCCAGGAAGTACTCGTCGATCACGCGAAAACCAAACATCTTCGCGCCGGGAATGTCCGCCGCAGTAAATACACCGGCTATATCCGGCAGCGCAAGAGCTGCAGATGCATCAACGCCAAGAATACGTGCGTGCGCGCGGTCTGCGCAGACGAGTGATGCATAAAGACCGTTTGCAGGCAGAGAAAGATCGGCGGTGTAGCGCGCGTCACCTGTTAACTGTGTCATGGCGTTACGGTGCTCAAAGGACTTGCCCACGGCGCCATCTGATCGGCCGGTCTCGACATAACACTGTTCCGAATTATGGGGATGGGGACTGTAGCGAATGAAGGACGAGCGATCTCGTTCGTCGAGTTTTTCACCAACGGGCGCTGTGGCGTCCTGTACAGAGAGAAAGAACTTAAAGAAGGAACCGAGGACCAGCGCCCGCTGGTACTGCAGCAACCACGCAGGCAGGTGATCGCTTTGCATCGTTGCAAGCTCGATGCGAAGAAGATCAATCACCTCAATCAATAGAGTTTTCTGCCGCCACTCTTTGCCCACACAAAGTGTCTCGATACCGTGTGCACGCTGACCCGGTTTACCCAAACCACCCAGGCAGGAAATCAGGCGTTTCACACGGATTGGTCTATGTGCCGAAGCATCCTCTTGCGGCTCAAACGTTACGCGAAAAGCAGTCACTGTCAAACTTGTCGTATCGACACGCCGCCGGCCTTGTTTACGGACTTCAACGTAGTCATCGCAAGTAGTCCAGGGAAGGTGGATAGCGACAAGCACCTCTGCAGGTTTGAGTGTGGGTCGTCCGGTTTCCGGGTCAACCCAGTCGGAAATGGGAATGCAGCGTTCACCATGTTTCGCACTGTGTACTACCAAGGTGGCATCGAGCACCATAAGCACCGGTAGTAGATCGCCTAAATGAGCGCAGCTGACCAGCGAGCCGCCGACGGAAGCCACGGCGCGGATGTGGGCGTTGCCAAAGAAACGTAGTTGCGTATGAAGAGCGCGGACACCGCGTAGCCTGGCATCGTCATCGCTCCTACTCTGATTATTCTTTTCCTGCTTAGAGTTATCTAATAACTCCTTTATGTTTATCTCGATTGCCTCGAGCGGCAAGGCCGCCCCTATGATTAGCTTGTCGGTTTCGATCTGCCATACATTGAGCGCGTGCGTGGATGCCACCGACATGAATACCGGCGGCGACATTGTTTTGGACGCAGACGGCGGATGGATGCCCTGGTCATACACAATATCGGAGCAACCACATGCCAGGATGCCGGACTCGGGACCAGGATACTGTTGTCGTATGTGGAGTAGTTCATCAAGATCGCTGATCGGAGCACGCCAACTGCCCGCTTCCGGGTCACTGGCAAGAGAAGTTTCGGTGATCGTGGTGTCACTTGCTTTCGATATATCCGTCAACATCGTACTCGATGCCTCGCCAGAGACCACCATATCCATCCATCTCTGCCGTACTTGTCGTAGAGCATCGCTTGCAAGTTCGTCCGCTGACACATCGGACGCCAGCACGCGGATGGCGTCAAGGATAGGCCGATAACCAGTACAACGGCACAGATTTCCGTCAATCGCACGTTCCAATTGCTCACGTGTGCTATTGGGCTCTTTGTACAACTGCGCATAGAGCGCCATCACAAACCCGGGTGTGCAGTAGCCGCATTGGCTGGCGTGTGTAAGAAGCATCGCTTCTTGCAGTGGGTGCAGCTGAGAGGCAGAAGTGCTACCCGCAGGCGCGATGGCCTCGACGGTGGTGATATGACAGTCCCTGAGTGTGGACATCGGCGTCATGCATGCAGCGACACTGATGCAGTGGGGTTTCGGTACAAATTTCTCCGTAACTTTTGCTGCAGTTGTTGGTGCACGGCCAGGCCGAACCACCATCACGGTACATGCGCCACAGCCCCCCTCCAGGCAAACACCTTTGGCCCCGGTTAGTCCGTGAATGTCACGAAGATGCATGAGCAGGCTTCGATCTGCTGGCAAGGAGGTAACTGGTAGCACATGCCGTACACCATTTAAATGATAGGCGAAGTTATCTGACATTGTTGGGCTCGATTAATTGGCGTGAGGGTGTAAGGTCATTGAAACGCTTTTATTATTATACAATCAGGTGTCTGTGTTTGTTCAACCAGGAATAACCAATATGTTCATTAAGAATTATGTTCAGGTTCAAAGACGCTAAGCAAGATCGTCGAAGGAACACGGCTAGACTCCATAAGGGTTTGGCGTACATCCGGATGCTAATCGTTATGAGTGCAAAGCGATTGATATGGATCAAGTTTTGCCTGCGTATGTCAAAATTGCTGTCATGAGTATAAATAGAACAAAGACGCTTTCTACTTTTTCCGAGCGCTTGTTACGATAAAATATGATGGGCACTTCGCACCCATTTTTATTCATTGAAATATTAGGCGATAAATTGACAACACCATTGCAGTACAACGTAGAGCCCAAATCAAGCCTCCTCCTTTGCCAATCGTGTTTTATTTCCCAAGCGTTTTTCTACCTCCAACACATGCCTGGTGGTCTTGATCATGCTGTCGGGATTAAGACTCATGGAGTCAATGCCGATCTCCACCAGAAACTGTGCTACTTCCGGATAATCCGATGGTGCCTGACCGCAAATGCCGGAATGCCGACCATTACGACGAGCACCCTCTACAGCCAGACGGATCATTTCCAGGACACCGGGATCGCGTTCATCAAAATCGAAGGCGACAAGTTCAGAATCTCGATCTACGCCCAGGGTAAGTTGGGTAAGATCGTTGGATCCAATCGAAAACCCGTCAAATAATTTTGCAAACTCATCAACCAGAACAACATTGTTCGGGATCTCACACATAACATACACTTCAAGGCCCTTATCACCTCGTTTGAGGCCATGACCTTCCATTGCCTCCAATACCTGTCTTCCTTCTTCAACTCGACGACAAAAGGGGATCATCAATTTGACATTCGTTAATCCCATGTCTTCGCGCACACGCTTCATCGCAGCACATT
>JBLIML010000218.1:0-6448 GCA_047638675.1 Planctomycetota bacterium | reverse complement strand
CTGAAAGTATTCCCTATTATTCCTTACGCCACTATGTCAAACCGGGCATTACCGGGTGGGCACAGATTTGCTATCCCTACGGCGCCTCTGTGGAAGATGCCAAGCAAAAGCTTCAATTCGACCTCTATTATCTGAAGAACTACAGTTTCTTCCTGGACACGGTTATTCTTCTACAAACCGTCACCGTTATTCTTTGGGGTAAAGGTGCCAGGTAAATGATTTTTTGTTATCAGCAGAATTTCATTCTGCTGTAGCGAGATATCATCCCGATAGCCCTCCCCGAGGGGAGGCTCTGCTCAAAGTGCGCTAAATTGATGGTTTTATGTACTTGCCTCGTTCAAGCAACTATGACCGACAATAACGACAGTTCGCTGTTGAACTAAGCGTCAGAAAAATTTTGACTAAACTCTATTTCTCTCATTTTTTTAAGCATGATATACAGTCGTCAATGTTTCATTCGATTATGGTGACGTAGTTAATGAATAAGAAACAAATTCTTAGCGAGGGAAATTCACGTTTAACTTGATAATAGTATATTTTGCAAGGAAAATGACCGGATGTCTGGAGAGTCTCTGGAGTTTTCGTGCAGGAAGTTTTAGTCCACTACTCTACCCAGGGGTAAACACGTTGTTATTGGTCCCACGCGAAGACGGAATCAGCCATGGTTGGGTGGAGAGATGTGACAGGATCCAGTGTAAATAATCGTGATTAGTGTAGCGTTCTTAAGCAATCTGCTGGGTTCAATTCTATTTTTGATCCTCGCAGTACTACTGCTGATAAATTGGCGTGGTCAACTGCTGGGTGGGCTGTTAATCGTCTGTAGCATATTGTCGACGCTTTGGTTTTCCTCTATTGCCTATAACTCCGCTTCGGGGAATATCCCCCTGATCTGGATTAAGATATTTGAAACACTACGTGATACTGCCTGGTTATCATTTTTATACTTCATTTTAAAACAACGTCCGGATTCCAGTTTATCGTGGCGATTCAAAATTCTGGTGCCATCCGCAATATTCGGCCTGACACTGATTATTTTGTTTGTCACTTTATTCATCTCCCAAATCGGGATGGTGTCGATAGCGGGTTTGAAGAACATCAGTGTCACCTATATGAGCTACTTGTTGATGGCCCTGCTCGGTTTGTTACTGGTAGAGCAGATCTACCGGAGTGCCTTGCCCAGCGCCCGCTGGGCAATGAAGTTTTTGTGTCTGGGTATAGGTGGCATTTTTGTCTATGACTTTTTCCTCTATTCCGAAGCCCTGTTATTCAATCGTATTAACCCGGATATCTGGTATGTACGCGGTGCGATTAATGCCATGTGTGCGCCTCTAATCGTTGTTGCCGTTGCCAGGAACCCACAGTGGAAAATGGAATTGTTCGTATCAAGACACGTGGTGTATCAAAGTTCAGCGACAATGGTTGCAGGGTTTTATTTGATTTTAATGGCAATTGGTGGCTATTACATTCGAAATTACGGTGGAACATGGGGTGGGGCGCTACAAATAGTATTTATATTTGGTGCACTAATGCTCTTGTTGGTTCTTATTTTTTCCGAGGAGATGCGTGTCAAGCTGAAAGTATATCTGGCAGAGCATTTTTATAAGAATAAATACGACTACAGACAGGAATGGTTGGGCATTACCAAATTGTTGGCTGGAAAGAACAATGATGCAAATATTTATACAACTATAGTACGGGCTGTCACTAGCACCATGAACTGTCCGGGAGGCGCGCTGTGGTTGATTGATGAGGATAATATATTTAGAAAAAAGGAAAGCATAAGTTTCCACGAAAAAATCCCGGAAGATATAGAGTTACCATCCGGGTTAATAGAATTAACAGCGAAAACTCATTCGGTTATCAATATTGACCGATATAAAACTGATCCAGGTTATTACAAACATATTGTCCTGCCCGAGGCGTTATCATCGAGTAATGATGTATGGTTATTTATAGCGCTTATTAATAACGATGCTTTACTTGGTTTTGTATTACTCACGCAGCCTTATTCAGATATGTCATTTGGCGCCGAGGATGTTGATTTGTTAAAGACAGTTGGCAATCAAATAGCTAGCTACATTGCTTTGTTAAAAGTGACGGAGGACCTTGCACAAGCCAGGCAATTTGAGGTATTTAACCGTTTATCTGCGTTTGTGGTACACGACATTAAGAACATTGTTGCGCAGTTGTCGCTTATAAACACCAACGCATTAAAACACAGGCATGAACCTGAGTTTATTGATGATGTGTTTTCTACGATAGACAACTCTGTGACCAAGATGAAGCGACTCCTTTCAAACCTGCGAAAACAGGAAATTCTGGGCACCCAGCTTAAACAGCAAGTGAATATTGCAGAACTCGTCAATGAAGTGATAAAAATGCGGTCTATTGAGAAGCCTGCCCCAGTGGCAAAACATATAGGCCCCGGACTGATACTTAATATTGAAAAAGATAAGTTGCTATCTGTTCTTGAACATATTGTACAAAATGCACAGGAAGCTACAGCTGACCAGGGAAAGGTGGAAATAGCGGCGTTGGAACTGGAAAATGAAATACAAATCAAAGTGAGTGACACCGGCACAGGCATGGATATTGACTTCGTCCGCAATCGTTTATTTAAACCGTTTGTCACAACCAAGGGCAATGCAGGTATGGGTATAGGTGTTTATGAAAGCAGGGAAGTTATTAATGCCATGGGTGGTAATCTCCGGGTAGATAGCGAAGTCGGAAAAGGAACTGTATTTACTCTTTGTCTGCCTAATTTAAATGTCGACACAGACACTTCAGAAGAATTTGGAAGATCAAGCGCATGAATAAGTCTAAAAAAGAGCAAAAAAAACTGTTAATCGTTGAAGACGATCCAGGTTTGCAAAAACAGTTGAAGTGGTGTTTTTCAGATTACAAAATATTTGTCTCCAGCGATCGCGAAAATGCAATATCCGCTTTGCAAAAAAATAAGCCTCCTGTCGTAACACTGGATCTTGGTTTGCCTCCCGATCCGACTAACGCGCAAGAGGGCCTGGCTACTCTGGAACAGATACTTTCTATTGCACCTAACACGAAAGTAATTGTGGTCACTGGTAATGATGAGAAAGAAAATGCCTTAAAAGCGATAGCCTTAGGTGCCTACGACTTTTACCAGAAACCGGTCGAGCCGGAAATCCTGAGTTTGATCGTGGAACGTGCCTATCGATTGTCAAGTCTTGAACAGGAGAACGAGAGACTTGCGGCACAACAGGACAAGCCCGCGCTGGATGGGCTTATTACTGCCAGTCCACTAGTCATGGGGCTGTGCCGTACAATTGAAAAAATAGCACCCACCGATGTCTCAACACTTTTGTTGGGAGAAAGTGGCACAGGTAAAGAATTACTTGCCCGGGCGATACATAATTTAAGTAAGAGGAAAAACAAGTCATTTATTGCGATTAATTGTGCTGCCATTCCCGAGACCTTACTGGAAAGCGAATTATTCGGGTACGAAAAAGGGGCCTTTACAGGCGCGCAAAAAAGAACCCTGGGTAAAATTGAATACGCGAATGAAGGCACACTCTTTCTGGACGAGATCGGAGATTTGTCTCAGGCACTACAAGCCAAGTTGCTCAGATTTTTACAGGAAAGAGTCATCGAACGAGTGGGGGGGCGTGAAGAGATTGCCGTCGATGTGCGCATAATATGCGCAACACATCAAGATCTGGAAGCACGCATGAAATCCATGGAGTTCAGAGAAGATCTTTTCTACAGAATTAGTGAAGTTTCAATCAATATTCCACCATTGCGGGAAAGATCAGGTGATGCGGTATTGCTAGTTAAACATTTTATGCGAATGTATAAAAAGGGGAGGGGAAAGGCATATCGTTTGAGTGAAGAGGCCGTAGCGGCCATTGAACAATATGACTGGCCTGGAAATGTAAGAGAATTAGAGAACAGGGTAAAACGTGCTACAATTATGGCGGAGAATAATTGTATTAATGCCGAGGACTTAGAACTTGTTGTTGCGGTTGATGATGAAGATACTTTAACTCTTAAAGTGGCACGAGAAATAGCTGAGCGTGATGCTGTTGCAAAGGCTTTAACGCGTGCTGAGGGAAAGATCAGCAGGACATCCGAACTTCTCGGTGTAAGCAGACCTACATTATATAATTTACTTGCAAAATATGACTTAGAAGCGGATTGATTTTATGGTTTTAGCTGAGGACGTAGGATGGGCCTTACGCAATAGTGTGACCATCAATTGTTTGAGATTAAAAAGTTAGAAATGTCAGAGGAGATAAAACATGTTAAATAAAAGACTGTCATTATCAATAATGAAGTTACTTCCTCTGATCTTCCTGACCCTACTCATGACAGGGTGTGGCTCATTAGGCAAACAGGATGCCTTATCCGCAGATAACCTGCCTGCTATTGACGCAGACTTTAATTATTTGATTGGCCCCGGAGATCGCTTGAACGTATTTGTCTGGCGAAACCCCGATGTCTCTGTCACAGGTATACCGGTTATGCCTGACGGGCGAATTTCCACACCGCTGGTGGGTGATATGACGGCAAGTGGAAAAACACCCTTACAACTTGCAAAAGACATCGAAGGAGTTCTGTCAGAAGTGATCAAAAATCCACTGGTGACCGTTACCGTCGCGAGTTATGTGGGGGGGTATGAACAACAGATCCGGGTTGTTGGTGAAGCGGCAACACCAAGCGCCTTACCCTACAGTAATGACATGACCTTGTTAGATGTCATGATTGCTGTAGGTGGCCTGACCGAGTTTGCTGCAGGAAACAAAGCCCGCCTTGTACGTAAGGTCAATGGCGCCGAGCAAGAGTTCAACGTGAGATTGGAAGACCTACTCAAAGGTGGAGATATCAAGGCAAACGTCAAAGTTGCTCCCGGGGACATCATTGTCATTCCAGAGTCACTGTTCTAGCAGGTGTAGTTGTGTGTACAGAGCTACTTTTAAACAAAGAATGCGGATGATGTTTATTCCGAGCGAAATGACTTTATATGCGCGAACTTGCTGAACAGCTAAGAGCGCAACTCTGGATTGTCATTCACCACCGCTATGTCGCCTTGATTACTGCGGTGATTATCTGTTGCATTGGCTGGGTTTCTATAGAATTCATTCCAGACAAGTATCAGGCGGAAACCAAGGTATATCTTGATACTCAATCCGTCCTAAAGACCCTTCTTCAAGGACTGACATTGGCTGATAATATGCGGGAACAGTCTGCTGAAGTTATGCAACGTACGCTGATCACCCGACCCAATATGCAGAAGGTCATTTTGGAAACAGATATAAATCTGCATATTAATGGGCCGAAAGAAACTGAACGTATGGTGGTTGGCTTGATGGAGGATATTGAGATTAATTCAGTGTCCCTGTTAAAGGAACGAAACAATAGCAGTAACTTATATCGCATAAGTTATGCCAACCAAGATCCGGAGCTGGCAAAGGATGTCATCGTCGTATTGCTTAATATTTTTGTGGAAAGCATTCTGGGTCAAAGTCGTAAGGACGCTCAAGACGCAGGAGAATTTCTTGATGATCAAATAGGGGAATACCAGAAGAGACAGTATGAGGCAGAAGAACGATTGAAGTTATTCAAACAACAGAACCTCGGTGTGATGCCAGAAGAGGGAAGGACCCAGTATCAAAAGATAGTCGAATTAGACTCGAAGATAGAAGTCACAGACCTGTCGCTTGTTGAGACGGAGAACCGAATTGTTGAGTTAAAACGCCAGATAAAATTATTAGTGACTTCTGCCTCCGGCTTGAATACGGAAACGGGGAATATGCTTCCCCACCCCCTGGACATTAGAATTGCTGAGATGGAGAAAAAACTGGATGAGCTGAAATTGCAATATACTGAAAATCATCCAGATGTAGTAAATACCAAATTAGCACTGGAACAATTGCGACAGAGGAAAGAGGAAAATCAGCAGCAGGTGAGTGGCAATACGGAAAAGACTGTTGATAGTAATGTGCTTAGTTTACCCTTATATCAGGACTTGAACGTACTGTTGAGTGAAGCCCAGTCTGAGGCCGTTGCACTACGAACCCGCGCTAATCGATATGAGCAACAACGGGCTGAGAAAGGTGGATTGCTGAAGACCTTATCAGAGGTTGAGGCAGAACTGGCCAACCTCAACAGGGATTATTCTATCAATAAAAAGATGTATGAAGATCTTGTTATCAGACGAGAGTCCTCAAATCTTTCCGCAAAAGCGGATCAAACAGGCGACAAACTCCAGTTCAAGATAATAGAGCCCCCCAGAACACCGTTGATACCAGTTAGCCCCAATCGGATATTGTTAACTACGGTAGTATTGCTGTTAGCCCTGGGAGGTGGTTTCGGTATTGCTATATTATTTGAACAGTTGAATCCAACCTTTTACACACGTAGTCAGTTAAGCGAGAGTATGGATATTCCCGTCATTGGCAGTGTATCTATGTTC
>JBLIML010000217.1:0-6508 GCA_047638675.1 Planctomycetota bacterium | reverse complement strand
ATTGCATGAGCAAAGCGGCACTGGCCTCACTCACCCAGTGCAGGGGCCGTGCCCACGCGTATCAGGGCATACGCGTCAATGCCGTTTGCCCCAATGAAGTCGATACACCAATGCTGCGCACCGGCTTCGAAATACGCGGCTTTGATCCTGCAACGGCTATATCCGAACGGAATAAAACCGTACCTATAGGACACATCACCCAGCCCGAAGATATCGCCGAAGTCATTCTTTTCCTCGCATCCGACCCCGCGCGAGTATTTACTGCCCAGCGTAGCGAGGACTCGGAGTTTGAGTCCATTCAGGCTGACTTTTAAAACCCTGAAGATGCTTCCAGAGTAATCGACGAACTGATTGTCGAGACGGGCACCCTGGATGTATTGATCAATAACTCTGGCATGATGCAGGAATCCAGCATCGAAAAAATGTCTTTCGAAGATTGGCAACGCACACTGATGCTTAACTTTAGCGCTCCATTTCTGCTGATCAAAGCGGTCCTGCCCTATCTACAGAGAAGCAAAGGTAACATCGTCAATATCGGTTCTATCGAAGGGCTTGGATCAAACCCCGGTCATGCAACCTATTGCGCTTCAAAGGCATGCTTGCACGGATTGACCTGCGCTATTGCAGTCGATCCACGGCAATGAAGGGATTCGCTGTAACGCGGTTGCACCCGGCTGGATCGATACAGAACTCAACAAGGACTTCATCGAGAGCATGGGTGACCCGGTAGCCTTTAGGCGCGATATCGCAAAAATTCATCCCGTCGGGCGTACCGGAAGTCCTGCTGAAGTTGCCGCTCTGGTTGCTTTCCTGGCGGCTGAAGAAAGTGGCTTTATCAGCGGTCAGGTTTATACGGTTGATGGAGGGCGAATGGCCAGATAGTCTTTACCTGTTTAAAAAACGTAAGCTTTATTCGCAGAACGGATAGTCGCGGCGACGGCTATAGTCTTACAAGTACAACAAATCAGCCGCGTAACCAGTGTTTTTTAAATTTCTCACTATCTTTGACCTCGGGAATTTCACTCGCCAGGGACTCAAGCAGCTGCTGCAGGCTACGGGTGGTAGTGGCGTGGTACCGTACCAGTCTCCCGGCCAGTGGGCCAATATAGCCGGCATAGTCCTCTGCTATTTCCTTGAGCATGTGATCATCAAATGATCGGACATCGTTGGTGCTGGTTTGCGTTTCGGAGTTGCTAATTTGGGTACCGCTGAAAACTTCCCAGCGCTTGAGAAACTCTTCCCTTTCTTCTACCTTAGGTATCTCCCGCGATATCACAGTCGCCAGTTCGTTTGCCGATGTATTCGCCTTATCATGCGCAAACATTATATTCTTGGCGATGGGCCCGATGTAGTCGACCAGCAAGTTGGTCATCGAGCTCAGCTCATCTTTATCGGTGGAGGGTGACTGTGTCGATTTTTGAACAATCGCAGTAGCGTCGTTCGAAACACTGGCATTCACCGATTTCAGTTTAGGCATCACATCTTTGATGCCTTGTACAAATTCCCGGGCGCTTTGATAACGCCCCGCCTGGGTTGCCGACAATCCCTTCACCAGAACCGGAATCAGCGCGGTAGGATAGAGAATTGAGTAATCGATGCGGTTGTTCGGCGGCAGGTTGACAATCTCTGGCAAACTGGAACGCGGTATCGAAGGACTTTTCGGCAATAATGCCAGCAAATCGAGGAATAGCATAGACACCGAAAACAAATCGGCGCGTGAATCCACCTTCAACCCAAACATCTGCTCAGGCGCCATATATTTAGGCGTACCGACAACCGCCCCGGTCATTGTGAGATCCGGGCTTTCGGCAATCCGCGCGATGCCGAAATCGGCCAGCTTGACACTGCCGCCATCTTTCAGAATCATCACGTTGGCCGCCTTGATATCCCGGTGCACAATTTTCAGTTGATGCGCCGAATGCAGTGCCTTTAGTAATTGCGAGATTATCGACAGGATTTTTTGCAGGTTAATGTCGTTACCCAGCTTGATTATTTCCTGTAGCGTCGCTCCCTCGACGAATTCCATGACAATGAACGGCATTTCGCCATCCTGTCCGTATTCGAGCACCATGACTATGTTCGGATGAGTACATCTCGCCGCCGATATGGCCTCGCGCTTGAAGCGTTCCAGAAACTCGCCACCATTGGTTTCCGTCACGAGGTGAGGATGCAGAATTTTTATCGCGACCCGGCGTTCAATATCCGGATCAAAGCCCTCGAATACCACACCCATTGCGCCTTCACCCAGCGATGAGCGGATCTGGTACTTTCCAATGTTTTTTGGCAAATCTCCCATGATGTCAGGTTTGTGTTCTATCCAGCAGTTTCACCGCGCTGGACAGGCTCCGATACATGAGGTTAAAGGAGTGCCCGAGTGAAGACAGTTCGTCTTTTCCCGATTGGTCGAACTCAGCCACGCCCATGTTGCCCTTGCTGATTTCCTCGGACTTGGCCGCAATTTTGTTCACGCGTTGAATTATGATTAGATGCAGAAAAACATTGAGTACCAGCCAGATCGCGGCAAACACACCACCCAGGATGATCATGAAGGCATAGAAGGTCGCATCCGCACGTGCGATGGGAATGCCCATTGGGATATTGACGATCTGGGCGCCAATGATTTCATTGAGCTTCCAGCCAAAACCGTTATGCGAACCGTATTTCTTAATCATAGACGCGGGTGCTACATCTGGCGTGCTATGACAGGCCAGACAACCCTCCTTGGTAATCTTGAATGGACGACCCAGGAACAGGTATTGGCCAGTTGGTGTCGAGCGCACGCCCGAGTACTCCTTAACATCCGGGTAATTGCGAAAATACTGAATGATATCTTCTTCCCAGGATGCCGCCCTGTGCTCCGGGTTGGTCGGGTTTAGCGCCGCTTCCTTGTACGAATAATCGGGGTAGGTTTTGCGCAGGCGGTTCATATTTTCGGTTGCAGCATAGGCTGGCACGGTCTGCGAAAGAAACTCATCCGTTTTGATCTGGTTGAGCAGGGGCCGTATTTCTTCAACCGTGTAGGAACGCATGCTCCTGGCCGCTTCCATCATGATCCTGGCTTTCAGCGCAACTTCGTCTTTGGCATTCTCGAGAAGGATTCTCTCAATCATGAAAGATGCCGCGGCAAAGCCAAGGGCAAAGACGAGGAACATCGCTAGGTTAAATTTAAGCCGTATACTCACGCTAGTACTCCTACTCTATTCAAGTGACCGAGATTAATTATTATTCTGGATGGGGATACTGGGATACTACATCAATTCCGCAGACCTTTGTTATACTGTTTCCAAATTTCAACAGGCAGCAAAAGTGGCAAGCAACGATAAGGAAGTAACCATTATGTTTGCGGACATAGTCGGTAGCACTCGATTGTACGAAATTCTGGGTGATGAAGTTGCCGAGAAACTGGTTACTACAACACTAAAACAACTTGCAGAGGTAGCCAGCAAATCCCGGGGTGTGACCATAAAAACCGGTGGTGACGATGTCCTGTGCCGATTTTCTAACGGCGACGACGCCATTAACGCAGCCAGGGACATGCACCTGTTTCTGGCTGCGAAAACCGCGCCTTCCCGGGATTACAAAATCGCTATCCGCATCGGCGCCCACCAGGGGCCGGTGATTGAAAGCGAAGGCGATATCTACGGCGACGCAGTAAACCTCGCCGCACGTGTATCGGCACTTGCACGTGGTGGTAAAACCTTGATATCGGGGTATACCTTTGAACAACTTACCGAAGCTTCACGCAAACGCTGCCAACTTTTGACAACAACAAACGTAAAGGGCAAGGAGCTGCCGATCGATGTGTATGACGTGGTGTGGGAGCAAACCGACGAACTCACCCGGATTGTCGGCAACGACCTCGTAAACGCCATCCAGAGTGTTTTAACCCTTCGATATGAAGACAATATCATCAAGATGTCGGCCATCACGAAAACCAATACAACGGTGGGGCGTGGACAGGACTGCGATTTAATTATCCCCTCGCAACAGGCATCGCGCCAGCATTGCAAAATCGAATGTAATCGTGGCAAATATATACTCGTCGACAACAGCGCGAACGGCAGTTACGTCAACCACAACCAGACCGAACTTTTTTTTCATCAGGAACGGGTACCCTTATTGGGTGAGGGATATATCAGCCTTGGCCAGTCTTCCACCAATAATCCAGAGTTTCTACTCCATTATTCGATCGAACTGATCGGTAACAGCCAGGGAAATTCCGAATCGTAAACCAGCGCGCGTCAAACGCTACTTCACAATAATTGTAATTTGTTCAGACATCACCGGAGGCGAGTGTGGTGTATGCGCATAATCCGCCAATAACAGTTGCAGCGTGTGTTTACCGGGCGCGAGCTCAATGACCACCTCGGTCTGACCGCCACCAAAGTGACGATGGTTGGCGTCCGAGGGGATGGGTCTGTCCATGTCGGGTACAATCGTATCAATGAGAAGGTGATGATGCCCTGTATTCGCCTTGTCGATGCCGGCGGGAGCGACGCCCATACGGGACAGCCCGAAAACGACCTTAAATGGCGTGTTGACAAGTACCCCGTGCCCGGGTGAAACGATGTACGCCGAGGCACCGTCGACTGACGAGCTGTCGCCCGCGTAAGCATTCAAGATAAATGGTAACAGGCAAATGATTGAGATTCTGGACAGTTTCATAGAGTTGCTCCTTCGATTTAGGCAGACAGTGTACTTGAATTCTAGTGACAGTTAACTTGCGCAGTCAATCAGCGTCCTTTAGGATCTCTCTCGCCTTGATTAACGGCCTCTTGTTTAGATTCATCGGATCTTTGGTAACCGCATCCGTGGTCAGGTAACTGTTCTCAGCATCCCGCCCCAGTAGGTCCTGGCGCTCAAGATATCGTCCGACTCGATCCGATTGTCTGGATGGACGCTATGCACTATAAAATCAGGGAAGAAGGCGCTATGTTGGCAAAGCCATTTATACGTTGTTAGGGCTTACCATGGAGGGTAAGAAAGAAATACTTGGTATCTATTTGTCTGAAAATGAAGGTGCCAGATACTGGCCCAGTGTATTAACAGACTTACAAAATCGCAGCCTGGAAGACATCCTGATCGCCTGTATCGATGGGCTGAAAGGATCCCCCGGAGGCCATCGCGAGTATTTTTCCAAAGACAGAAATTCAGCTGTGTATCATTCATCAGATCCGAAACTCGATGAAGTACGTGGCCTCGAAAAACCAGAAAGCGTTCATGGCGGACTTAAAGCCAGTGTGTCGAGCTAGCAGCCTGGAAGTAGCCGAGACGGCCCTGGACGCACTGGAAGCAAAATGGGGTGATACTTAACCAATTGTGATCCAATCCTGGCGCAACAAATGGATTCACTTATCGGCTTACTTTAAATATCCGGAACCAATCTGACGAATTATTTATACGACCAATGCGGTCGAGGCGGTACACCGACAGTTTCGAAAGCTGACTAAAACCAAGGGCGCATTCCCAAATGAAAACAGCTGGTTAAAATTGCTCTACGCGGGCATATTGAATGCGACTGAAAAATGGACAATGCCAATCCAGAACTGGAGCCAGGCATTGTCTCAACTAAGTATTTATTTTGAAGGTCGCCTCAACAGCGTGCTGGAAATTTAAATCAAGCGTGACACAGAATATTGAACACCCTCAAGCCAGACTCGCATCACCGGATTGGTTGATCGAAATTGGAATAGTCGCAGCACGTTAAATCGTAACAAAGCACTTTTCTACAATTTTTGGATGTTTTACTGCCTGAACATACCGAGGTTGTAAAATCTGCGTGATCATTGCGACACGACTTCTCTGGAGGATGTCCAGTGACCAAATCATAGGATAAGGAATAGCAAAAGAATGTAATCCGTACCACCCAAACCATTTATATATAGCTGGAATTTGGTAAATCTTTCTGCATCCATTTTTACGAGACTGTCAGCTGAACACCTTCCCTGTTAAGATTTGCGCCTTAAAATTCTCAATCAGAACAGGATAATAAAATGCCACAACCTGCTTGTGCAATTGTTGGTGCTGGTGAAGGATTGGGTCGCTCCCTGGCGGCAAAGTCCGCAAGCCAGGGTTTTGACATTGCCCTGATTTCACGATCGGAAGACCATTGTAAGGCGGCTATCGATACAGTGGGAGCGACAAACAATAATGTCGAGGGCAAATTATATTCTGCTGATGCAACACTTCCTGAAACGGTTGAGTCTGCTCTTGCAAAAGTAACTCGGGAATTGGGTGAAATCGAGGTACTGATTTACAATGTAAGAAATGTGCGAGTCTGCTGCCATTAACGTCTTCCTTTGTGATCGAGACCCCGATGTAAATCGTATGAATAATGGATTTCTGAACAGCAGTTGCTAGCTGAAAAATAGAAGCCAATTCGGAGGGTATTTGAATGTTTTTTAATGTGGTATTAAACCTGCTCGGTGTATTGCTGCTCTTTTTTGCTCAGAGCAGTTTCGCCTCACAGGGTTCGGGAGCTGAGGTAGACATAAAGGAAGTCACAATA
>JBLIML010000216.1:0-6511 GCA_047638675.1 Planctomycetota bacterium | reverse complement strand
AGTAGGTAAAAAATTACACACGGGTCGTTCTCGAAACGATCAAGTGGCGACCGATTTGCGACTGTATCTACGCGACATCGTAGATGGAATAGCTGAACAACTTGTTGAGGTGATGAAGATCTTAACTGGTATCGCGAATCAGCACACCGGGACCATCATGCCGGGGTTTACCCATCTACAGTCGGCCCAACCAGTGACCTTTGGTCACCACATGTTGGCATGGTACGAGATGTTGAAACGAGACCATCAGCGAATGCTCGATTGTCGCGTGAGAATAAACGTCATGCCGCTGGGTTCGGCCGCATTGGCAGGCACCAGTTTTCCGATAGATCGGATCTATACTGCGAAGCTGCTTGGTTTCGATAGTGTCAGTTCGAATTCACTGGATGCTGTCAGTGATCGTGACTTCGTTATCGAGTTCTCTGCGGCTGCATCGCTAATCATGATGCATCTGTCCCGGTTTTCAGAAGAGATGGTGTTATGGATGTCTCCACAATTTGGGTTTATTGATTTGGGCGACGCCTACTGCACTGGCTCCTCCATCATGCCGCAAAAAAAGAATCCAGACATACCGGAGTTAGTGCGAGGTAAAACGGGCAGAGTTTACGGCGATTTAATGGCCTTATTGACGCTAATGAAAGGCCAACCTTTAGCGTACAACCGTGACAATCAGGAAGACAAAGAAGCATTGTTTGATGTCATTGATACGGTACAGGCCTGTCTTTTTGCTTACGCCGGATTGTTGCCAACAATGGAAGTGAAAAAAGAGGCTATGCTTGAAGCCGCTGAAAAAGGTTATTCAACGGCAACTGACCTCGCCGACTATCTGGTGCAAAAGGATATCCCGTTTCGTGATGCCCATGCTGTGGTCGGCAAGATAGTCCATCATGCGATCAGTGCTGGTTGCAAACTATCAGAATTGCCATTAGCGGATATGCAGCAATTTAGCGATCAAATCGATGAGGATATTTACGGCTATCTGGAACTCGAGGGCTCTGTTGCGGCCAGAGATCATAAAGGCGGCACTGCACCAAATCAGGTGAAACAGGCTGTCCTTGAGGCAAAAGAATATCTCGCTTCACTTAAATAAAGGAAATGTACTAAATGAAATCCCTGTTTAAAGCAGCACTTATTTTATCTGGGCTCGTCGTCGTTGTTGTGATCGCTTTAGTGATCACCGTGGCCACGCTGGATCCCAATGATCACAAGGACTGGATTAGTAAAAAGGCGTTGGAGATGACGGGCAGAACCCTCGTACTGGATGGTGATATTGACGCCACCTTCTACCCCTGGTTAGGCATTGAGGCTAACAATGTCACCCTGGGTAATGCAGCCGGCTTTGGTGACGAGGCCTTTTTGTACGCGGATTATCTCAAGTTACGCATCAAACTTATGCCAATGCTGAAAGAACAGTATGAAGTGGACACGGTCAGTATTCGAGGTGCCGTTATTAACCTGGCACGGAACGAGAAAGGCGTGAGCAACTGGGATGATTTGATGACAGAGAAAAAGGATGAAGGCAGTTTTCCTCTGGCAGCGGTAGTGCTTGGCGGTGTGGATGTGCAAAAGGCGAGTCTCAACTGGCACGATCTTGCAAGCGATACTGTTTACAAAATTAGTAATATGGACATCAAGACCGATGCCCTACGCTATGGAGAACCCCTAAAATTAAGCGTCGACATGGACTTTATCGCGAATAAACCTGCATTGAATGGAATTATCAATCTTGCTGGAACGATTACTTATGACATTGATAATCAAATCTACGCTATCAAACCTCTGGAACTGCAGGCGAAACTAAAAGGCAAAAATATTCCCGAGGGTGAAAATGATGTAAAACTTTCTGCCGTTATTGATCTGGATCTGGACAAAGACACGGCCACTATTTCCGATCTCACCATACAAGGTCTTAATACACAGTTGAGCGGCAATCTCAATGCGAGCCGTATTCAAACCACCGGTCCTTCGATTCAGGCAAGTCTTAAAGGAGATGGCACAGATCTCGCGCAACTATTCAAAATTGCAGAAATCGAGCCCCTCGCAAGTCAGATCGCAGAACTTTCAGTTCGTAGTTTTACCGTCGATACCACCCTGGATGCCGATCTTGAGCGAGGTGATATTGATGTGTCGCACTTAGCATTGGCAATGTTGGGCGCTACGGTAAACGGTGAGGTAAAGGCACGGAATATTTTCTCTGAGACGCCTGGATATAAAGGCCAGTTAAAAGCAGCAGGACCTGATCTGCCGACATTGTTGGAGGTGCTGGGTCAACTCCAGGGCGGCAGCGAATCTGCATTGACTGAATATAGTAAAATAATTTCCAAAGTAAAAAATAAGGATTTTAAAATTGACGCCGACTTTGATGCGGATATGCAAAGTGGCGACATTGATGTGTCAGACCTTTCCTTGCTGATGTTGGGCGCTACAGTGCAAGGTAATATAAAGGCGCGGAATGTTCAGTCGAAGACGCCTGCTTACAAAGGACAGTTGGAAGCGGCGGGTCCCGACCTGCCAACCTTGTTGCGATTACTGGGGCGTATTCAGGGAGGACGCGAGTCGGCATTGTTTGTATACGGGAAGAAGTTTTCCAATGTGAACAATAAGGCGTTTACGATAAAAACGGGCTTTGATGCAGATTTAAAAAGCGGCGATATTGATATTCCGAGCCTGGACATCCAGGCATTGGGAATAAAAGTCCTGGGCAATTTAAAAGCTAAAGACATGCAGGCTGATAAAGGTGTGGTTAATGGCAAGTTAACTATTAGCGGAAACAAATTAGCTGGTCTGTTGGTAGCACTGGATCAAGAACCTTTATCCGAAGTTTTGCAGTCGATTAATTTTGATACAACGATCTCTGGTGATCCCAGCAATCTCAACCTGAAGCCAATGGTCTTAAAGGCTATTCTTGCAGGTGGTCAGGTGGGCAAGAAAGCGGAGAGTATTTCCCTCAACGCTGACACTAATATCAATCTTGAAAAGGAAACGCTGAGTATGGAGGGTCTCTCCTTGAAGGGTCTTGGCCTGAACGTAAGCGGCGAAGTTAAAGCAAAAAAATTCCTGCAGGAAGAGCCGACTTTTAGTGGGGAGATCGACCTTGTCCCTTTCGACTTTCGATCCTTGATGAACAAACTGAACCAGACCTTACCGATTACAGCTGGCAAGAACACCTTTACGAATCTTGGTTTCAAGACACAATTTGTTAAATCGAAGCGTAAGCTGGAAATTAAACAATTGGTTATGGTTCTGGATAAGACAAATCTGAGTGGAGATTTCTCTTTAGTTGATTTTGACAAACCAGTCATTAACTTTGATATTGATATTGATCAAATTAATGTTGACCGTTATCTCCCGCCAGCAGACAAAGATGAAGGCAAAAAACCGTTGACACCAGAGACCGCCGCCGGCGCTGCTGCACAATTACCCGTGGAGACTTTGCAGGCCTTGAACGTAGATGGCAGCCTGTCCATCACCGATTTAACGCTGTCCAAAATGAAAATGACGAATGTGGAACTAAGGCTGGTAGGAAAAGATGGCAATATCCAACTGAAGCCAGTGGGCGCAAATCTTTATCAGGGTTCTTATTCTGGCGATGTCACGATCAATGCGAATGGCAAGTTACCTAAATTGGTGATGAACTCGGCAATAAAAGGTGTGCAGATTGAAAAATTGCTAAAAGACACTACCGGTTCAGCTGATTTGGTGGGAAAAAGTGATATATCCATCGCGGTGGTCGCCCATGGAAGAAATACCGATGCTTTCAAACAAACCCTCAGTGGTCAGGCGGAGCTTAAGGTGACTGAAGGCATTGTCCGTGGTGTCAATGTGAAAAAGGCCTTGCGACAAGTAGAGATGATGATAGAAAACGGACGCTTTGCTAAACCTGACACCAGTGGAAACACGAAGTTTGACAGTTTGGTCGCGAATTTGGAGATTAATGCGGGCGTGGTGAACAATAACGACCTGCTGATGACTGCACCGGGATTCAAGGTAACCGGCAACGGTATATTGGCCAGACTTGTCGACATGAGCTGGAAATACGATCTAGCTGTCGCGGTGGATAAACGTTCCGTCGCCCAGGACGAGAAAACCTACAATCTCGGTGGTTACAGCATCCCGATATTATGTCGCGGCAAGATCGCGGGTGAGAACTGCAAGCCGGACAAGTTGAACCTGGCAGGCAACGCGGTTAAGAAAATCTTTCTGGATAAATTACTCTCGCCAGGAAGTACTACTCCCGCTGAGACCAATGCCGTAGATAAGAATAGCGATCCTGGCAAGGAATTACTTGATAAAGCACTTAAGAGTATATTCAAATAATATCGTGCGTAGCTGCATTGTATTGCTGGCTTTGTTGTTCGCCACCTTAGACCTGCCCGCCGGGGAAATTCAGCACGCGAAAGTACAACATAAGAAGGGCGTTTATATCCTCGAGCTCGATGTTGTCGTGGCCTCCCGTTATGAACCTGTTCTTGCGCTTGTCACCGATTATGAGCATTTGAATCGTATCAGCGAGGTGTTGATTGAAACTAGTCTGATAAGCGAAGCAAATGCTGAAATTAAACGCCGCCGTCTGGTAGTGAAAACCTGCATTCTGGTCTTTTGTTTTACGGCCAGAATGGTTGAAGACGTATGGGAAAAAGAGAACACCATCATTACCAAAATAATTCCCGAGCTGAGCGACTACAAGTTTGGCAAAACTGAATGGCGTGTTGAGCGGGTGGATGCTGCGCATAGTCGCATTACGCTTTATTGCGAGTTGGAACCGTCTTTCTGGATCCCGCCTCTTGTTGGTCCCTTTCTGGTGAAACAAAAAATGATGGCAGAAGCAAAAAAGACCATCGACCGCATTGAAGTCCTGGCCAGCGATGGTTGATTTCACGCAGTCACTGCTACGCTGGTATCGCACGTCAGGACGTCATGATTTGCCCTGGCAAGAAGATCCGAGCAGTTATCGAGTGTGGATATCGGAGATCATGCTGCAACAAACCCAGGTCAGCACCGTCATTCCCTACTACCAGCGTTTCATGGAAGCTTTTCCAGACATCGTAAAATTAGCCGAGGCCGATGTCGATGAGGTTTTGCATTTATGGACAGGTCTTGGCTACTACGCACGCGCCAGAAATCTTCACAAAGCAGCACAGCTGGTTTGTCAGGAATACGGAGGTAACTTCCCCGTCACTTTAGACGCGCTGATATCCTTACCTGGCATTGGACGTTCGACGGCAGGTGCCATTCTTTCGCTCAGTCTGAATCAGTCGGTAGCCATCCTCGATGGCAATGTAAAAAGAGTACTAACACGCTTTCACGCCATCGGCGGTTGGCCGGGCAATAAAAAGGTGGAAGATAAGTTATGGAAGATTGCAGAAGCGCATACGCCAACGCGCAATGCTGCTGAATACACGCAGGCTATTATGGATCTGGGAGCGACCTTGTGTAAGCGAAGTCGACCCCTGTGTGAGTGTTGTCCAGTTAAAGAGGGATGTCAGGCGCATGCACAAAACTTGCAACAGCTATTACCAGAGAAAAAACCCAGAAAAACCTTGCCGGTGAAACAAACTGTTTTTGCTATCATTGAGAATAACAAAGGAGAGGTATTGCTGGAAAAAAGACCGCCCAGTGGAATATGGGGTGGACTATGGGGTTTTCCTGAATGTGCGACGGATGAGGATCTGGGCACGTGGTTGGATACGAAAAAAGGGTATAGTACCGAGTTGCTACAGAGGCAGTCCGTAATACGACACACCTTCAGTCATTTTCATCTGGACATCATGCCAGTTAAACTAAAATTACAATCCTCGCTCAGCAAAGTGGAGGACAGCGCCGACGCGTGCTGGTACAAACCCGATGGCCAGCTTAAACTGGGCATGGCAGCACCGGTTAAAAAGCTAATGGATGCGCTATTTTCAACAGCAGCAGGAGAGATTTAAATGACGCATATCGTCAATTGTGTAAAATTGAATAAAGAGGCAGAAGGCCTGAAAGCCCTACCCTACCCGGGAGATCTGGGTAAGCGCATCTACCAGAATGTATCTCAGGAGGCCTGGCTAATGTGGCTTTCCCACCAGACCATGTTAATCAACGAATACCGCCTGAGCCCGATAGAGCCCAAGGACAGGAAATATCTAGAGGAAGAGATGGGAAAATTCTTTTTCGGCGAAGGATCCGAGGCACCAAAGGAGTTTGTACAACCCGAATAAAAGCATTACTTGACCTCAGCTCACTAGATCGCTTTAATACGCCCTTCGCCGGGGGGCACTGATATCTATTCGCAAAGACAGAAATCTCAAACGCCCCACGGAATTCAAAAATAGTAATAATGCACATCTAATTACTTATTACTTATAGCTTATAACTAGTGTCGGCCAGGTAGCTCAGTCGGTAGAGCAGGGGACTGAAAATCCCTGTGTCGGTGGTTCAATTCCACCCCTGGCCACCATCCTTTTCAACAAGTTGTAACCCTCTTCCAGTCACATACAGAGTTGTCTTGTGTAAGTCTCGTGTAGTTATGCAG